>NZ_JARJLT010000298.1 GCF_029335315.1 Pseudomonas citronellolis
GGCGCCCGCGCCCTCACTCCTTGCGGTGCACCGAGAAGCCGGCCCAGGCCTGGCTCACCGGCATGATTTCCAGGCTGTTGATGTTGACGTGGGCCGGCTGGTTGAGAATCCAGTGGATGGTCTCGGCGATGTCTTCCGGTTGCAGCGCCTCGGTGCCGGCGTAGGTCTTGTCGTAGCGCGCCTGGTCGCCGCCGAAGCGCACCAGGGAGAATTCGCTTTCGCACAGGCCCGGCTCCAGGTTGGTGACGCGCACGCCGGTGCCTTGCAGGTCGCAGCGCAGGCTCAGCGAGAACTGTTCGACGAAGGCCTTGGTGGCGCCGTAGACGTGGCTGCCCGGATAGGGCCACTGGCCGGCCACCGAGCCGAGGTTGAGGATGCTCGCGCCGCGACCGTGGGCGATCAGCCGGGGCAGCAGCAGGCGGGTGCAGTACATCAGGCCCTTGATGTTGGTGTCGACCATGGTGTCCCAGTCGTCCAGGTCGCAGTTCTGCGCCGGGTCCGCGCCCAGCGCCAGGCCGGCGTTGTTGATCAGCCCGCGCAGCTTGTCGAAGCCGGCCGGCAGGTTGTCCACCGCCGCGGTCACGGCGGCGCGGTCGCGCACGTCGAGCACCAGCGGCAGCACCTGGGTCTGGCTGGAGAGTTCCTCGGCGAGGGCCTGCAGGCGGTCCCCGCGGCGGCCGGTGATCACCAGCGACCAGCCGTCGCGGGCGAAGCGACGGGCGCAGGCTTCGCCGAAGCCGGATGTGGCACCGGTGATGAACAGGGTGGAAGACATGGCCAACTCCTCTGCTGGGCCAGGGGCCACGGCGCTTCGCCGTAGCCATGAGTCTGGCGGGTTTTCTGTCGGACCCTGGAGGATAACAGCCCTCTCCCGCGTCTCCACGCTACAGCCGCGATGCACAGCACCGACACAGTTCCCGCAGCCGCCCTGGCGCGCGGCCAGGGGAAGTTCTCCCCCAGTTTCTCCACAGCTTTTCCACTGTTTGGCCCACAACCCGGCAGGGTCGCCTGGAACATCCGGCGAATCTCCGCCAGGCCAGTGATAAGCCACGGCTGGCGCGGCTTGTACGACAGCATTGGTCAGGAATCAGGCAGCCGCACCGAGGCCCCGGCGGCACTGGCCCGGGGCATTCTTCCCCCACGTTTTCCACAGGCTGTTCAACAGAAGCCGGGGATAATCCCGGCGCCCGCACGCGGGCGTTTTTTCCTCGACGGCCCGGCGAAAAACCGGACAATGCCGCGCAGCCCGCCAGGGGCCTGGCCCGGCGCCAGCTTTCCCAAGCTTATCCACAGATTACCCAACAGATTCCGTGGACAACCCCGGCGCCCGCGCAAACGCCCTCCATCGGGCTCAACTGGCTGTATATACAGGGCTTTGCGCGGGCTGGCGAAAAAACCGGCGATGCCTCGCGGGCCGGCCGGGGCGCTGCTCGCAGGCAGCTGCCCCAACCTTATCCACAGTACTTTCCACAGTTTCGCTGGATAACCCGTTCAGTCGTGCTGTGCGACCAACAGGCGCGCGGCGATGAGGTCTTCCAGGGCGTAGCCGACCGACTTGAACAGGGTGATTTCCTGGTCGTCGCGGCGCAGCCCGTGGCCTTGCAGCAGATCGCCGAGCTGGGTGTGGATGGCCGATTCGGCAATGACGCCTTCGGCCAGCGGGATCAGCAGGTCGCCGGCTTCTTCCAGTGCGCCTTCGCGGGTGTCGACGACGATCCGCGCGCGGCGCACGGCTTCGCTGTCGGTCTCGCGCATGCTCGGCAGGAAGGCCCCGACCAGGTCGAGGTGAGTGCCCGGGCTCAGCCATTCGCCGCGCACCAGCGGCTCGCGCGAGGTGGTCACGCAACTGACGGTGTCGGCGGCTGCGACGCCTTCGGCGAGGTCGGCGCAGGCGCGTACCGGGTAGCCTTCGCCGGCCAGGCGCTCGACCAGCGCGGCGACCTTCGACGGGTGCCGGCCCCAGATGGCGATGTCGGTGTAGTCACGCACCGCCGTGTGGGCGCGGACCATGTGCGGCGCCAGGGTGCCGCTGCCGACGATCAGCAGGCGCTCGGCGTCGCGCCGCACCAGGTGGTCGGCGGCCAGCGCCGAGGTGCAGGCGGTGCGCCTGGCGGTCAGCTCGGAGGCTTCGAGCAGCGCCAGCGGGCGGCCGTCGACGCCATCGAACAGGCAGAACAGCGCGGCCACCGCCGGCAGCCCGCGCGCGCCGTTGCCGGGGAACACGGTGACCAGCTTGACGCCGATGTCCTTGCCCGGCCGCCACACCGGCATGCTCAGCAGCGAGGCGTCGTCGGGCAGCGCGTGGCAGCCACGCACCGGCGCTTCGCAGGCGCCGGCCAGGCCTTCGCGCAAGGCTTCGATCAGTTGTGGATAAGCCAGCCGCTCGGCGACGTCGGCGTTGGTGAGGAAGCGAACATCGTGCATGGAGACTCCCCATAAAGTCAGGTGAGCCCTTGTAGGAGCGAGGGGGACGCCTAGTTCTTGCTCGCGAAGCTTTTCCGGCGAGAAGGGTTCGCGAGCAAGCTCGCTCCTACGAAGAGCAGATGTGCGGTCAGTGCCCACCCAGATAGGCGTCGCGCACCTCCTGGTTGCCCAGCAGCTCGGCGCCGGTGCCGGTCATGCGGATCTCGCCGTTGACCATCACGTAGCCACGGTCGGAGAGCTTCAGGGCGTGGTTGGCGTTTTGTTCGACGAGGAACAGGGTCATGCCGCCCTTGGCCAGTTCGCGGAGGATCTGGAAGATCTGCTTGACCACGATGGGCGCCAGGCCCAGCGAGGGTTCGTCGAGCAGCAGCACCTTGGGCCGGCTCATCAGCGCACGGGCGATGGCGAGCATCTGCTGCTCGCCGCCGGACATGGTCATGGCGCGCTGGTTGCGCCGCTCCTTCAGGCGCGGGAAGAGGTCGAACATGCGCTGCATGTCTTCCTGCACGTGATCCGTGCCGATGGGGATGGTGCCCATCAGCAGGTTCTCCTCCACGCTCATGTCGGGGAACACCCGGCGCCCTTCCGGTGACTGCGCGATGCCGTTGGAGGCCACGTAGTGCGCCGAGCGCCGGGCGATGTCCTGGCCGCGGTAGAGGATCTGCCCGGCCGCCGCGCGCGGCTGGCCGAAGATGGACATCAAAAGGGTGGACTTGCCGGCGCCGTTGGCGCCGATCAGCGCCACCGTCTCGCCTTCGTTGACGCTCAGGGAAACCTTCTTCAGCGCCTGGATCGGCCCGTAGAAAACATCCACATCACGGAATTCCAGAATCGGCGCCGTCATGCGAGCTCCTCTTCGTCTGCGCCCAGGTAGGCGGCGATGACCTTCTCGTTGCTGCGGATTTCCGCCGGCAGGCCGCGAGCGATCACGTCGCCATGGTCGAGCACGATGATGTGGTCGGAAATGTTCATCACCATGCCCATGTCGTGTTCGATGAGCAGCACGGTGATCCCGTGGTGGTCGCGCAGGTAGCGCACGATGCGGCTCAGCGCCTGGGTCTCGGCCGGGTTGAGGCCGGCGGCCGGTTCGTCCAGGCAGATGATTTCCGGGCGCGTGCACATGGCCCGGGCGATCTCCAGGCGGCGCTGCTGGCCGTAGGACATCTCGCCGGCCAGGCGGTTGGCGCAGTCCACCAGGTCGACCACTTCCAGCCAGTAGAAGGCGTGGTCCAGCGCCTCGCTTTCCGCACGGCGGTAGCCGGGGGTGTTGAGGATGCCGGCGACCAGGTTGCGGTTGACGTACATGTGCTGCGCCACCAGCAGGTTCTCCACCACCGACATTTCGCGGAACAGGCGGATGTTCTGGAAGGTGCGCGCCAGGCCCGCGCGGTTCACCAGGTGGGTGCCGCCGAACATCTTGTAGTACAGGCGGTTGGCGAACTGCGCCGGGTTGACGAAGTCGCCGCCCTGGAACGGCTGGCCGAGGATCTTGATGACGTCGGTGGTGCCGCCCTGGGCGTTGAGCAGGATCTTCCCGCCGGTGGCCTTGTAGAAGCCGGTCAGGCAGTTGAACACCGTGGTCTTGCCGGCGCCGTTGGGGCCGATCAGCGCGGTGATGGAACCGCGCTCCACGTCCAGGTTGACGTCGTTGAGCGCCTTGATGCCACCGAAGTGCATCATCAGGTGCTCGACGCTGAGGATCTTGTCGCTCATGGCGCCACCCCCTTGCGTACGGCGAAGCCGCGACGGTTGATACGGATGAGCCCGCGCGGGCGCCAGATCATCATCAGCACCATGAGCATGCCGAACAGCAGCACGCGGTAGTCGGCGAAGCTGCGCAGCAGCTCCGGGGTCACGGTCAGCACGAAGGCCGCGATGACCACGCCGAGGGTCGAGCCCATGCCGCCGAGCACGACGATGGCGAGGATCAGCGCCGACTCGAAGAAGGTGAACGAGGACGGGTTGACGAAGCCCTGGTAGCTGGCGAAGAACACCCCGGCCAGGCCGGCGGTGGACGCGCCGAGCATGAACGCCGAGAGCTTCACCAGCACGTGGTTCAGGCCCAGCGAGCGGCAGGCGATCTCGTCCTCGCGCAGCGCTTCCCAGGCGCGCCCGACCGGCATGCGGGTCAGTCGGTGCTTGATGTACAGCACCAGCAGCACCACCAGGAACAGCACCGCGTAGATGAACACGAACTTGAGGTTCTGGTTGTAGTCGATGCCGAGGAACTCGTGGATCGGCGTGCCCCCTTCCTTGGCGCGGCGGCCGAACTCCAGGCCGAAGAAGGTCGGCGCGGGCACCGGCATGCCGTTCGGGCCGCCGGTGAAGGACAGCCAGTTGTTGAGGATCAGGCGGATGATCTCGCCGAAGCCCAGGGTCACGATCGCCAGGTAGTCACCGTGCATTCGCAACACCGGGAAGCCGAGCAGCGCGCCGGCCAGCGCGGCGATGACGGCGGCCAGCGGCAGCACGCTCCAGAAGCCCAGGCCGAGGTACTGGTAGCCCAGCGCCAGGCCGTAGGCGCCGATGGCGTAGAAGGCCACGTAGCCGAGGTCGAGCAGGCCGGCGAGGCCGACCACTATGTTCAGGCCCAGGCCCAGCAGCACGTAGATCAGCCCGAGGATGACCACGGTGAGCAGGTACTTGTTGGCGAAGAACGGCAGGGCCACGGCGGCCACCACCAGCAGCGGGACTATCCAGCGCAGGCGGGTCTTGTAGCCCGGCGGCAGCACGCTGATGCCGGAGTCGGAGCCCTCGAAGCGTTCGAGCACGCGGCCGCCGGCGGCGGTCTGCAGGAACAGGCTGAGCAGCAGGCGCCCGGCCATCACCGCGCCGACCATCCAGGCCAGGCGTACCGGTTGCAGGGTGAAGCTGTAGCCGTCGAGCACGATGCCGACGATGGGGCCGAACACGATCAGGGCGACCAGGCCGGCGAGGACGGTGTCCAGCAGGCTCTGCTTGAGGTCGAGACGCGGGGCGGAAGCGGTCACTGTGGTCATGCTCACACCTTCGCCACCTGGGGCCGGCCCAGGAGTCCTTGCGGTCGGAAGATGAGGATGGTCACCAGCAGGCCGAAGGCGAACACGTCCTTGTAGTCGGTGTTGACCATGCCCGAGAACTGCGCCTCGGCGACGCCGAGGATGAGCCCGCCGAGCATGGCCCCGGGCAGCGAGCCGATGCCGCCGAGCACCGCGGCGGTGAACGCCTTGATGCCGATGACGAAGCCGGCGTAGAAGTCGAAGGTGCCGTAGTTCATGGTGATCAGCACGCCGGCCAGGGCGGCCATGGCGGCGCCGATGACGAACACGTAGGAGATCACCCGGTCGGTGTTGATGCCCAGGATCGAGGCCATCTTGCGGTCCTGCTGGGTGGCGCGGCACATGCGCCCGAGCTTGGTGTAGCGGATCACGTAGGTGAGCACGGCCATGCCGGCGAACGAGGCGATGAGGATGAACAGCTTGGTGTAGGTCAGCTGCACCCAGCCTTCGCCGATGTGGAACTTGAAGGCGCCTTCGAGCAGCGTCGGTACGCCCTGCTGGCGCGGCCCCTGGGACAGCTGCACGTAGTTCTGCAGGATCAGCGACATGCCGATGGCGCTGATCAGCGGCGCCAGGCGCGTGGAGTTGCGCAGCGGCTTGTAGGCGATGCGCTCGATCGCCCAGCCGTACACGCCGGTGACGAAGATGGTGAAGATCAGCGTGCCGAGGATCAGCAGCGGGAAGGAGTGCAGGCCGAAGAAGGCCAGCAGCGCCAGGCCGATGGCCGAGAGGTAGGCCGAGACCATGTAAACCTCGCCGTGGGCGAAGTTGATCATGCCAATGATGCCGTAGACCATGGTGTAGCCGATGGCGATCAGGCCGTAGACCGACCCGAGGGTCAGCCCGTTGATCATTTGCTGGAGAAAGATGCCATCCACGATTGGGTACTCACACAAGCGGGGCAGGGAAAGGCTGACGCAACGCGACCGGTGCGGCTCGTGACCGCCGGCGGGCGAGGTCGACCCGGAGGGATGCCGACGCCGCTCGTGGCGGCGCCGGCAGGCGGCGGATCAGGCCGGGATCACTTCTTGAAAGCGTCCAGCTGGTGGTACTTGCCCTTGTCGTCCCACTCGTAGACGACGTAGTCGGAGACTTTCAGGTCGCCCTTCTGGTCCCATTCCTTCTTGCCCATCACGGTCGGCACCGGGTGCGACTTCAGCCACTTGGAGGCGGCCGCCGGGTCGGTCTTGCCGGCGCCGTTGAAGCCGGCCGCCAGGGCCTGCACCGAAGCGTAGGCGTAGAGGGTGTAGCCTTCGGGCTCGAAGCCGTTGGCGCGGAACTTCTCGACCACGGCCTTGCCATCGGGGATCAGGCGCGGGTCGGCGCCGAAGGTCATCAGCACGCCCTTGACGTACTGCGGGCCGCCGGCGGTGGTGACCAGTTCGTCGGTGACGATGCCGTCGTCGGACATGAACTTGGCGGTCAGGCCCTGCTCGCGCATCTGCCGTACCAGCGGGCCGGCCTCGGGGTGCAGGCCGCCGAAGTAGACGACCTCGGCGCCGGAAGCGCGGATCTTGGTGACCAGGGCGTTGAAGTCCTTCTCGCCACGGGTCAGGCCTTCGTACAGGACTTCCTTCACGCCGCGCTTGTTCAGCTGCGCACGGGTGGCGTCGGCCAGGCCCTGGCCGTAGGTGTCCTTGTCGTGGATGACCGCGACCTTCTTGGCCTTGAGCACGTCGACGATGTAGTCGCCGGCGACCACGCCCTGCTGGTCGTCGCGGCCGCACATGCGGAACATGCCGGAGAGGCCGCGCTCGGTGACCTGCGGGTTGGTCGAGCCGGGGGTGATGGCGATGATGCCGGCCTCGTCGTAGACCTCGGAGGCGGGGATGGTCGAGGAGGAGCAGAAGTGGCCGACCACCGCCACCGCCTTGTCTTCGTCGACCAGGCGGTTGGCCACGGCCACGGCCTGTTTCGGCTCGCAGGCGTCGTCCGCCTTCACCAGCTTGATCTTCTCGCCGTTAACGCCGCCGGCGGCGTTGATGTCCTCGGCGGCCTGGGATGCTCCGCGCCAGTATTGCTCGCCGAAAGAGGCGTTGGCCCCGGTGTGCGGGCCGGCGACACCGATCACGACGTCGGCCTGGGCGAGAGAAGTCATGCCCATCGCGGTGGTCACCGCCAGGGCCAGAAAGCCTTTTCTGAAAATCTTCTGCGACATGGAGTTTTGCTCCTGAGGTTTTTTGTGATGACGCGCGAAACACCAGATGTTGGCAATTTCCCAACAGCAAGCTACGTGCCATTCGTTTTTGTTATTTGCAAAGTCAGACAGCAGAACCAGACAGGGCTGGCAGAAAACGGCTCTTGGCGCGTGCAACCCCGGATTAGAAAAGGTGCAACCCGACTATTCGCAGGGCGCAACCCACCTTCCCGAGGGCTGCAACAACCAGCAGCCACGGGCGCAACCCGAGAGGTAACCATCACTGTCACCTAACTGCACATTCCCGGTGCGCGCCCATCGAGGTAACGCACCAAAAAGGCTAGACCAAAGTGCAGAAGGGGCCAGGAGAGGGCGGGACGCAGCCGGGCGACTCCGTCCGCCGGACTCACCGCTAGATCACTACCCGCAGGCACTGGCCGGCGTGGTAGAGCGAAAAGCCCGCCTCGTACAGGCAACTGCGCAGGCCCACCGCTGAGATCTCCTCCAGCGGCCGCAGGGGCATGGGCAGCGCGCTGGCGTCGCCACGCAGGAGGAAGTCGGCGAAGGCCTTGCCGACCACCGTGCCGGTGGTGACCCCGCGGCCGTTGTAGCCGCTCATGGCGAGCAGCCCAGGCGCCGGCTCGAACAGGCGCATCAGGTGGTCGGGGGTGAAGTCGATGCAGCCGGTCCAGGTGAACTCCCACTCCACCTTGCCCAGGCGCGGGAAGTAGTGCTGCTGCACGCGGTCTGCCCAGCTGCGGATGAACCACTCCGGCTTGCCGGTGCCCTTGCCCAGGCTGCCGAGCAGCAGGCGGCCGTCGGCGTCACGGCGGATACTGCTGAGCACCTGGCGGGTGTCCCAGGAACCCTGGCCGCCGGGCAGGATGCGCGCGGCCTCGGCGCCTTCCAGCGGTCGCGAGGCGACCTGGTAGTAGTAGCCGGGGAAGAAGGTGCGGCGCAGTTCGGTCCACTCGCCTTCGGTGTAGGCGCTGGAGGCGATCACCACCTTCGGCGCCAGCACGCTGCCGGCCGCCGTGGTGACCCGCCAGGCGTCGCCTTCGCGGCGCAGCGAGGTCACCGCCGAATGGTGGAACAGCTCGCCGCCCAGGCCGACCACGGCACGGGCCAGGCCGCTGACGTAGGCCATGGGGTTGAGCGTGCCGGCGCGGCGGTCGAGCAGCGCGCCGGCGATCTTGTCGGTGCCGCAGGCCTCGGCGCAGGCCGCGCCGGTCAGCAGCTCCACCGGCGCGCCACGCCGCTGCCACTGTTCGCAGCGGCTGCGCAGGTCATCCAGGCCGCGCAGGTTGTGCGCCATGTGCAGGGTGCCTTCGCGGCGCGCCTGGCAATCGATGGCGTACTTGTCGATCAGCGAGAAGACCAGCGACGGTGCGCCGCCGAGCATGCGATTGAGGCGCCCGCCCACGTCGCTGCCCATGCCCGCCTCGATGTCGTCCGGCGCGATCCACAGCCCGGCGTTGACCAGCCCGACGTTGCGCCCGGCGCCGCCGTGGCCGGCGCGGTGGGCCTCCAGCACGCAGACGCGCTGGCCCTCCTCCAGCAGGTGCAGGGCCGCCGAGAGCCCGGTGAAGCCGGCGCCGATGACGCACACATCGGCCTTGCGTTCCCCCTGCAACGACGGCGCGTTCGGCCGCTCGGGGGTCAGGTATTCCCACAGACACTCTTGGCGAAGCGACATCCAGCGATCCTTCTACGCGAACCTTGTGAATGACTCTGTACGGCGGTTGGCGGCCCGGCGTGCCCCCTGTAGGAGCGAGCTTGCTCGCGAACCGACTCCGCTGCGGGGCCCGTTCGCGAGCAAGGACTAGGCGTCCCCCTCGATCCTACGAAAAGCGGGGTCACCTCCGGGCTGCAGGCCTCAATCGAACACTATGCCCTGGGCCAGCGGCAACTCCCGCGACCAGTTCACGGTGTTGGTCTGCCGGCGCATGTAGGCCTTCCAGGCGTCGGAGCCGGACTCACGGCCACCGCCGGTTTCCTTCTCGCCGCCGAAGGCGCCGCCGATCTCGGCGCCGCTGGGGCCGATGTTGACGTTGGCGATGCCGCAGTCGCTGCCGATCGCCGACATGAAGCCCTCGGCCTCGCGCACGTCGGTGGTGAACACGCAGGACGACAGGCCCTGGGGCACGGCGTTGTTCAGCGCCACGGCCTCGTCGAAGTCCTGGTAGGGGATCACGTAGAGGATCGGCGCGAAGGTCTCGTGGCGCACCACGTCGCTCTGCTCGGGCATTTCCACGATGGCCGGCGACACGTAGTAGGCATCGGGGAACTCGGCCTGCAGCTGGCGTTCGCCGCCGAACACCACGCCGCCTTCGCCGCGCGCCTGTTCCAGGGCGCCCTGCATGGCCAGGAAGCTGCGCTCGTCGATCAGCGGGCCGACCAGGTTGCCCTGTAGCGGGTGGCCGATGCGCACCTTCGAATAGGCCGCCTTGAGCCGCGCGACGATCTCGTCCTTCACCGACTCGTGGGCGATCAGCCGGCGCAGCGTGGTGCAGCGCTGGCCGGCGGTGCCGACGGCGCTGAAGAGGATGGCGCGCACGGCCATGTCGAGGTCGGCGCTGGGGGCCAGGATCATGGCGTTATTGCCGCCCAGTTCGAGGATGCTGCGGGCGAAGCGCGCCGCGACGCGCGGGCCCACTTCACGGCCCATGCGGGTGCTGCCGGTGGCGCTGACCAGGGCCACGCGCGGGTCGTCCACCAGGGCTTCGCCGGCGACGCGGTCGCCGATCAGCACCTGGCTGAGGTGCGCCGGGGCGTCGCCGAAGCGTGCCAGGGCCTTGTCGAACAGGGCCTGGCAGGCCAGCGCGGTGAGCGGGGTCTTCTCCGACGGTTTCCACACCACCGGGTTGCCGCAGACCAGCGCCAGCGCGGTGTTCCACGACCACACGGCGACCGGGAAGTTGAACGCGCTGATCACCCCGACCACGCCCAACGGCTGCCAGGTCTCGCGCATGTGGTGGCCCGGACGCTCGGAGGCGATGGTCAGGCCGTAGAGCTGGCGCGACAGGCCGACGGCGAAGTCGCAGATGTCGATCATTTCCTGCACTTCGCCCTGGCCTTCCTGGGTGATCTTGCCGGCTTCCCAGGACACCAGCTCGCCGAGCGCGGCCTTGTGCGCGCGCAGTTCTTCGCCGAACAGACGCACCAGCTCGCCGCGACGCGGCGCCGGCACCGCGCGCCAGGCGACGAAGGCCTGGGCCGCGCGGCCGATCTTCTGTTCCACCTCGGCGGCGCTTTCCAGGCGCACCGCGCCCAGACGACTGCCGTCGATGGGGCTGTGGATGACATGGTCGCCGTTGGAGTAGAGGGAGGAATCGACTCCCAGTTTCTCGAGCAGTGCGGAAATCATCGCGTCTCCTGAGCCGGTCGGTTAAGCCATTGGAATGCAAGCAGTAATAACCGGCTTGCCAACAGCCAACAAACAACGTTTCCTCTGCACATCATTCCGTAAATTCATGCCAGGGGCGGCTGTGCGTCCCTGGGGCATTCACAGAGCCGATCACGCCCATGCTCAACAAACGCCACCTGCCATCCATGACCGCGCTGCAGTGCTTCGAAGCGGTGGCCCGCCACCTGAGCTTCACCCGCGCCTCGGAGGAGCTGGCGCTCACCCAGAGCGCGGTGAGCAAGCAGGTGGCGCAGCTCGAGGAAATGCTCCAGCACCTGCTGTTCCGCCGCGTGCGCCGGCGCCTGCAGCTGACTCCGGCGGGCGAGCTGTACCTGCAGGAGGTGCGCAAGATCCTCAGCCAGGTCGAGGTGTCCACCCAGTACCTGCTGTCCTACGGCGGCGAGACCGAGGTGCTGCGCGTGTCCACCCCGCCAACCTTCGGCGCGCGCTGGCTGATCCCGCTGCTCAACGGCTGGCGCCACCGCCACCCGAACATCCACCTGGACCTGCGCCAGGAGCTGGAGCCCGGCGACCTGCAGCAATCGCGTTGCGACCTGGCGTTCTATTTCGGCCCCGGCACCCTGCCCGGCGCCGAATGCGTGCACCTGTTCGGCGAGGAGGTGGTGCCGGTGTGCGCCCCGGGCATCCTCCCGGCGCAGCCGCTGAGCGACCCGCTGCAGCTCAACGACCTGGTGCTGCTGCAGAACGCCACCCGGCCGGAGGCCTGGCACGAGTGGTTCGCCAGCCTGGAGCGGCGCAGCGAGCACAGTTTCCACGGGCCGCGCTTCGACACCTTCTACATGTGCATCCGTGCCGCCCAGGCCGGTTGCGGCGTGGCGCTGCTGCCGCGTTTCCTGGTGGAAGAGGAATTGCATGAAGGCAAGCTGGTGATCGCCTGGCCGCACGCCTTGCGCAGCCGCAGCGCCTATTACCTCGCCTACCCCGAGCACGCCGCCGCGGTGCCCAAGGTGCGCGCCTTCGTCGAATGGATCGGCGAGCACCTGGCGCAGCGGCCCTGAACCCGCGTCCGCGACCATCCGGGCATCGCCCGGCGCGTCGCGGGCTGGTATTTTCTCCGCATCCGACGGGCCGCCCCCGTCCACCGCAGGATCGAGGACCCCATGAAAGCCACCCAAGACGCCATCGCCAAAGACCTCAACGTGCAGCCGCCCTTCCAGTCCGACGCCGAACTGCAGGCGGAAATCCAGCGGCGCATCCGCTTCATCCAGGACAGCCTGCGCGAATCCGGCATGAAGACCCTGGTGCTGGGCATCAGCGGCGGCGTCGACTCACTCACCGCCGGCATGCTCTGCCAGCGCGCGGTGGAAGGTCTGCGCGCCGAGACCGGCAACCCGGACTACCGCTTCATCGCGGTGCGCCTGCCCTACAACGTGCAGGGCGACGAAGCCGACGCCCAGGCATCGGTGGATTGCATCGCCCCGGACGAACGCCACACGGTGAACATCGGCCCGGCGGTACAGGCCCTGGCCGAACAGACCCGCGCCCTCGACGGCCTGCCGGCGGGCACCGCCGACTTCGCCCTGGGCAACACCAAGGCGCGCATGCGCATGGTCGCCCAGTACACCATCGCCAACGCCCGCCAGGGCCTGGTGGTCGGCACCGACCACGGCGCCGAGGCGGTGATGGGCTTCTTCACCAAGTTCGGCGACGGCGCCTGCGACATCGCCCCGCTGACCGGCCTGGTGAAGCACCAGGTGCGCAGCATCGCCCGCAGCCTGGGCGCCCCGGAGTTCCTGGTGGAGAAAGTGCCCACCGCCGACCTCGAGGACCTCGCCCCGGGCAAGCCCGACGAGCACGCCCACGGCGTCAGCTACAAGGAGATCGACGCCTTCCTGCACGGCCAGCCGGTGAGCCCGGAAGCCTTCGAGATCATCAAGCGCACCTACGAGAAGACCCACCACAAGCGCCAGCTGCCGAAGGCGCCGTAAGCCAGCACCTGCGCGGGACAGCGGCGGATAACGTCGAACGTTATCCGCCCTACACCCAGCCTACCCTCGACGTAGGGCGAATAACCGTTCGCGGTTATCCGCCGTTTTTCGGTGAGCCGGCCCTAGGTCACCCGTGCCGGAATCACGTAGAACCAGATGGCGATGAAGTGCAGCACGCTGCCGGCGATCACGAACAGGTGCCAGATGCCGTGCCAGTGGCGGAAGCGGCTGTCGTAGGCGAAGAAGACGATGCCGATGGTGTAGAAGGCCCCGCCGCCGACCAGCCAGGCGAAGCCGGCGCCACCCAGCGCGCGGTACAGCGGGCCGACGGCGATCAGCACGATCCAGCCCATCACCGCGTAGATGATGATCGACAGCACCCGCGCCTCCGAGCGTGGCTTGATCTCCTGAGCCATGCCGATCACCGCCATGCCCCAGACGATGCCGAACAGCGTCCAGCCCCAGGCCCCCTTCAGGGTGACCAGGCAGAACGGCGTGTAGCTGCCGGCGATCAGCAGGTAGATCGACAGGTGATCGAGCTTGCGCATGATCGTCTTCGCCCGGCCACGCACGCTGTGGTACACCGTGGAAATGCTGTACAGCAACAGCAGGGTGGCGCTGTAGATGGTCACCCCGACGATCTTCAGCGGCTCGCCGATCAGGCTGCTCGCCACCACCATCCAGACGCCGCCGACCAGCGCCGCCAAGGCGCCGACCAGGTGCGTCCAGGCGTTGAATCTTTCACCGTGATACATGTTTGCCCCCGGAAAACAGTGTCACTGCGCCGATGGCGCACCGGGATAAGGTAGAACGAAAAAGCCCGGCGGTGAGCCGGGCTTTCGTTCGAAGCGACGAACTCACTTCAGGGTCAGGGTGCCCTTCATCATCGCCGAGTGGCCAGGGAAGCTGCAGAAGAACATGTACTGCTCGCCGTCCTTGAGCTTGGACACGTCGAAGCTCACCGAGTCCTTCTCGCCGGAGCCGATGATCTTGGTGTGGGCGATGACGCGGGTGTCGCCGTCCTTCAGGTAGTTCTTGTCCAGGCCGGCGGCCATGCCGTCGGTGACCACGCCCTGCATGTCGGCGGCAGTGGTCAGCACCCAGTTGTGGCCCATGATGTTCTTCGCCAGGGCGCCGGGGTGGGACAGGTTGACGGTGAAGGTCTTGCAGCTCTTGTCCACGCTGATGGCGTTGGTGCTGAACTGCATCTGGTCGTTGCCCTGGATGTCCACCGAGCATTCGGCAGCCAGCAGCGGAGTACTGGCCAGACCAAGCAGGGTGACAGCAGCGAGTTTGCGGAACATACGAGCCTCCTAGGCAGGTTGGGCGGAGAATCCGGAGCAGCAGACTGCCCGATCGTCGGGGAGCGCCTGCTGACCCAGGTCAATTCGTGCCGGCGACGCCAGCGTTTTGCCACTGCGCAGTTCTATCAGGTCGATACGAACTTTCAACGAGGCAAATCAGCGCGCCCCGTCCAGCATAGACCGCTACCGCCAACGAACCGGGAGCGTCTTCATGCACGCCAAATCGAATACAAACATGTATACAATTTTCCAGCAAGTCCTCGCATGCTACGCCCAGGGCGTCTGCGCCGGCTAGGCCGCGCCGTATGGCTTGGTCGTCACGCTCGCAGCGGTTACCCTGACGACCCAGTTGTCGGTCTCGGAGTTCCCAGCAAATGACCCTGCGTTCCGTCTGCGTGTTCTGCGGCGCCAGCCCCGGCGCCAGTCCCGTCTACCAGGAAGCCGCCGAAAACCTTGGCCGGCATCTCGCCGAGCGCGGCCTGCGCCTGGTCTACGGCGGGGGCGCGGTAGGCCTGATGGGCATGGTGGCCGACGCCGCCCTGGCCGCCGGCGGCGAGGTGGTGGGGATCATCCCGCAGAGTCTGAAGGACGCCGAGGTCGGCCACAGCGGCCTGACCCGCCTGGAAGTGGTGGACGGCATGCACGCGCGCAAGGCGCGCATGGCCGAGCTGAGCGACGCCTTCATCGCCCTGCCCGGCGGCCTCGGCACCCTGGAAGAGTTGTTCGAGGTGTGGACCTGGGGCCAGCTTGGCTACCACGCCAAGCCCCTGGGCCTGCTGGAAGTGAACGGTTTCTATGACCCTCTGCTGACCTTCCTCGACCACCTGGTGCAGGAGCGCTTCGTCCGCGAACCGCACCGCCAGATGCTGCAACGCGGCGCCAGCCCCGCCGAGTTGCTGGACGCCCTGGAGGCCTGGCGGCCGCTCGCCGCGCCCAAGTGGGTCGATCGCACGCCGACCTAGCGCCAGCAATCCACGCTCGCTGGGCTGCGCTGGCCGAGGGCGTTGAGCGTCATGGTGCCGCAACGCGGGTCTTCGCGCTGCGGTTCGACACTCAGCAGGTAGCCGCCATCACCGTCTCCGCCGGAACTCACCGCCAACTTGTAGAGCCCGGCGCGCGAAAGCTCCTGCAGCCCCAAGTCGTCGAGCTTGGCAGCATAGCGGTTGTTCTGCGCGTAGAAGCGCTCCTGGCGCGCCGCCGCATCCTGCAGCAGCGCCTGGCCCTCGGCGCGATTGGCGCGGCGCACCTGCTCCAGGTAGCTGGGATAGGCCACCGAGGCGAGGATGCCGACGATGGCCAGCACCACCATCAGTTCCAGCAGCGTGAAACCGCGGCTCATTGGGCGCCCTCCAGTTGGCGCCAGCTCTGCCGGCCCGGACGGATGCCGTCGAAGAAGCGCTGCTCGTCGTCGCCATAGGCCACGCCCAGGCCGCTTTCCGGATCGAAGCCGAAGGCCGCGCCACCCGGCCCGCCGGGGAACTGCAGGCCGGCGACCTTGTCGCCCTTGACCCGGTCGGCGTCGTCGACCACTCCGTCGCGGTTGTAGTCCAGGGCATTGGCCAGCGGCGCCCCGCCGGTCAACGGATTCAGCGCGAGCAGCCAGTTGCTGACCTCGGCGACGCAGGGGTCGACATCCGGCGTCAGGGTGGTGAACAACGCCAGGCGGCCGCTACCGCCCGGATCGGCGATAACTCGCTCGCCGCTGGGCGGCAGGTCCAGGTACCAGCCATGCCTGCCGCTGCCGCCCGGCTGGGAACTGGCGGCGGCCCAGCCCACCGGGTTGTCGCTGAGCGTTCGGTACTCGGCCTTGTCGACTATGAATTTCTGCTGCTGCAGATGCTCGCGACGTACCGGCCCGGGTCTGTCGTTGGCGACCTGGCGATCCCAGATGCCATACAGGCTCATGGCCTTGCTGGTGTCGGCCTGGGCGTCCTGGACCTCGAAGTACTTGCCGGTGCCCAGCAGAGCGAGCACACCCTGGCCGGAGGGATGGCGGACCAGCCAGGGCGTGGTGGTGATCGGCTGCCTGGCGGCCACGGCGTCCGGACCACGGAACAGCGGCTGGCCGGCCAGGCCTACCCGGTAGTCCGAGGCGCTGGCGGACTGCGGGCCGCCATGGCCGCCCTGGCTGGTCGGCTTGTAGAGGTCGAAGCGCCACAGGTTGCCGAGCAGGTCGCCGGCGTAGGCGAAATCGACGATGCCATCGCCGTCCATATCCGCCGCGCGCGGGCTGGACAGGCCGTTGGCGGCGTCGCCCCCCTTGCTCACGTTGAGTTCGCGAATCAGCTCGCCACTGCCGATGTCGATCAGGTACAGCAGCGCCTGATCCTGCATACCGTCGTAGCCGTTGCCGGCCAGCACCGCCCATTGCCCACTGTGCAACCGCGCCAGCGCCGGCCGCGGCAGGCTATGGCCGAGGCGCGCGAACGGGCCGGCGCCACCTTCGATTTCCCAGAGCAGGCCCGGCTCGCGCGGGTTGGTCACGTCCAGCGCGAACAGCCCACGGCCACCGGCGCCCAGGCCGCCGACCAGCACCGTACGCCAGGCGCCGCCGAAGAACACGTCCTCGGCCACCAGCGGGCCATCGACGAAGTAGCGATGCTCGCCGGCGACATAGCGTGGGTCGCTCAGGCGATGCAGGTTGTCGATCACCGCGCTGGGCACGAAGGCGAAGAGCTCCTCGCCGCTCTGCCCGTCGAAGGCGTGCAGCATGCCGTCGTTGGCGCCGACGTAGACCACCGTGGGCCGCTTGGCCTGGGCCGCCTTGAAATCGCTGTAGGTCTGTGCGCCATCGCCAAGCCCGCCATTCGCAGGGTTTTCCAGGCGGTCCAGGGCCTGGCTGCGACCCGCCGGCGCCGTGACCACCAGGGGCGCGGAGTTGACGATGTCGCCCAGCAGCTTGGCGCGCTTGCGGAACAGCGTTCCCTCCTCGCCCCGCTCACCCCGCAGGAACGCCACGCGCTTCTCCCCAAGGCTGTCGGCGTCCCCCAGCAGATTGCGATTCAGCGCCGTCCGCTGGCGGGCATCGAGATTCCCCCAGGCGAATGGCTGCAAGCCGCCGGCTCTCGCCATCAGTACTCGACGCGGCGTCTGGCGGCCACTCAGGCGCGCCTCGGCGCTCCACAACTGGACCCGGCCGGCCGCATTGTCCAGGCGGTACTTGACCAGGTCACCGCTCCAGTCGGAGCTGGAGAATTCGGCCTGGTACAGCTGATCGTCCTCCCCCGCCGAGCCCCCCTCCAGCGCCGGGCGCGCGGCCGAAGCGTCGCGGCTGGCGATGCGCGAGAGGATGGCGGCGAAGGCGTCGATCAGCTGCTGCGGGTCATCGGCGCTGAAGAATTCGCCACGGGCGTTGATCGCCGCGTGCCAGAGGTCGTAGACGTTGTTGTCGCTGTCCGACCTGGCCGCGGGCCACTCGATGCCGCCATTCAGCAGCCCCAGGTAACCGGCCCCCTCGAAGGTGCCGCCCGCCCATTTCGGGTTGACCAGCGACGACCCCAGCCCCAGACCCATGGTGAAGGTCACCAGGTGCTGCCAGGTCGCCGGGTTGTTGCGCGGGTCCCAGTACTGCCTGGTAGCGTCCGCCTGGGCGAAGGCAACGTAGGGCTTCAGCTCATTGGCGAGGTCGGTGCGCGCATCGGTGGCCCAATAGTGGAAGGCCAGGTCGGCCAAGGTATTGCTCGTCCCATCCTTGAAGGGTGAACGGGGCGCGTAGCGAGTGCCATCCGGCAGCGTCCTGCCATTGCCATCGATGTTGCCGCCCACGGAGCTGGCCCTGCCGTTCCACAGCCCATCGGTCATCATCAGGTGGTAGCTGGGGCGGCAGGTGAATTTCGGCTCCTTCTTGCCTCCGGGTTCGAAGTCATAGGCCGGGCCCTGGCCATCGCCGATGAATCGGCCGGCCCGGTCCAGCGCCTGGCGCAGGGGCGTGCCGCCGCGGAAGCTGACGCTCGACAGCCAGTGAAAGAAATCCGCGCGGTGCTTCTTGGCGAATGGGCGGAGCGGATTGCCACCGCTGTAACTGATGCCGTTGCACCCCCACTGCCCATCGAGCTGGCTGCACTGCCCCAGATCCTGCCAGGTCAGCCGGATGGACTCGGGCAGGCTGTTGAAGGCCAGGTTGGCGGAGCTCTGCGTGGCCAGGGCACGGTTACGGTAGAAGGCGTACCAGATGGCGAAGTTCTGCCGCTCGTCCTTCCCATTCGGGCCGGAGCTCGCGCTGACCTTGACCAGTCCGTAGCAGTTGTCGTTGTCGGTCGAGGATGCCGAGCAGCCAGCCCACGTCGGGTTGAATCCGTAGTAGTAGGCCGGCACTCCCTTGTTGGTCAGGTCCACCGTGTAGCTCGACCTGCGTCCGGAACAGGCGACCTTCCTGCCATCGAGATGGGCCTCGCATGAATCCCGCCCCGTACGCTTGATCTTCAGCCTCAGACCGGGAGCGAGGTCACCCTCCCAGGTCTGCCCGTTGGAGGACAGCGAAACACTGCGCTTGAAGTCCTTCTCGGGATGCCTCGCCACTTCGGAATCGCTCGACGCGTCCGGGGAATAACTCCAGGTCACCTGGTACTCATTGGCCAGGTCGATCGTCTGGCGTCGTTCATCGAAACCGTTACGCCTGACCTGGGTGAAATCGAAGCCGCCGCCCTTGCTGACCGGGTATTCACTCACTATCAGCTGGCCGTTGCTGAACTTGACCTGCTTCGGCACCCGGTAGGTCAGCCGAGGGTTGTAGTACATGGCGTTGTAGCTGGCCGCCTTGGTCCGACGGGTATCAGCCTGCCTTTCGATGTTGTCGGGAACGTAGGCGTACCGCATGCTGCCGGAGCTGTCCATCGTCAGGATCAGGTTCGGCGCCACCGACTCGGTAAGGAACAACGGCTGCTGGCTGACGCTCAGCTGGTCAGCGGCCGCCGTGGCAACCAGCAAGGGGGTCAGCAGGCCGGCGACGGCGCTGGAGAAGTGACGACAATGGTTCATTGGGTTCCCTTAGTTCGCGTAACGCCGGGCGAATACGGTTTGCAGCAGCACCGGCGCGCGTCCGGCGTCACCGCTGGCGTACGCGTTGACGTAATAGAAGTCGGTGCGCAGCCGCGACTCGCCGATGTTGCCCAGGTTCAGGCCATCGCCGTCGCTGGCGAGGTAGGCGGCGTGCTGGCGGGGCGCGGGAGAGAAGCTCGTGAGGTCGTCCGAGCCCTGATAGGCCACTGCGTTGCTCCCGGACTTCCACCAGCTCGCGGGATCCGACGCCCACTGCCACGTCCAGCCGCTGCCCGTCTCCGTGCGCACCTGCCCCAGATCCAGCACGCACAGCTGCGCCCGCCCTGCGCAACTGGTGGTCTGGCCGTCCTCGACGCCGCGCAAGCGCGCCAGGCGCCGTTCCACCTCGCGCAGGCCTGACTCGGTGGCATTGAAGACGCGCCGGTATTCCGCGCGATTGCCGGCCAGGCGGTTCTCCAGCTGGCTGTTGCCAATGCCCGCCAAGGCCAGCACGGTCATCAGCAGCAGCATGACCAGCGCCACCAGCAGCACGGCCCCACGTTCACGCGTACAGGTCATGGCATCAGGCTCCGCAAGGCAACGTTGGCGCTGCCGATCTGCAGCAAACGCTGCTCGGCGGGGTCGAGGGCGGGCTGGCGTCCGGTCAGGGTTTTCCAGCGCGCCAGAACATCGCTGCGGGTGCCCCCGGCCTGGCCGGTCGGGCTGGCGAACAGCAAGTGGACGGAAACCATCTGCACCTCCTGGCTGGAGGTGGCCAGCGGCTGCAGGCTGAAGTCGAGCAGGCCGTCGACCAGCACGCTGGCCTTGCCACCGGCAGCGCAGGAGAGTTGCCCCTTGGCGGCGTCCAGGTTCAGACGCGCCACGACGGTGAGCGGGGTGTTGGAGTAATCCAGCGAGTTCCCGCTGCAGTCGCTTTCGTGCTGTTCCACCCCGCGCTGGTAGCGCACGCAGAGGTCGGCGCCGGCGCTGTCGACCGCGAGGGCGATGCTCTGCCCCGCGGCGAACGCCGGGCATTCGGCGCTGGCCCCCTGCGCCGGGAAGGCTTCTTCCGGCAACTGGCGATGCGGCCACACGCGGTAACCGGCCCGCGCGGCCAGGCGCTGGATGGCCAGCGCGGCGAAACGGGCGTTCTCCTGGTTGCTCACCTGGCCCTGCTGGAACAGGTAGTTGCGCTTGTTGTCGAGAAACACCTGGGTGACGCCCAGCACCAGGAAGCAGCTCAGCAGCAATGCCACCATCAGCTCGACCAGCGACAGACCCTTCTGCCAGCCAGCCATATCAGAGCTCCGCCCGCAGCGTGTAGCTGCATTGCTGGTTGGCGCACAGTGCCGCGTCGGCGCGCGGGTCGGACCAGAACAGCTCGATCATTACCGCGCTGCCCGCCCCCTGCGAACAGGTGCCCGGCGCGGCGCTGCGGCAGATCCGGTAGTCCTGCAGCAGCTTGTCGTCGACGGGCAGCGATGTGCGCACCTGCTGTGCCCAGCAGCCGAGATCGCCCCCGGCCACTCCGCTGCCGCCAGCGCCACGCTGGCGATTGCCGCAGCTCGTTGGTGCGGAGGGGAAGCCTTGGCCTTTCGCCTTGTAGTACGCGGACTCGTCGGCAGGCAGTGCGCCGCTGGCGTCGAGTAGCGCGCCGCGATTGCTGCGCATCAGCTCCAGCAGGTCGTCGGCGAGCATCACCGCGTTGCCCCGCAGGTTGGCGTCCAGGGTATGCCGCAGCGCCTGGGCCTGCAGGGCGAACATGCCGAGGGTTCCGGTGGCGATCACCAGCAGGGCCACCAGCACCTCGATCATGCTGAAGCCGCGCATCACGTTTACCCCGTTCAATTCGCGCAACTCCCGGCGGCCGGCGCCAGCACGCGCCCGCTGGGTTGCACCTGGATTTGCTGGCAGCCGCCTTGCGCGCCCACCGGGCAAACGCTGATGCAGGTGGCCGTGGATTCGACCTGGCGGCCGTCGCCGTGGAAGCCCAGCGAGGCGCGGTTCGCACTGATGGCGAGATTGCCCAGCGGTTCGCGCTGGCGCAGCACTCGCTCACCCTGGCTGACGCGCAACACACCCGCCCAGAGCCCGCTGCCTTCGGCCTTGAGCAACACCTTGGCGCCGCGCGTGGCGGCCTCGCCACGGGTGTAGAGCAGCAGCCCGCGCAGCTCGTCGGCGGCGGCTTGCACCTGCTGGTCGCGCATCAACTGGGTGAAGCCGGGTACGGCGATGCTGGCGGCGATGGCGAGGATCGCCAGGATCACCAGCAGCTCGATCAGGCTGAAGGCGGCCAGGTGGGAGTGGCGTGGCATGGAGCCCCCGAAGTCGGACAGCAGGGACCGGCGCGGGAGGCGCCGGTCGGTGTCCTTTCAGGATGCCCACCAGCTTGAGGAGAATATGCAGGAGGGATCGCCAGACGCAGGGGTATCGCTCAACAGAAATCAGGGGATATTTCCCGTCACGCGAGGAAATGTCCTTCCCCATGACCAGCCATCCCGCATGGACAACCGCTCATCCCGAGTAACGTAGGAATGCTGCGCAGGAAACGAAAAGGGGCGCCTCCTGGCGCCCCTTCCGCGAACCCGCGCGGGATCAGCCGCCGGCCTGCTGCACGATCACCGTCTGCGCCGGCATCGGCGCCGGGAAGCCGCCGCTGCCCAGGGCCTCCTTGATGGTGCGGTTGGTGTCGAAGTAGACCTGCCAGTAGTTGTCGTTGTGGCAGTACGGACGCACCGCCAGCACCGGGCCGACCAGGTTGAACTCGAGGATTTCCACGTCCACCGGCGGCTCGCTGAGCACGTTGGGGATCTGCGCGATGCGTTCCTTGAGCGCGGCGGCGGCCGCCACGTAGTCGGCGGCGCCGGACAGCTGGGCCTTGAGCTCGACGCGGCGGAACTCGTTGTGGCTGTAGTTCTGGATGGTGTCGCTGAAGATCTTGTTGTTGCCCACCAGGGTCAGCACGTTGTCCGGGGTGTTGATCGCGGTGACGAACAGGCCGATCTCCTTGACCGTGCCGGTGACCCCGGCGGCGGTGATGAAGTCGCCGACCTTGAACGGCCGCAGGACGATGATGAAGCCGCCGGCGGCGAGGTTGGCCAGCAGCCCCGACCAGGCCATGCCGATGGCCACGCCGGCCGCGGCGATCAGCGCCGCCAGGCTGGTGGTCTGCACGCCGAAGTAGCCGAGGATGCCGATCACCAGGACGATGTTGAGGGTCACGGTGATGAACGAGCCGACGTAGCGCAACAGCGTCGGGTCGACGCTCTGTCGGCCGAGGGCGCGCTGGACCATGCCCACCGCCAGGCTGATCAGCCAGCGGCCGATCACCCAGAAGGCGATGGCGGCGAGAATCTTGATGCCGAAGGCCAGGGCGTACTGCTGCACCAGCGACCAGATTTCGTTGAACTTCTCCGTACCCACGTTGACGATGTTCGTGTCGCCCATTGCCTAGCCCATCCGTTGATCGGGAATTGACCAGAGAAAAGCTAGCACGCCGTTGGCGGCTTGCCCGGCGGGCGTTGCGGCAGAGTGGCGGCCCGCGACTGCCGGCAGGATCGCGTAGGAGTGGGCCATGCCCACGATTCGCGCCATGGGGCGCTCCTACGATCGAGCCTGCGCTGCAGCCCGTAGGGCGCATAACGCCTACAGCGTTATCCGCCGTTTGCCTGGGGCTTCGGTGCATGGGCCTGCGGCGGATAACCGCGAACGGTTATCCGCCCTACCCTCCGGCAAACGCAGGGCCTTGGCCGCTCCGTTACACGGCCAGCTCCCAGTGCGGCATCACCGTCACCCGCACCTCGGGGTCGTGGCTGCCGCCGCCGAGGATCACCCCGCGCAGCGGCGAGACGTCGGCGAAGTCGCGGCCCCAGGCCAGGGTGATGTGTTCCAGCGCCGGGAGCATGTTGTTGGTCGGGTCGAAGTCCACCCAGCCGTTGTCCGGGCAGTACAGCGCGACCCAGGCGTGCGAGGCGTCGGCGCCGATCAGGCGCGGCTGGCCGGGTGGCGGCCGGGTCAGCAGGTAGCCGCTGACATAGCGCGCCGCCAGGCCGCGCGAGCGCAGGCAGGCGAGCATCAGGTGGGCGAAGTCCTGGCAGACCCCGCGACGGCGCTCCAGCACCTCGATCAGCGGCGTCGCCACCTGGGTGGCTTCGGCGTCGAAGGCGAACTCGCTGAAGATCTTCCGCATCAGTGCCGTGGCGCCTTCCAGCAGCGGCCGGCCGGGCGGGAAACAGTCGTCGCCGAACTCGCTGAACTGGCGCTTGATGCGCACGTAGGGCGACTCCATGCGGAACCGGCAGGCGTCCAGCGCCTCCGCGCCCAGCGCGCGGCCGCTGTAGGCCAGGCTCGCTACCACCCGCTCCCAGGCCGGCGAGGCGCTCAGCATCAGCGGCGGACGCGGCAGCACCTCGAGCTGCAGGCGCGCGTTCACCTGCAAGGCATCGTGGGGGCGCTCGAAGGCCAGGCGGGTCAGCGGGTTGCCGAACACGTCGAAGCCATCGCTGCGCTGCGTGGGCAGCGGCTCGATCTGCAGTTCGCGGCCCAGGCAGCGCTGCCAGGGGCATTCGCGCGGCCACAGGTGCAGCAGCTGCTGCGACAGCGAGACCGGCGCGGCATAGTGGTAGAGGGTGTCGTGGAACACCTGGTAGCGCGCCACGTGCGCGGGGGCGGAGGACAGCAGGGCTTCGGCCATCAGGTGGACACCGTGCGCTGGCTGATGTCGTCGACGTGGGCGAAGTAGCGCAGGCCCAGGCGGTCGGATGCCTGGCCGACGCCATGCGCCAGCTCGCGCAGCAGGCGGGCCAGGCCGGCGAGCACTTCGTCCTGCCCGGCGCTGCCGAACAGCGGGTTCTCCAGGGTGGCGAAGTCGAAGGCCAGCAGGCGCGCGGTGAGCAGGGTCAGTTGCTGTTCGCGGGGCATGCCGAATTCCTGGTGCAGGCGTTCCAGCGAGCGTTCCAGGGCCTGCAGCTGGAAGTACAGGGCATGGGGGTTCTGCTCGTGCAGCAGGAGCAGGTCGAGCACCGGAATCAGCTGCGGCCCGGCGAGGTAGCGCGAGCGGTAGGTGATGGTGCTGTTGCCCAGCTCCAGCAGCCATTCGAGGGCGCCCGCCTCCCAGGCCGCGCCGCCTTCGAGGAAACCGGCGATGGCGTCGGCGAAGAACTGGATGCGTTCGATGCGCCGGCCGATCATCAGGAAGCGCCAGCCGTCGTCGCGGGTCATGTCGTCGAGGGCGAAGCCGGACAGCGCCGCCAGCGACATCAGCAGGCGGTTGAGGAAGTCCAGGGCGTCGCCCAGCTCGGTGTCGCGCGCGTCCAGCGCCTGCAGGTCGCGTTGCAGCTCCATCAGCGCCAGCCAGTTCTCCCGCGACAGCCGCCCGCGCACCTGGGCCGCGGCCCAGTGCAGGCGGCGCAGGTTGGCGCTGAGGCTGTTGCCCCAGTTGTCGTCGAGCAGCGCCGCCAGCAGGCGCTGCTCCAGCGGCGCCTCGCCCTGCGGGATCAGGCCCATGGCCGCGGCCAGGTCGTGGGCGCTGCGTAGCGCCTGTTCGTCGCCGTCGGCGTCCACGTAGCGCGACAGCACCACGCGCAGCAGTCGCGCGTTGTCGTCGCAGCGCTCGGCGTAGCGGCCGAACCAGTAGAGGTTTTCCACCACCCGCGAGGGCAGGTACGGGTCCTGCCGGATCAGGTCGCGCGCGCCGATGCTGCGCGGCCGCAGCGGCTCGCCGTGGACCGGGCGATCAGCCAGCACCCAGGTGTCCTTGCTGGCGCCGCCGCGCTGCATCGACACTACTTCGGCGTCCGCCGCCGAGGCCACGCGGGTCAGGCCGCCGGGCATCACCCAGTAGCTGCCGTCGCTGCCGGCCACGGCGAACACGCGCATGCCGATGGCGCGGGATTGCAGCTCGCCGCGCGCGCCACGCTCCTGCCAGACCGGCGCCTGGGACAGCTGCGCCTGGCGCTGCGCCACGTAGGCGTGGGGCTGCCGGGCCAGGCGCTGGCGCAGTTCGGCGCGGGCCGCCGGGCCCAGGGTGTGGCCGAACAGGGGTTCGAAACTCTGCGAGGGGAAGGCCGGCTTGATCACCAGGTGATCCAGCTCATCCAGCGCCGCCTCCGCGGCACCCGCTTCGCCGCACCAGCGGGTCTGCACCGCCGGCAGCAGCAGTTCCTCGCCGAACAGCCGGCGGCTGGCCGCCGGCAGGAAGCCGAGCAGCCCCGGCGACTCCAGCACGCCGCTGCCCAGCGCGTTGGCCACCAGCACCCGCCCGCGCCGCACGGCGTCGAGCAGGCCGGGCACGCCGAGGGCGGAGTCGGTGCGCAGCTCCAGCGGGTCGCAGAAATCGTCGTCCAGGCGTCGCAGCACCGCGTGCACGCGCTTCAGGCCGCCGAGGGTCTTCAGGTACAGGGTGGCGTCGCGCACCGTCAGGTCGTGGCCTTCCACCAGCGGGAAGCCGAGCTGGCGCGCCAGGTACAGGTGCTCGAAGTAGGTTTCGTTGAAGCGCCCCGGCGTCAGCAGCACCACCAGCGGCGTCTCGCCGTCGGCCGGGGCGCAATGCGCGAGGGTTTCCTGCAGGGTGCGGAAGTAGCCGGCCAGGTACTGCACGCGCAGTTCGCGGTACAGCTCGGGCAGGGCGCGGGAGATGATCTGCCGGTTCTCCAGGGCGTAGCCGGCGCCGGACGGGGCCTGGGTGCGGTCGGCGAGCACGTGCCAGCGGCCGTCGGCGTCGCGCGCCAGGTCGACGGCATAGCTGTGCAGATAGATGCCGCCGGGCACCGCCAGGCCGCTGCACGGCCAGAGAAAGTTGGGGTGGCCATAGACCAGCTCGCTGGGCAGCACGCCTTCGGCGAGCAGGCGCTGTTCGCCGTAGAGGTCGGCCAGCACCGCGTTGAGCACCCGCCCGCGCTGCGCCACGCCGGCGGCGATACCGGCCCATTCCTCGGCGGACAGCAGGTTGGGCAGCAGGTCCAGCTCCCAGGGGCGGTCGGCGCCCTTGGGGTCGGCGTAGACGTTGTAGGTCACACCGTTTTCCTGGATCTGCCGCGCCAGCAGGGCCTGGCGCTGCTCCAGCTGGGCCGGGCTGGCGCGCTCCAGGCGCTGCACCATGCGCTGCCAGTGCGGGCGCACGCCGCCCTCGGCGTCCAGCAATTCGTGGTACGCCGTGGCGGACAGCGGGTAATGGGCGAGCAACTCGGACATCAGGGACTCGGCGTGCAAGGCTGCCTGTTCACTTTAGCGGGCGGCGGCGCTCATGTCCGCCGCAGGTCGAGGGTCATCGGCATCTCGGGGTCGACGCGCGGCGCCTCCACGCTGAGCTTGCCGGGCGTGTGGCCGTGGCGGAAGAAGCGCGCCAGGCGCCGGCTCTCGGCCTCGTAGGCGTTCACCGGGAAGCTCTCGTAGCTGCGCCCGCCGGGGTGGCTGACGTGGTACTGGCAGCCGCCGAGGGAGCGCTGCATCCAGGTGTCGACGATGTCGAAGACCAGCGGCGCCTGTACCCCGATGGTTGGCTGCAGGCAGGACGCCGGCTGCCAGGCGCGGTAGCGCACGGCGGCGACGTATTCGCCGACCTGGCCGGTGGGCCGCAGCGGCACCGGGCGGCCATTGCAGGTGACCACGTAGCGGTCCGGGGCCATGCCGGCGACCTTCAGCTGCACGCGCTCCAGGGACGAGTCCACGTAGCGCACGGTGCCGCCGCTGGCGCCCTCCTCGCCCAGCACGTGCCAGGGTTCCAGGGCCTGGCGCAGCTCCAGGTCGATACCCTTCACCGCGTAGTCGCCGTATTTCGGGAAGCGGAATTCGAAGTGCGGGGCGAACCAGTCGCTGCGCAGCGGGTAGCCACAGGCGTTGAGGTCGTGGACCACGTCGGCGAAGTCCTGCTCGACGAAGTGCGGCAGCAGGAAGCGGTCGTGCAGCTCGGTGCCCCAGCGCACCAGCTTCGGCGGCGCGTAGGGCTCGCGCCAGAAGCGCGCCACCAGGCTGCGCAACAGCAGCTGCTGGGCCAGGCTCATGCGCGCGTGGGGCGGCATCTCGAAGGCGCGCAGTTCGAGCAGGCCGAGGCGCCCGCTGGCGCTGTCCGGCGAGTACAGCTTGTCGATGCAGAATTCGGCGCGGTGGGTGTTGCCGGTGACGTCCACCAGCAGGTTGCGCAGCAGCCGGTCGACCAGCCAGGGCGGGCACTGCGCGCCCGGCTCGGGCATCTGCGCGAAGGCCACTTCCAGTTCGTAGAGGGCATCGTTGCGCGCCTCGTCCACCCGCGGCGCCTGCGAGGTCGGGCCGATGAACAGGCCGGAGAACAGGTAGGACAGCGACGGGTGGTTGTGCCAGTAGCTGACCAGGCTGCGCAGCAGGTCCGGGCGCCGCAGGAACGGCGAGTCGCCGGGCGTGGCGCCGCCGAGGACGAAGTGGTTGCCGCCGCCGGTGCCGACGTGGCGGCCGTCGACCATGAACTTCTCGCTGGACAGGCGCGTCTGCCGCGCCGCCTCGTAGAGGAACTCGGTGCGCTCGACCAGTTCGTCCCAGCTCGCCGAGGGGTGGATGTTCACTTCGATCACGCCGGGGTCGGGGGTCACGCGGAAGCTGGCAAGGCGCGGGTCGGCCGGCGGCTCGTAGCCCTCCAGCAGCACCGGGCAGCCCAGCTCGCCGGCGGTGGCCTCGACGGCGGCGACCAGCTCCAGGTAGGCCTCCAGCTCCGCCAGCGGCGGCATGAACAGGTACAGCCGGCCTTCGCGCGGCTCGGCGCACAGCGCGGTGCGGGTGATCCAGCCGGCGGACTGGTGCATCTGCGGCTGGCGCGTGGCGTCCGGGCCGCCGGGCATGCGCTCGCGGGCCTGCTGCATCTGCGCGGCGCGACGCAGCGGCGGGCGCGGCTGGCTCGGGTCGGCCGGGTTGACGTAGGGGTAGTCGGCCTCGCTGACCCAGGGTTGCGATTCCAGCGGCAGGCGGTAGCCCAGCGGCGAGTCGCCGGGTACCAGCCGGCAATGCTCGTCGCGCAGGTACCAGCGGCCGCTCTCCCAGGCGTCGCCGGCGGCGCTGCGGGCCAATGGCAACACGTGGCCGACCGCTTCGCCCAGGCCGCGCTCGAAGACCTTGCGCAGGCGCTCGCGCTCCAGCGGGTCGGCCAGGCGCGCGTCCTCGGGCGTGACGTTGGCCGGCAGCCGGCGTTCGCGCCAGAGGTAGTAGAACCAGTCCTCGTAGGCGGCGAACAGGGTGTCGCCGGTCAGCCCCAGGCGCCCGGCCAGGCGACGCAGGAAGCGCGCGGCCAGCGCCGCGTCGGCGCCATAGCTGCGACTTTCCTCGGCGTAGAGCATCGGGTTGCTCCACAGCGGCTCGCCGTCGCGCCGCCAGTAGCAGTTCAGCGACCAGCGCGGCAGCTGCTCGCCGGGGTACCACTTGCCCTGGCCGAAGTGCACCAGGCCCTTGGGCGCGTAGTGGCGGCGCAGGCGGTGGAACAGCTCGGCGGCCAGGCGGCGCTTGTTCGGGCCCAGCGCCGCGGTGTTCCACTCGGGGTCGTCGGGGTAGTCGATGGCGACGAAGGTCGGCTCGCCGCCCATGGTCAGGCGCACGTCCTGGGCGAGCAGGTCGGCGTCGACGCGCGCGCCCAGCTCGCGGATCGCCTGCCACTGTTCCTCGCTGTAGGGCTTGGTCACCCGCGGCGCTTCCCACACGCGCTCGACGCGCATCTCGTGGCTGAAGCTCACCTCGCACGCTTCCAGCGCGCCGGTGATGGGCGCCGCCGAGGATGGCTCGGGGCTGCAGGCCAGGGGGATGTGGCCTTCGCCGGCGAACAGCCCGGAGGTGGGGTCCAGGCCGATCCAGCCGGCGCCGGGCAGGTAGACCTCGCACCAGGCGTGCAGGTCGGTGAAGTCGACTTCGGTGCCGCTGGGGCCGTCGAGGGACTTCTGGTCGGCGCTGAGCTGGATCAGGTAGCCGGAGACGAAGCGCGCCGCCAGGCCCAGGTGGCGCAGCACCTGCACCAGCAGCCAGGCCGAGTCGCGGCAGGAGCCGGAGGCCAGCTGCAGGGTCTGTTCGGGCGTCTGCACGCCGGGCTCCATGCGGATCAGGTAGCGCACGTCGCGCGCCAGGCGCTGGTTCACTTCGACCAGGAAATCCACGCTGGCGCGCGGCTCCAGCGGCACCTCGGCGACATACTCGGCGAACAGCGGGCTGGCCGGCTGACGCGCCAGGTACGGCGCCAGCTCGCGCTGCTCATCCACGCCGTAACTGAAGGGGAACTGCTCGGCGTAGGGCTCGAGGAAGAAGTCGAAGGGGTTGAACACCGCCATCTCGGCGACCAGGTCGACCTCCACCCGCAGTTCCTCGGTCTTCTCCGGGAACACCAGGCGCGCCAGGTAGTTGCCCTGCGGGTCCTGCTGCCAGTTGATGAAGTGTTTGCCCGGCGCGACCTTCAGCGAATAGCCGAGGATCCGCGTGCGGCTGTGCGGCGCCGGGCGCAGGCGCACCAGTTGCGGGCCGAGGTTCACCGCGCGGTCGTAGCGATAGTGGGTGACATGCTGCAAGGCGACATGAATCGACACGGCGGGCCTCCTGCGGGCCTGGGCGACACAGCTTCCGCGCAAGTCCCGTGCCAGCCCGCAGGGGCCGTGGGACGGGCTGCGCGAGGACGCCAGGCACCATAGCGGGGCCCGGCCTGCACGCCGGGCGCGGGTGCGCACGAATTTGGGGCGCGACGCGGGAGCCGGCCGGCATAGCCTAGACCGTGCTGCGTGACAGGCAGGAGAACGGAGGTCTTTCGTAGGAGCGAGCTTGCTCGCGAAGGGAGACCGTTGGGCAGAAGTGGAGACCACGGCGTCAGCCGGAAGCGAAGTCGCTGCGCCGTAGGGCGGATAACCGTTCGCGGTTATCCGCCGCAGGCCTCAGGTACAACTCCCCGGCAACTCGGCGATCCAGCGCTCCAGCACTTCCAGGCCTTCCTTGTGCACCAGCGCGCGGCCCAGTTCCGGCATCATCTCGCCGGGCTTGTCGCTGCCGACGCGGTAGGTCAGCACGGACAGTTCCGGGTGGCCCGGGTGGATATCCTCGCGGCGCCCGCCGGTGCCGCCGCCGGCCGCCACCGGTTGCTTGCAGAAGCCGAAGTTGACCCCCAGCTGGGCGCTGGCGTCGATGTACAGCCCCGAGGTGCGCGCCGCGCCCTTGGGGTTGTGGCAGTGGCCGCAGTTGGCGTCGAGGTAGCTGCGCGCCTGCTTTTCCAGGCTCTCGCCGGCGCGCGGGTGGCCCCAGAGGGCGCTCTGCGGCACCTGCGCCAGCTCCGGCAGGCCCTGCAGGAAGCCGCGCGCCTGCCAGTGGCGGAGCTGGTTGTCGCTGCCCTCGGCATAGGCGAAGTCCTTGTTCAGGTGCCGCGCCTTCGGCCCCAGCGGGGCGATGCCGCCGCCCTTGTGCTCGGCGTGGCATTCGGAACACTGGTTGGCGTCCGGCACCATATAGGTGAAGGCCACCTTCTGCCCGGCCGCATCCTGCAGTTCCAGGGCCTGGCTGTCGCCGGCCAGCTCCAGGCGCGCTTCCTTCTGCTCGGCGTCCCACACGTAGGGCAGCGCCATCCAGCCGTCCTTCTGCTTGACCAGCACGCGGGTCTCGACCAGGCGCACCTTCTTCAGCTCCAGGCCCTGCCGCGGGTCGCGGTCGTCCTGGGCGTTCTCCAGTAGCTGGCCATTACCGTCGGTGGGGTAGTAGAAGGTCTTGGTCAGCACCGTGCCCAGCGGGTAGTCGAAGTGGTCGTCGGCATACTTCGCCGACTGCCCCTCGGGCATCCAGATGGTGCGCAGCTTGTGGGCGTAGTCGGTGAACAGCGGGGTGTTGAGGTCATACGGCAGCACCTCGGGCGCCGGCGCGAGATGGCCGTCGCCCAGGTGCAACATGCCCCAGCCGCTGAGGGTCTGCGGGTAGTCGTCGCCCTCGGGCTGGTAGCGCGGCTTCGCCTCCTGCCCGCACCCGGCCAGCGCAACGGCCAGGGCGAGCGACATCCAGGCGCAGGCGGCTCGGGTCATGCCTTGCCTCCCTTCTCGCCGAGGCCGGCCTGCTCGATCTTCGGCAGCGGCTGCAGCTTGCAGCGGTGGCTGCTGATGTCGGTGCTGATGTGCTTGTAGCCGTTGGGGGCGTCGACGTTGACGATGCCGGCGTCGCCGTTGTCGATGCAGATGGCCAGGGCCTCGGGCAGCTTGCCGTCGACCAGTTTCTTCTGATTGAAGTAACCATCCCAGAGGATGTCCGGCAGGCGCCCGTTGAGGCCGAACTGGGAGATTTTCAGGGCCTTCAGCTCCAGGTGGTCGGGGCTGTCGCCGCCCGGCCCGAAGGTGTTGCCGTGGATGTAGATGCCTTCGGGGTAGGGGTCGAAGCTCGCCTGGGTGGCCTTGTCCGAATAGTTGGTGCTGTAGTAGCTGCTGATGATGACGTTGGCGGTCTTGTGGTTGCCGATCTTGTTGTCGAAGATTTCCACGTCGTCGTTGGAGTTCACCACCACCCCGGAGCCGGCCGGCACGCTGGCCACCGGCGTGCCCTTGTGGCCGAAGTTGTCGTGGTTGTTGCCCTGCACGTCGTTGTTGTAGACGCGGGTGCCGCGCCCCGGCTGCTGCAGGTTGGGCATGTTGAAGACGAGGATGCCGCCGGTGTTGTCGGTGGCCACGTTGTCGTAGACGTCGGCGCCGATGGTGTTCTCGATCTCGATGCCGGCGACGTTGCGCTCGGCGCGGTTCTTGCGCACCACCACGTTGCGCGACTGGCCGACGTAGATGCCGGCGTCGGACGCGCCGATGGAGACGTTGCCTTCCAGCAGCACGTTCTCGGTCTGCACCGGGTACAGGCCGTAGGCGCCGTTGTCGGTGGACGGGCCACCGGTCCATTCGGTGCGCACGTTGCGGATCACGATGTTCTTGCCGCCCAGCACCTTGAGCGCGTCGCCCTTGCTGTCCTCGATCGCCAGGTTCTCCACGGTGAAGTCCGAGGCGTCCACCAGCAGGCCCTCGGCGCCGGCCTTCTGGTTCTTGAAGCTGAGGATGGTCTTGTCCATGCCGGCGCCGCGGATGGTCACGCCGTCGACCTTGAGGCTGAGGCCGCGGTCGAGGTGGTAGGTGCCGGCGGGAATCTCGATGACCGCGCCGGGCTTGGCCTTGATCAGGCGCTCCTGCAGGTCCTTCTGGAAGTCCGCGCTGACCGCGGCGGTGGGTTTGTCCTGCTGGCCGCAGGCGGCCAGGAGCACGGCGAGACTGAGAAGCGACAGGGTGGCGGCGCGGCGCATGGCGGGGTCTCCGGATGTTGTTCTTATGATTCTGGAACTATAGTGCCAAAATGTTTCCGTGAATAGCCCCATGGTGGCGGGCGGCTATAGCGGACGGAGTCCGCTCCTACGAGGGTGGGAAGGGTGAGCCTGCAGGAAGTGAGCTTGCTCGCGAACGCTCCGCTGCGGAATCCATTCGCGAGCAAGCTCGCTCCTACAAAAGCGTCTGCGCTCGCCCTGGTCCCGCGCGGAAACGAAAACGGGGCCTTGCGGCCCCGTCGGTCTGATCACTCAGCGCGGTATGTTCGGCTGGCGCTTGGGCGTGCGTTTCTTGCCCTTGGCGTAGCCGGTCGCCTTGCCTTCTTCAGCCTTGTTCCACGGCTTGGAGCCGTCGCTGGCGCGCGGCGGCAGGCCGGTGTGCTGGGTCAGCAGCGGCTTGCCGGCCTTCTTGCTGTCCACCGGCGTGGAGTTCTTCCGGCGGGCGCTCTGGTAGCCACCGTCGCCCTCGGGCTGGTAGGTGGGGATCAGGTGGTGCTTGCCGTTGCCGATCAGGTCGGCGCGGCCCATGCGCTCCAGCGCCTCGCGCAGCAGCGGCCAGCCCTTGGGGTCGTGGTAGCGCAGGAAGGCCTTGTGCAGGCGGCGCTGCTGCTCGCTCTTGACGATGGTCACGCCGTCGCTCTTGTAGGTGACCTTGCGCAGCGGGTTCTTGCCCGAGTGGTACATCGCCGTGGCGCTGGCCATGGGCGAGGGGTAGAACGCCTGCACCTGGTCGGCGCGGAAGCCGTTGCGCTTGAGCCACAGGGCGAGGTTCATCATGTCCTCGTCGGTGGTGCCCGGGTGCGCGGCGATGAAGTACGGGATCAGGTACTGCTCCTTGCCCGCCTCCTTGGAGAACTTCTCGAACATCCGCTTGAAGGCGTCGTAGGTGCCGATGCCCGGCTTCATCATCTTCGACAGCGGGCCTTCCTCGGTGTGCTCCGGGGCGATCTTCAGGTAGCCGCCGACGTGATGGGTCACCAGCTCCTTGACGTATTCCGGGGACTCCACCGCCAGGTCGTAGCGCAGGCCGGAGGCGATCAGGATCTTCTTCACCCCCGGCAGCGCGCGCGCCTTGCGGTACAGCTCGATCAGCGAGGAGTGGTCGGTGTTCAGGTTCTCGCAGATGCCCGGCCACACACAGGACGGCTTGCGGCAGTGACGCTCGATCTCCGGGTCCTTGCAGGCGATGCGGTACATGTTCGCGGTCGGGCCGCCGAGGTCGGAGACCACGCCGGTGAAGCCCGGCACCTTCTTCATCCCCTCGATCTCGGCGAGGATCGACTCGTGCGAGCGGTTCTGGATGATCCGCCCCTCATGCTCGGTGATCGAGCAGAAGGTGCAGCCGCCGAAGCAGCCACGCATGATGTTCACCGAGAAGCGGATCATCTCGTAGGCCGGGATCTTCTCCTTGCCGTACACCGGGTGCGGCACGCGCGCATAGGGCATGCCGAACACGTAGTCCATTTCCTCGGTGCTCATCGGGATGGGCGGCGGATTGAACCACACGTCCACCTCGCCATGCTTCTGCACCAGGGCGCGGGCGTTGCCCGGGTTGGTCTCCAGGTGCAGCACGCGGTTGGCGTGGGCGTAGAGCACCGAGTCGTTGCGCACCTTCTCGAAGGACGGCAGGCGGATCACCGTGCGCTCGCGCTCCAGGCGCGGGTGCGACAGCAGCTGCACGACCTTGGCTTCGTTCGGGTCTTCCTGTGCACCCTTCTCCTGCTCGATGGCGCAGGCGGCGGTGTCCTGGGTGTTCACGTACGGGTTGATGATCTTGTCGACCTTGCCCGGACGATCGATCCGCGTGGAGTCGACCTCGAACCAGCCTTCCGGGGTGTCGCGGCGAATGAACGCGGTGCCGCGCACGTCGGTGATCTGCTCGATCGGCTCGCCGGCGGACATGCGCTGGGCGATCTCCACCACGGCGCGCTCGGCGTTGCCGTACAGCAGGATATCGGCGGTGGCGTCCATCAGGATGGAGCGGCGCACCTTGTCCTGCCAGTAGTCGTAGTGGGCGATGCGGCGCAGCGAGGCCTCGATGCCGCCGAGGACCACCGGGGTCTGGCTGTAGGCTTCCTTGCAGCGCTGGCTGTAGACCAGGCTGGCGCGGTCCGGGCGCTTGCCGGCGAGGCCGCCGGGGGTGTAGGCGTCGTCGCTGCGGATTTTCTTGTCCGCGGTGTAGCGGTTGATCATCGAGTCCATGTTGCCCGCCGCCACGCCGAAGAACAGGTTCGGCTGGCCGAGCTTCATGAAGTCGTCCTTCGAGCGCCAGTCCGGCTGGGCGATGATGCCCACGCGGAAGCCCTGGGCCTCCAGCAGGCGGCCGATGATGGCCATGCCGAACGACGGATGGTCGACGTAGGCGTCACCGGTGACGATGATGATGTCGCAGGAATCCCAGCCCAGCTGATCCATCTCTTCCCGGCTCATCGGCAGGAAGGGCGCCGGGCCGAAACACTCGGCCCAGAACTTGGGATAGTCGAACAGCGGCTTGGCGGCTTGCATCACGGGCACCGGGAATCTCGAATAATGGACGCGGAAAAACGCGGGCGCGGAATATAGCACAAATTTTGAGCAATTCCGACTCCCGCGCTGGGAATTCTGGGCCGTGACGGGACCCGCGCGGCGGCCCCTGGCGAGGCCGGCCCGGCCTACACGAACTGTGCGGCCGCGTAGCCCGAAGCCCAGGCCCACTGGAAGTTGAAGCCGCCCAGGTGGCCGGTCACGTCCAGCACCTCGCCGACGAAGTACAGGCCGGGGGATTTCAGCGACTCCAGGGTCTTGGACGACACCTCGCGGGTATCCACGCCGCCCAGGGTGACCTCCGCGGTGCGGTAGCCCTCGGTGCCCGCCGGCACCAGTTGCCAGTCGCCCAGGCGCTCGGCGATGGCCTTGAGCTCGGCCGGGGTGTACTGCTTCATCGGTTTGGAAACGAACCACTGCTCGGCCAGCAGGCCGGCCATCTTCTTGGTGAAGAGGTCGGCGAGCAGCGTCTTCAGCTCACTGTTGGGGCGCTCGCGCTGCTGTTCGGCGAGCCAGCTCGGCAGGTCGAGCGCCGGCAGCAGGTCGATGCTGATGGTGTCGCCGGGCTGCCAGTAGGAGGAAATCTGCAGGATCGCCGGGCCGCTGATGCCACGGTGGGTGAACAGGATGTTCTCGACGAAGCTCTGGCCGTTGCAGCTCACCCGGCAGTCCTCCACCGAGGTGCCGGACAGCTCCGTGCACAGGGTTTTCAGCTGCGGGTCGGTAATGGTGAACGGCACCAGCCCGGCGCGGGTCGGCAGCAGTTCGTGGCCGAACTGGCGGGCCACCTGGTAACCGAAGCCGGTGGCGCCCAGGGTCGGGATGGACAGCCCGCCGGTGGCGATCACCAGCGATTCGCAGCGGGCCATGCCGAGGCTGGTCTGCAGCTGGTAGCCGCCGTCGACGCGGGCGATCTCGCTGACCGAGGTGTTCAGGCGCAGGTCCACGCCCACCTGCTCGCACTCCGCCAGCAGCATCTCGAGGATGTCGCTGGACTTGTGGTCGCAGAACAGTTGGCCGAGCTTCTTCTCGTGGTACGGCACGCCATGCTTGGCCACCAGGGCGATGAAGTCCCACTGGGTGAAGCGCGCCAGCGCCGACTTGCAGAAGTGCGGATTCTGCGAGAGGAAGTTGCTCGGCTCGCAGTACAGGTTGGTGAAGTTGCAGCGCCCACCGCCGGACATGAGGATTTTCTTGCCGGCCTTGTTGGCGTGGTCGATCAGCAGCACCTGGCGACCGCGCGCGGCGGCGCTCATGGCGCACATCAGCCCGGCGGCGCCGGCGCCGATGATGATGACCTGGGACGTGAGCACGGTGATTTCCTCGCGAGCGTTGGGCCTGGCAGGCCGCACAAAGCGGCGCATGTTACCCCAACGGCGGGGGCGGTTTGCGTTCCCGGCGCGCCGCACGTCGGCGCCGGGCGCGGATCGCCGGCCGGGATATCACCGGGGCGCGTTTGCCCGGATAATGGCGGGCATTACGCTTTTCATTTTTTATCCTGGTAAGTCCGCATGGAAATCAAGGTCAACTTTCTCGACAACCTTCGCCTGGAAGCCAAGTTCGACGACTTCACCGTGATCGCCGACCAGCCCATCCGCTACAAGGGCGATGGCTCGGCGCCCGGTCCGTTCGACTACTTCCTCGCCTCCTCGGCGCTGTGCGCGGCCTACTTCGTGAAGTTGTACTGCCAGACCCGCGACATCCCCACCGACAATATCCGCCTGTCGCAGAACAACATCGTCGACCCGGAGAACCGCTACAAGCAGGTCTTCAAGATCCAGGTGGAACTGCCGGCGGACATCTCCGAGAAGGACCGCCTGGGCATCCTGCGCTCCATCGAGCGCTGCACGGTGAAGAAGGTCGTGCAGACGGGGCCGGACTTCGTCATCGAGGAAGTGGAAAACCTCGACGCCGACGCCCAGGCGCTGCTGATGCTCGACACCGACGCCGGCGCCAGCACCTACATCCCGGGCAAGGACCTGCCGCTGGAACAGACCATCGCCAACATGTCGGGCATCCTCGCCGGCCTGGGCATGAAGATCGAGATCGCCTCCTGGCGCAACATCGTGCCGAACGTCTGGTCGCTGCACATCCGCGACGCGCAGTCGCCGCTGTGCTTCACCAACGGCAAGGGCGCGACCAAGGAAAGCGCGCTGGCCTCGGCGCTGGGCGAGTTCATCGAACGGCTGAACTGCAACTTCTTCTACAACGACCAGTTCTGGGGCGAGGAGATCGCCAACGCGCCCTTCGTGCACTACCCGGACGAGCGCTGGTTCAAGCCCAGCCGCCAGGACGAGCTGCCGGCGGAAATCCTCGACGAGCACTGCCTGGCGATCTACAACCCGGACGGCGAGCTGCGCGGCTCGCACCTCTACGACACCAACTCGGGCAACGTACAGCGCGGCATCTGCTCGCTGCCGTTCGTGCGCCAGTCCGACGGCAAGGTGGTGTACTTCCCGTCGAACCTGATCGAGAACCTCTACCTCAGCAACGGCATGAGCGCCGGCAACACCCTGGCCGAAGCCCAGGTACAGTGCCTGTCGGAAATCTTCGAGCGCGCGGTGAAGCGCGAAATCCTCGAGAACGAACTGGCCCTGCCAGACGTGCCGCAGGAAGTGCTGGCCAAGTACCCCGGCATCCTCGCCGGCATCCGCGGCCTGGAAGAACAGGGCTTCCCGGTGCTGGTCAAGGACGCCTCGCTGGGCGGCGAATTCCCGGTCATGTGCGTGACCCTGATGAACCCGCGCACCGGCGGCGTGTTCGCCTCCTTCGGCGCCCACCCGAGCTTCGAGGTGGCGCTGGAGCGCAGCCTCACCGAGCTGCTCCAGGGCCGCAGCTTCGAAGGCCTGAACGACCTGCCGCAGCCGACCTTCGAGAGCGCCGCGCTGACCGAGCCGAACAACTTCGTCGAGCACTTCATCGACTCCAGCGGCGTGGTGTCGTGGCGCTTCTTCAGCGCAAAATCCGACTTCGAGTTCGTCGAGTGGGACTTCTCCGGCCAAGGAGAGGACTCCAACCTGCAAGAGGCCCAGACCCTGTTCGGCATCCTCGCCAACATCGGCAAGGAAGCCTACATGGCGGTCTACGAGCACCTGGGCGCCAAAGCCTGCCGCATCCTGGTGCCGGGCTACTCGGAAATCTATCCGGTCGAGGACCTGATCTGGGACAACACCAACAAGGCCCTGGCGTTCCGCGAGGACATCCTCAACCTGCACCGCCTGGACGACGCCCGCCTGGAAGCGCTGCTGGAGCGCCTGGAAGGCTGCGAGGTGGACGACTACACCGACATCACCACGCTGATCGGCGTGGAGTTCGACGACAACACCGTCTGGGGCCAACTGACCCTGCTCGAACTCAAGCTGCTGATCTGCCTCGCCCTGGAGCGCTTCGACGAGGCCAAGGAGCGGGTGGAGATGTTCCTCCAGTACAACGACAACACCGTCGAGCGCGGCCTCTTCTACCAGGCCCTGAACCTGGTGCTGGAGGTGCAGCTGGATGACGACCTGGAAATCGCCGACTACGAGGCCAACTTCCGCCGCATGTTCGGCGACGAGCGCATGGACGCCGCGCTGGGCTCGCTGGACGGCAGCGTGCGCTTCTATGGCCTGACCCCGACCAACCTGCAGCTGGAAGGCCTCGACCGGCACCTGCGCCTGCTGGAAAGCTACAAGAAGCTGCACGCGGCGCGGGCCCGGATGGTACCCACGCAGGGCAGCGAAGCCCAAGCCGGCGCCGGCCTGAAGCCACGCCGCCTGGCGATTCGCAGGCCGAAGTGAGCCTCACCGGCCGGCCCGGCGCCCACGCCAGGCCGGCCGCGCACAAAGCGGTGAATGGCGCGCACAGGGAAGTGGCCAGTGGCTATACTGCGTCCACTAAAAACAAAGTCCCGGCCACTCAGCCGGACACAGGGAGTGTGCGTCGTGCGCTGGCTATCGGTTGTAGTGATGCTGCTGTTGTGGCCGCTCGCGCAGGTTTGGGCCCAGCCTCTGGCGCTCGACGAGGCTTCCAGCGGGAGCTCGCTGAACGATGCCGTCGTGCTGCTGGAGGATCGCGGCCAGCACCTCGATCTCGATCAGGTGCGCGCCCATGACGATGACTTCCAACCCGCCAACGGTCGCACCAGCGTCGGCCAGAGCCCCAACCCCTGGTGGCTGCGCCTTGACCTGGAGCGGCGCGCCACGCCCGAGGGTGGCTGGTGGCTGGAGGTGGATGCGGTCAACCTGCAGCAGTTGAGCCTGTACCTGCCCGATGGCCACGGCGGCTATCGCGAGCTGCGCTCGGGCGAGGCCGAGCCCTTCGCCGAGGGCCGCGACCGCACCTACCGGCGCCCGGTATTCCGCCTTCCGGAAGGTACGGGGCCGCTGCGCCTCTACCTGCGCGCGCAGGACCCGGCCGGCAACTCCTTCCCGCTGCGCATCTGGTCGCTGGACGGCCTGCAGGATCACCGCGCGGAGACCAACCTGTTCCTCGGCGTGGTCTACGGCCTGATCGCTGCGCTGCTGCTGTACAACCTGTTCATCCTGGTCAGCCTGCGCGACCGCGCCTACCTCTGGTACGTGCTCACCACCGGCTTCGCCCTGCTGTTCAGCATGGGCATGACCGGCCACGCCTTCGAGTACCTCTGGCCCGGCGACGCCGTGCCCTGGTGGCTGAACCGCATCACCCTGCCCTCGCTGTGGGGCCTGTGCGTCACCCGCTTCACCCAGACCCTGCTGCAGACCCGGCGCAACGTGCCCTGGGCGCACCACATGCTGACTCTGAACTGCTCCATCTACGTCGCCTCGGTGCTGCTCAACGCCTTTGTCGGCCGCTACGAAGCCGGCCTGGTCCTGGCCGTCACCACCCTGGTCGGCGTCCCGGCGGCGCTCGGCGCGGCCGTCACCCGCTCGTTGCAGGGCTCGTTCCCGGCGCGCCTGTACCTGGTGGGCTTCGGCCTGGTGCTGTCCAGCGTCAGCATCTCGGTGATGCGCGCGCTCGGCGTGGTGCAACCGTCGCCGACCACCGCCTACCTGTTCCCGGTCTCGGTGGCCATGGAGTCCATCCTGTTCTCCTTCGCCCTGACCTCGCGCATCCAGGAACTCAAGCGCGAAAAAGCCCTGGCCCAGGAACAGGCGATTCGCGAGAAGAGCGCGCGCATGACCCTGCTGCAAAGCGCCCAGACCGATCTGGCCCAGGCGGTGGCGGCGCGCACTGCCGAGCTGACCGAATCCAACCAGCTGCTGCTGGAGCGCGAGGCCCAGCTACGCCACGCCGCGCATTACGACCCGCTCACCGGCCTGCCCAACCGGCGCTACCTGGTGGAGCACGCCGAGCAGGCGCTGCAGCACGCCCAGCAGCACGCCGAAAGCCTGGCGCTGATGCTCATCGACCTCGATCACTTCAAGCCGATCAACGACACCTACGGCCACGATGCCGGTGACTTCATGCTGCAGCACGTCGGCCATCGCCTGCGCCAGTGCGTGCGTTCCAGCGACTGCGTGTCGCGCCTGGGCGGCGACGAGTTCGCCGCGCTGATCGCCGGTCCCGACGCCGAGGGCCACGCCCGCGAGATCGCCGTGCGCCTGCTCAGCGAACTGTCGCGGCCGGTGCAGTTCGAGCAACTGGAGCTGCGCATCACCCCGAGTATCGGCGTGGCGATCTACCCGCGGCACGCGCTGCAGTTCGCCAAGCTGTACAAGGCGGCGGACCAGGCGCTGTACGAGGTGAAGGGCAGCGGCCGGGCCAGCTACGCGCTGGCCGGCGACGACGAGGGCGATTCCTGGCTGGAGACGCTGAAGGCGTCGGACCGCCTGGTCTAGGACTGGTAGCGGCGCGGGACGCGCGCGGTGACCTTGGTCAGCAGCTCGTAGCCGATGGTGCCGGCGTGGGTCGCCACTTCGTCGACCGGCAAGTGCGCGCCCCACAGCTCGACGGCGGCGCCGACGCCGACCTCCGGCAGGTCGGTGAGGTCCACCGCCAGCATGTCCATCGACACCCGCCCGGCCAGGGGCGCGCGGCGACCGTCGACCAGCACCGGCGTGCCGCTGGGCGCGTGGCGCGGGTAGCCGTCGGCATAGCCGCAACTGATCGTACCGATGCGCGACGGCCGCGCGGCCACCCAGGTGGCGCCGTAGCCCACGCTCTCCCCCGCAGCCACCTCGCGCACCGCCATGACCTGCGCGCGCAGGCTCATGACCGGGCGCAGGCCCATCTCGGTCGCGCCCAGGTCGGCGAAGGGCGAGGCGCCGTAGAGCATGATGCCCGGGCGAATCCAGTCCATGTGCGCGGCGGGAATGCCCAGCACGGCGGCGGAGTTGGCCAGCGAGCGCTGGTCGAAGTCCAGGTCGAGCAGGCCGAGGAAGCATTCCAGTTGGTCTTCGGTCAGCGTATGGCCGCGCTCGTCGGCGCAGGCGAAGTGGCTCATCAGGTTCAGCTCGGCGACCTGCGGCGCGCTGCGCTGCGCAGCGAAGGCGGCGCGCACGGCGGCGGCGGAGAAGCCCAGGCGATGCATTCCCGAATCCAGCTTGAGCCAGACGTTGAGCGGCGCCGGCAGCTGGCTGGCGAGCAGGTTGGCGAGTTGTTCCGGCCCCTGCACGGCAACATCCAGGCGCAGTTGGGCGGCGACCAGGAACTCGCTCGGCTCGAAGCAGCCCTCCAGCAGCAGGATTCGCGCGTGGGCGTGCAATGCGCGGACCTCGGCGGCCTCTTCCAGGCAAGCCACGGCGAAACCGTCGGCGTCATCGCGCAGCGCGGTGACCACCTCGCGCACGCCGTGCCCGTAGGCGTTGGCCTTGACCACGGCGAAGGCCTCGCGGCCCGGCGCGCAGCGCTTGGCCAGGGCGTAGTTGTGCTGGAGGGCGGAAAGGTCAATATGGGCGACGAGAGGGCGCATGGGATTCCGGCTTCAGGCTGCGGGCGAAGAGCGGGGAGCATAACCGCACCGCCGCCACCGTGGCAGGAAAAACGCGGCTGTATCTGTGGGTTGCTTGCGCAGGAAAGAGGGGAAGCCTGGAGGCATGCGCGAGCAAGCTCGCTCCTCCGCTGGGCGTGGCACCCGCTCATGAGTACGACTGACGTCCGGCCCTCCGCGAGGCCCCTATCATCGGAGTCGCTGGGCTCCCGCGTTCGCGGGAGTGACGGGTTTGGCCTGGGTGCGGACTATACCAGCGTCGTCCCCGCGAACGCGGGGATCCAGCGACGTGGACACCGCACCTCGCGGGAGCGGCTTATTCGTCTTCGAAGTTGTACATGCCCGGCGCGAGGTTGTCGAAGCGGCTGTACTTGCCGAGGAAGGCCACGCGCACCGTGCCGATGGGGCCGTTACGCTGCTTGCCGATGATGATTTCGGCGACGCCCTTGAACTCGGTCTCCGGGTGATACACCTCGTCGCGGTAGACGAACATGATCACGTCGGCGTCCTGCTCGATCGCCCCGGATTCGCGGAGGTCGGAGTTCACCGGGCGCTTGTTCGGACGCTGTTCCAGCGAGCGGTTGAGCTGCGACAGCGCCACCACCGGGCAGTTGAATTCCTTGGCCAGCGCCTTGAGCGAGCGGGAGATCTCGGAGATCTCGTTGGTCCGGTTGTCGCCGGAGGAACCGGGGATCTGCATCAACTGCAGGTAGTCCACCATGATCAGGCCGATTTCGCCGTGCTCGCGGGACAGGCGACGGGTACGCGCGCGCATCTCCGACGGCGAGATGCCGGCGGTGTCGTCGATGAACAGCTTGCGGTCGTTGAGCAGGTTCACCGCCGAGGTCAGGCGTGGCCAATCGTCGTCGTCCAGCTTGCCCGAACGGACCTTGGTCTGGTCGATGCGCCCCAGCGACGCGAGCATACGCATCACGATGGAGTCGGAGGGCATCTCCAGGGAGTACACCAGGATCGCCTTGTCGCTGCGCATCAGGGCGTTCTCCACCAGGTTCATGGCGAAGGTGGTCTTACCCATGGACGGACGGCCGGCGACGATGACCAGGTCGGCCGGCTGCAGGCCGCTGGTCTTTTCATCGAGGTCGGTGAAGCCGGTGGAGATACCGGTCAGCGCCTCGTCGGTGTTGAACAGGTGGTCGATGCGGTCGATGGTCTTCGCCAGGATGTCGCCGATGCCCACCGGGCCGCCGGTCTTCGGGCGCGCCTCGGCGATCTCGAAGATCTTCCGCTCGGCTTCGTCGAGCACCTCGTTGGCGCTGCGGCCCTCGGGGTTGAAGGCGCTGTCGGCGATGTCGCTGCTGATGCCGATCAGCTGGCGCAGGGTGGCGCGCTCGCGAATGATCTGCGCGTAGGCCTTGATGTTCGCCACCGACGGGGTGTTCTTCGCCAGCTCGGCCAGGTAGGCCAGGCCGCCGATCTGCGACAGTTGGCCTTCGCGCTCCAGCAGCTCGGACAGGGTCACCACGTCGATCGGCTGGTTGCCTTCGGCGAGCTTGTACACCGCGCGGAAGATCAGGCGATGGTCGTGGCGATAGAAATCGCCGTCGGACACCGCGTCCGACACCCGCTCCCAGGCGTTGTTGTCGAGCATCAGGCCACCCAGCACCGCCTGCTCGGCTTCGATCGAATGCGGCGGCACCTTGAGGGCTGCCGTTTGCAGGTCGTACTGCTCGGGGACGGTGATGTCGTTCATGGGCTCGCTGTGCAGAAATCAGGGGAAGCGGAAAAAACAAAGGGCACGGTACCGTCAGACGATACCGTGCCCGATGTTAGCCGACTGCCGCGCGCACGCAAGGTGCACGCGAAGTCGCAGCGACGGAGCGCTTAGCCGGCGACAACGACCACGTGCAGGGTCGCTTCGACGTCGGTGTGCAGTTGCACTTCGATGTCGTATTCGCCGACGGTGCGCAGGGCGCCGTTGGGCAGACGCACTTCCGACTTCTCCAGCGGGTAGCCGGCAGCGGAAACGGCGTCAGCGATGTCGCGGGTGCCGATCGAACCGAACAGTTTGCCTTCGTCGCCAGCGTGGGCGCCGATGGTAACGATCAGTTCGGCCAGCTGGGCAGCGCGGGCTTCAGCATCAGCACGCTTGTCGGCAGCAGCCTTTTCCAGCTCGGCGCGGCGCTCTTCGAAAGCAGCGACGTTGGCCGGGGTGGCGGCAGTTGCCTTGCCCTGCGGCAGCAGGTAGTTACGGGCGTAACCGCCCTTGACGTTCAGTTTGTCGCCCAGGTTGCCCAGTTTGGCGATCTTTTCCAGCAGGATGACTTCCATTTGAGTCTTACCTCTTAACTTTTAACCTTCACCGTTCGTGGAGCCCTGGCGACGAACCAGGCGACCACGAAAATCGAACAGACTATCGACGACAGCAACCAGACAGATCACATTTCCCAGCACCAGGGCCAGGCCGTACAACAGCACCAGCCAGAACCCCGGCAGGCGTTTCAGCGCAACCAGCCCGTGGCCGAGCGCGAGCCCGGCGAACAGCAGCGGTACGGCGCACAGCGGCGCTACCACGGCGAACTGCGGGCCGAACAACGGCACCACCAGCACACCCAGCAGCAGCGCGATGGCCACCGGCGCCGACAGGCGCAAGGCGCGGAACTCGCGGCTGAACCCTTGCGGGTTGTACAGCGCCGCTTGCCAGTAACGCGCCAGCATCAGGCACAACAGGCTGATCACCTGCATCGAGGCCGCCAGCAGACCGGTTACGGCCGGCAGCAGTCCCGCTTGCAGCTCGGCCTGCTGGTCCGCCGAAAGCTTCGCTTCCGACAGTACCTGTGGCAGCACCTTGCCAAACGCCTCCGCCAGGCCTTCAACCAGCCCCGCGGACACCGTGCTCAACAGCAACACGTAGAACACGCCCAACACCACGCTGGCCAGCATGACCCGATTCCAGGACATGCTGGTGCGCAACACCTGCGCCAGAGCCGCCGAACCCAGCATCACCAGGGTGACCGTAGGGTCGCCCAGGTACCACCAGGCCAGGGCCGGGAGCAGCGCCCAGGCCAGGATGCCAATGGCATCGCTGGTTCCCCGACGCAGCAGCACCAGGCTGCCGGCGGCGGCACCGAGCCAGAAGAACGGCTGCAGTACCGCGGCTGCGACGACCACCAGGGTCGCCTGCATGCGGCCTCGCATGACGAAATCAGCCAATGCGCGCATGCGATCTATCCATCAAAGCTTCGTCGACTGCCCGATCAACGGCCGTGGCTGTCGGTGTAGGGAAGCAGGGCCAGGTAGCGAGCGCGTTTGATGGCGGTCGCCAGCTGACGCTGGTACTTGGCCTTGGTGCCGGTGATGCGGCTCGGAACGATCTTGCCGGTTTCGGAAACGTAGGCCTTCAGGGTGTTGAGATCTTTGTAATCGATCTCCTTGACGCCTTCAGCGGTGAAACGGCAGAACTTACGACGACGGAAGAAACGTGCCATGTTATCGGCTCCTCAATACTGTTCCGGGATTACTCGTCGGCGCTGTCGCGGCTGTCATCGCCGTCAGCGGACTCGTTTTCGTTGGCGTCAGGACGCTCACGACGCTCACGGCGCTCGTTGCGGCTCTCTTCGGCCTTCAGCATTTCGGACTGGCCGGTAACGGCTTCGTCGCGACGGATCACCAGGTTACGGATGACGGCGTCGTTGTAGCGGAAGTTGTCTTCCAGCTCGGCCAGGGCCTTGGCGGTGCACTCGACGTTCAGCAGAACGTAGTGAGCCTTGTGCACGTTGTTGATGGCGTAAGCCAGCTGACGACGGCCCCAGTCTTCCAGGCGGTGAACCTTGCCACCGTCTTCTTCGATGACTTTGGTGTAACGCTCTACCATGCCACCGACTTGTTCGCTCTGGTCCGGGTGAACCAGGAACACGATTTCGTAATGACGCATAAATGCTCCTTACGGGTTGCAGCCTGCCGACTATGCGATCAGGCAAGGAGTGAATGTCTTTGTGACTTGCCGACGGGTGGACGCGCGAACGCCCGCCCTGGCGGCAAGGGGCGACATTCTAGGGAAAGGGATGGGCCGGCGCAAGGCGAATTGACGATTATTTGTACAGCTCGCCTGGCCGAGGAACCCTCGCAGGAGCGAGCTTGCTCGCGAACAGGACCAGCGCCACGCCGCCCCGGCTCGCGAGCAAGCTCGCGCCTGCACAGGAGGCGTCTAGACGCCGGCTTTCGCGTGGCGCTGGCGGACGACCTCGAACAGGCACACGCCGGTGGCCACTGACACGTTCAGACTGCTGACGCTGCCACCCATGGGTAGCTTGGCCAGGTAGTCGCAGTGCTCGCGGGTGAGGCGGCGCATGCCCTTGCCTTCGGCGCCCATGACCAGCACGGTGGGGCCGGTGAGGTCCAGCTCGTAGAGCATCTGGGTCGCCTCGCCGGCCGTGCCGACCACCCACAGGCCGCGCTGCTGGAGTTTCTCCAGGGTGCGCGCGAGGTTGGTCACGGCCACCAGCGGGATCACCTCGGCGGCGCCGCAGGCGACCTTGCGCACGGTGGCGTTGAGGGTCGCCGACTTGTCCTTCGGCACTATCACCGCCAGCGCGCCGGCGGCGTCGGCGGTGCGCAGGCAGGCGCCGAGGTTGTGCGGGTCGGTGACGCCATCCAGGGCCAGCAGCAATGCCGGCCCCGGCGTACGCTCGAGGAGTTCCTCGAGCATGTTCTCGCCCCACACCTGGCTAGGGCTGACCTCGGCGACAACGCCCTGGTGCACGCCCTCGGCCCACTCGTCGAGCTCCTTGCGCTCGCGGGTGCCCACCGGCACCCGCACCTGCCCAGCCAGCTCGACCAGGGCCTGGACCCGCGGATCATGCCGGCCTTCGGCCAGCCACAGCTGCTTGACCCGCTTCGGGTGATGACGCAGCAACGCTTCCACGGCGTGCACGCCGTAGACCTTCTCCCACTGACTCATGGCTTCGCCTTACGCTTGCCCGCCGACGCCGCGCCGCTCGCCTTGGGCTTGGCCGGCCCCTTGCGATGCTTGCTCGGCTTGGCGGCCTTGGCCTTCTGCTTCGACGGCTTGCGCGGCTTGTCAGCACCGGCGCCGACGCGGGCACGGGCGTCCTTAGCCGGCTTGCCCTGGGCGTTGGCCGGCGGCCGCTTGCCCCCCACCTTGGACTCATCGATCAGCGCCTTCTTCAGCGCGCGACTTCTGTTCACGTCGGTGTTGCCGAGCATCTCGTCGGCCTGGGCGAGCATTTCCGGCGCCACCGAAGGCAGCGCCTGGACCACCCCGACCTTGCGCTTGCGCGGCGGCGTCGAAGACAGCGGCGGCGGCGCCACTTCCAGCTCCAGCTCGCGCGGCTGGCCCTTGGCGCGGGCCGGCTTGGCGGTCTTGCCGGCCTTGGCCGGGGCGGCCGCCTTGGCGGGCTGGGTCTCGGCCTTGTCGCCACGCTTCTTGCGGCCGATGGGCGCGCTGAGGACGTTGTCGGCCAGCTCGAAGTCGATCTTGCGCTCGTCCAGGTCGACCCGCGCCACCACCACGGTGGTCGTGTCGCCGAGACGGAAACTGCGCCCGGTGCGCTCGCCGGACAGGCGGTGGTGCACGGCGTCGAAGTGGTAGTAGTCACCCGGCAGCGCGGTGACGTGGACCAGGCCCTCGACATAGATGTCGGTCAGCTCGACGAAGATGCCGAAGCCGGTGACCGCGGTGATCACGCCGTCGAAGGTCTCGCCGACGCGATCGCGCATGTACTCGCATTTCAGCCAGTTGGTGACGTCGCGGGTGGCCTCGTCGGCGCGCCGCTCGGTGACCGAGCACTGCTCGCCGAGCTGCTCCAGGCGCGGCTCGTCGTACGGATAGATGCGCGCCTTGGCCATGGCGGTGCCGCCGGCGCGCTGCACCAGGTCGGTCTCGCGCTTGGAGCGGATCACGCTGCGGATGGCGCGGTGCACCAGCAGGTCCGGGTAACGGCGGATCGGCGAGGTGAAGTGGGTATAGGCTTCGTAGTTCAGGCCGAAGTGGCCGTTGTTGTCCGGGCTGTACACCGCCTGGCTCAGCGAACGCAGCATCACCGTCTGGATCAGCCGGAAGTCCGGGCGACCCTGGATGGATTCGAGCAGTGCCTGGTAATCGCCAGGGGTCGGATCGCCCTTGCCGCGATACAGGGTCAGGCCCAGCTCGCCGAGGAACTGCCGCAGGTTGTTCAGCTTCTCCTGCGGCGGGCCGTCGTGGACGCGGTACAGCGCGGGGATTTCCAGCTTCTCGAGGAACTTGGCGGTGGCCACGTTGGCGGCCAGCATGCATTCCTCGATCAGCTTGTGCGCGTCGTTGCGCTGGGTCGGGCGGATTTCCGAGATCTTGCGGTCGGCGCCGAAGACGATGCGCGTTTCCTGGGTCTCGAAGTCGATCGCGCCACGCACGTGGCGGGCGGCGACCAGCACCTTATAGAGGTCATAGAGGGTGCGCAGGTGCGGCACCACCTCCGGCAGCTGCTCGGCCAGGCGCTGGGCCTCCGGGCTTTCCGGGGTTTCCAGGTACTGGCTGACCTTGGTGTAGGTGAGCCGCGCGTGGGAGTGGATGACCGCCTCGTAGAACTGGAAGCCGGTCATCTTGCCGGCCTTGGACAGGTTCATCTCGCAGACCATGGCCAGGCGATCGACCAGCGGGTTCAGCGAGCACAGGCCGTTGGACAGCACTTCCGGCAGCATGGGAATCACGCGCTCGGGGAAATACACCGAGTTGCCGCGCTTGGCCGCCTCCTCGTCGAGCGCCGAGCCCACCTTTACATAGTGGGAGACGTCGGCGATGGCGACGAACAGCTTCCAGCCGCCGCCCTTGCGCTTCTCGGCGTAGACGGCGTCGTCGAAGTCGCGGGCGTCCTCGCCGTCGATGGTGACGAAAGGCAGGGCGCGCAGGTCGACACGCTTCTCCTTGTCCTTCTCGGTCACCTCGGGCTTGAGCTTGGCCGCCTCGACCTCGACGCCCTGGGGCCAGACGTGGGGAATGTCGTAGCTGCGCAGGGCGACTTCGATCTCCATGCCCGGCGCCATATAGTCGCCGAGCACTTCCACCACTTCGCCCTGGGCCTGGCGATGCACGCTGGGCCACTGGTCGATGCGCACCTGGACGAACTGGTTGTGCTTGGCCGCGCCGTGCTTGCCCGGCGGGATCAGCACTTCCTGCTGGATCTTCGGGTTGTCGGCGACCACGGTGCCGATGCCGCTCTCTTCGAAGTAGCGGCCGACCAGGGTCTCGTGGGCGCGCTCGATCACTTCGACGATGGCGCCTTCGCGACGGCCGCGACGGTCGAAGCCGGAAACGCGCGCCAGGGCGCGGTCGCCGTCGAACGCCAGGCGCATCTGCGTCGGGCTGAGGAACAGGTCGTCGCTGCCGTCGTCGGGAATGAGGAAGCCGAAGCCGTCGCGGTGGCCGGCGACGCGGCCACGGATCAGGTCCAGCTTGTCCACCGGGGCGTAGGCGCCGCGACGGGTATAGATAAGCTGGCCGTCACGCTCCATGGCGCGCAGGCGACGGCGCAGGGCCTCTTCCGACTCCTCGTCGGCGAGCTTGAATTCTTCCAGCAGTTGCGCGCGGGTTGCCGGCGCGCCGCGTTCGGCGAGGTGCGCCAGGATCAGTTCGCGGCTGGGGATGGGGTTTTCGTATTTTTCCGCTTCGCGTGCGGCCTCGGGATCGAGGTTTTGCCAATCGGCCATCAGGGTGAAATCACCTTTTCGTCTATAGATGTGGGCGCCATTTGCTTATTGAAGCGCGAAATCCGCTCGCCGGTCAGCTTTGGCCCAAGAATAAATTTTTTATCGCATCAGGGGTTTACAACCGAAAGTGGGCTCCGTATAGTTCGCGCCCACAGCGTCACTGAGACGTTGTAACACGGAAACGATGAGCAATCATCGCATCCAGTGCCCAGGTGGCGGAATTGGTAGACGCACTAGGTTCAGGTCCTAGCGGTGGCAACACCGTGGAAGTTCGAGTCTTCTCCTGGGCACCACTTATTCAACGATAGAGCCTCTGGCTGTATCGCGGCGGTTCGGAACCCTGAAACCGAACATTGAAACGCCGAAGCGACCGAAAGGTTGCAATACCGCAAGACGATGAGCGATCATCGCACCCCATGCTGAAAAGCATGCCCAGGTGGCGGAATTGGTAGACGCACTAGGTTCAGGTCCTAGCGGTGGCAACACCGTGGAAGTTCGAGTCTTCTCCTGGGCACCATCTTCAAACGAAAAAGCCGAGCACTGCTCGGCTTTTTCGTTTTCGTCGTTTGGAAAAACCGGGCCGGGCATCGCGCCCGGCCCTCCCCGCCTTACGCCTTGAATTGCCCCAGGCTGGCGCGCAGCTGCGCAGCCAGGTCGTCGAGCACCCGCCCGCTGCTGGCGGTCGCCGCCACCGCCTCCGCGGCGCGTCCGGCCTCGGCATGGATCACCTCCACCCGCCCGCGCACCGCGACGGCGCCCGCCACCTGCTGCTCGGCGGCCCGCGCCGCCGAGTCGATGGCGCCATGCACCTCCTCCACCGCGCGCTGGACATCGCGCTGCAAGCGTTCGCTATCGTGCAACGCGGCCAGCCCCTGGACCGCATGCTCGCGGGCCTGGCCGATCGCCGTCACCGCTTCCCGCGCACCACGCTGCAGGGCGTCGATGTGGGTCTGGATGTCACCGGTGGATTGCTGGGTCTTGCTCGCCAGCGCGCGCACCTCGTCGGCCACCACGGCGAAACCGCGACCGCTCTCACCCGCCCGCGCCGCCTCGATGGCCGCGTTCAACGCCAGCAGATTGGTCTGCTCGGCGATGCCATGGATCACCGACAGCACCACCTCGATCTGCTCGCTCTGCCGCGCCAGTTTTTCGATCACCTCGGCGCCACCCTGCACCCGCGCTTCCAGCTCCTCGATCAGCCCACCCACGCGGCGGGCGATGGCGGCGTTGTCGTCCGCCGCGCGACGAATCGCAGCGACCCGCTCCAGCGCTTCCTGCATGGCCTGGCTCTCCAGCTGGGCCTCCGAAGCCATGCCGGAGAGCGCCTCCAGGCTACCGGCCACCTCATTGCGCTGGCGATCGGCGGCCGCCTCGGCGCTGGCGCTGCGGCTGGCCAGCGCAGCGATCTCGCTGCCGGTGCGCTGGGCCACCTGCCCCGCCTCGCGAACGATGGGCTGCAACTTGTCGACGAAACGGTTCACCGCCGTCGCCATCTCGCCGACCTCGTCGCGACTGTCCAGGCGCACGCGGCGGGTCAGGTCGCCATCTCCGGCCGCAAGTTCGTTCAACGCGTCGATCAGCAAGCGCAGGCGCACCACGACCCGGCGACCCAACACCACGGCCAGCACCAGCAGCACGCCGAAACCGACCAGGAGCAGGCCCAGCCCGATGCGCCAACGCAGGCTGCCGGCGGAAGCCTCCACCGCGCCCTGGGCGCCTCGGCTCATTTCGCTGGCGGCCTGGCGAGCGGCCTGCAGGCGCGCGCCCAGCGCCTTGTTGCTGTCCGCCGCGGCGCCGGCCAGGCTGTCCGCCACCAACTGGTCGCCACTGGCGATCAGCGCCGAGAAACGCTTGTCCAGCTCGGCCACCTGCTTTTCCACCCCGGCTGTGGAAATGCCCAGGCGCACCGTACCTATCACCACGCCATTGGGGCTGATGGGCACGCTGGCGAGAATCACCGAATCGTCATGCGCCGCCGCCTCGAGCACCTTGTCCAGGGCGCGCTCGCCCTGCCCCTTGGCCAGCAGGGCCTGGATGCGCGGGTCCTCGCGATTGAGGTAGCGGGTCAGGTGCTGCCCTTGCGGGTCGTCATAGACCACGAAGAGCACATTGGGGTTGGCCTGCGCGCGCCGGGCGTACTCGGAGAGCGTCGGCACGTCGTTGTCCCACATGGCCTTGGGCGCCACGGCGGCCAGCAGTTGCGCGAGCTGGTCGGCGGACTGCCGCAGGCTCTGCTCGAGGCTCTGGCGGGTCTCGCCGCGCTCCTCTTCCAGGCGAGCCGACAACGCGGCGCCCAAGCGTTCGCGGGTGCGCGCGGAAAGCTCGGCAAGGCCGGAGCTCAGCTCGCCGCCGGCCTGCTCCAGCTCGCCGGCAAGGCGTTGCGACTGGCCGCCGAGGCTCGCGCCCAGGTCGGTTACCAACTGGTCGACGGTGGCACGGGTCAGCCACAGGGCGATCAGCAACTGCACCAGCAGCGCCACGCCCAAAGCGATGAATACGGGACGCAGCAAACGACTGCGCAACAGCGAAAGGATGGCGGACACGGCGTGCCTCCCCGGATAACGGATTGCTGGCGCGGAATGCGCCGATCCGAATTACCAGCAAGGGGCGTGCCGTGAGCCGATGCCTCCCAGCAGGGGCGCAAGGCTACCGACAGGAGAGCACCGCGCGCACAAACGAAAAAGCCGTTTCCCCCAGCGGGAGAAACGGCTTTCCGTGACCTGCGCGGCTAATGCCGCGCGGGATCAGGCGAACGGGTGGCGCAGGACGATGGTCTCGACGCGATCCGGGCCGGTGGAGATGATGTCGATGGGCGCACCGACCAGCTCCTCGATGCGCTTGATGTAGGCGCGCGCGTTGGCCGGCAGGGCTTCCAGGGTCTGGGCGCCGACGGTGGATTCGCTCCAGCCCGGCAGGTCTTCGTACACCGGCTGCAGGCCGATGTAGCTGTCGGCGTCGGTCGGCGCGTCGGTCAGCAGCTCACCGGCGGCGTTCTTGTAGCCGGTGCAGATGCGCACGGTCTGCAGGCCGTCGAGGACGTCCAGCTTGGTCAGGCACAGGCCCGACAGGCTGTTGATCTCGATGGCGCGACGCAGGATCACGGCGTCGAACCAGCCGCAACGACGGGCGCGGCCGGTGGTGGCGCCGAACTCGTGACCAACCTTGGCCAGGTGCGCGCCGATGTCGTCGAACAGCTCGGTCGGGAACGGGCCAGAGCCGACACGGGTGGTGTAGGCCTTGGTGATACCCAGGATGTAGTCCAGGTACAGCGGGCCGAAGCCGGAACCGGTGGCGGTGCCGCCAGCGGTGGTGTTGGAGCTGGTGACGAACGGGTAGGTGCCGTGGTCGATGTCCAGCAGCGAACCCTGGGCGCCCTCGAACATGATGTTCTCTTCGGCGCGGCGCAGGTCGTGCAGGGTCGAGGTGACGTCGGCCAGCAGCGGCTTCAGTTGCTCGGCGTAGCCCATGCACTCTTCCAGGGTTTTCTGGAAGTCGACGGCCGGCTCCTTGTAATAGTTCTGCAGGACGAAGTTGTGGTAGTCCAGCAGCTCGCCCAGCTTGGCGGCGAAGCGCTCGCGATGGAACAGGTCGGCGACGCGCAGTCCGCGACGAGCGACCTTGTCTTCGTAGGCCGGACCGATGCCGCGACCGGTGGTGCCGATCTTGGCGTCGCCGCGGGCGCGCTCGCGCGCCTGGTCGAGGGCGACGTGGAACGACAGGATCAGCGGGCAGGACGGGCTGATGCGCAGGCGCTCGCGCACCGGTACGCCCTTCTCTTCCAGCTTGACGATCTCGCGCATCAGCGCGTCGGGCGCCAGCACCACACCGTTGCCGATCAGGCACTGCACGCCTTCGCGCAGGATGCCCGACGGAATCAGGTGCAGCACGGTTTTCTCGCCATCGATCACCAGGGTGTGGCCCGCGTTGTGGCCACCCTGGTAGCGCACCACGGCGGCGGCCTGGTCGGTGAGCAAGTCAACGATCTTGCCTTTGCCCTCATCACCCCACTGGGTGCCCAGGACTACGACATTCTTACCCATAACACTTGTCCCCATCTTGGATATTCGGTGCCGGCCTCGGCCGGCGGAATCTCGCGACGCCCGCCCCGCAGGGTCAGAAGGGCGCCACCTGCCATTTGCCTTCGCTCAGCCGCAGTTGCGCGTCGCAACCCGCCTCGCGCGCCGAAGCCGCATCCTGCCCGGGCAACGCCTGAACCACGCGTTTCCCGTCGCGGCGCAGCTGCTGCACCGCCTGCCAGAGGCCGGCGCCTTCGGCCGGCGCCCAGATGCCCGTGACCGGCGCGTCCAGGTCGACCCGCCCCAGGGTTACCAGGGTCTTGAGGTCGGTGGAGAAGCCGGTGGCCGGCCGCGCACGGCCGAAATCGGCGCCGATGTGGTCATAGCGACCACCCTGGGCGATGGACTCGCCAACGCCGGGCACGAAGGCGGCGAACACCACCCCCGTGTGATAGTGATAGCCGCGCAGCTCGCCGAGGTCGAAGTACAGCGGCAGCTGCGGGAAGCGCTGGGCGAGAGCGTCGGCGATGGCGACCAGGTCGGCCAGGGCCGCCTTCACCGCGTCCGGCGCGCCGGCCAGCACTTCGGCGGCCTGGGCCAGCACATCGCGGCTGCCGCACAGCTCGGCCAGGGCGCGGAGCATGCCGGCGAGTTCGCCCGGCAGGTTTTCGGTGAGCGCGGCGACTTCGTCGACGGCCTTGCGCTGCAGGGCGTCGAACAACGCCTGCTCGGCCTCGCCGGAAAGCCCGGCGGCGCGCGCCAGGCCACGGTAGATGCCGACATGACCGAGGTCCATGTGCACATCCGGGACCTCAGCCATGGCCAGCATGTCGAGCATCAGGCTGATGACTTCGACGTCGCTCGCCGGGCTGGCGTCGCCGTAAAGCTCGGCGCCCAGCTGGATCGGGCTGCGCGAGGTGGACAACGCCCGCGGCCGCGCATGCAGCACGCTGCCGGCGTAGCACAGGCGGTTCGGCCCTTCGCGGCGCAGGCTGTGGGCGTCCATGCGCGCCACTTGCGGGGTGATGTCCGCGCGGAAGCCCATGAGCCGGCCCGAGGCCGGATCGGTAACCTTGAAGGTGCGCAGGTCCAGGTCCTGGCCGGCACCGGTCAGCAGGGACTCCAGATATTCGATGTGCGGGGTGACGACGAACTCGTAACCCCAGCGCTGGAACAGATCCAACACCTGACGGCGGGCTGCTTCGACGCGCGCCGCCTCAGGTGGCAGCACTTCTTCGATCCCATCTGGCAGCAGCCAGCGGTCTACCGTTGCCATGTCGCCTCTCCCCTTTCAGCCGGGCGGCAATTCATCTAGTGAATCCAGTAAAGAAGGCCGGTGCCGAGCAGCATGCTGCCCAGACCGATGAGCCGCAGACGGCGGTCGTCGAGTCGACCGAGCCCACTGACGGCCTCACGCCAGCCACGCGGATACAGGAAAGGGAGGATGCCCTCCAGCACCAGCAACAGACAGAACGCTTTGCCGAATTCCTGCCACATGGCCCTTGTACATAGATCTCGCGGACGCAAAAAAGCCGGGATTTCCCGGCTGACCCATGATAACACGTTTTCTCCGGCGGGCGCTGCCGCCCGCCGGAGAACCCACTCAGGGCTTGGACTTCTCCAGGTAACGGAAGAACTCGTTGTCCGGGCTCAGCACCAGGACGTCCTTCTTGTCGGCGAAGCTGTCGCGATAGGCCTTGAGGCTGCGGGTGAAGGCGTAGAACTCCGGGTCCTGGCCGTAGGCCTTGGAGTAGATGGCGGCCGCCTTGGCGTCGCCATCACCGCGGGTTTCCTCCGACTGCCGATAGGCCTCGGCCAGCAGCACGCGGCGCTGGCGATCGGCGTCGGCGCGGATGCCTTCGGCCAGCTCGCGGCCCTTGGCACGGTGCTCGCGGGCCTCGCGCTCGCGCTCGGTGCTCATCCGCTCGAACACGCTGCGGTTGACTTCCTTCGGCAGGTCGATGGCCTTGACGCGCACGTCGATGACCTCGATGCCCAGCTCCTTCTGCGCCATGCGGTTGAGCGAGGCGGTGATGTCACCCATCAGCGCGTCGCGCTCACCGGAAACCACCTCGTGCAGGGTGCGCTTGCCGAACTGGTCGCGCAGGCCGGCTTCCAGGCGCCGCGACAGGCGCTCGTCGGCGATCTGCTTGAGGCCCGAGGTCGCGGTGTAGAAGCGCTCGGCGTCGGCGACGCGCCACTTGGCGTAGGCGTCGACCATCACCGCTTTCTTCTCCAGGGTGAGGAAGCGCTGGGTCGGCGAGTCCAGGGTCAGCAGGCGGCCGTCGAACTTGCGCACCTGGTTGACGTACGGAATCTTGAAGTGCAGGCCGGGCTGCACGTCCGGCTCGACCACGCGGCCGAAGCGCAGCAGCACCGCGCGCTCGGTCTGCTGCACCACGTAGATGCTGCTCCACAGCGCCACGGCGACCACCACGCCAGCGATCAGGGCGATCAGGGATCGGTTACTCATCAGCGGCTCTCCCTGGTGCGCATGTCACGTTGCTGCAGGTCGCTGGCGACCCGCGAGCCGAGGTCGGACGGGGTGCTCGTGGTGCTCGGCGCACTGCCGCTCGGGGTCGCCGAGCCACGGCCATCCATCATCTTGTCCAGCGGCAGGTAGATCAGGTTGTTCTGCCCCTGCTGGCCGGTGACCAGCACCTTGCTGCTCTGCGACAGGACGTCCTGCATGCTGTCCAGGTACAGGCGCTCGCGGGTCACTTCCGGCGCCTTGTGGTACTCGGTGGCGAGCTTGGTGAAGCGATCCGCCTCACCCTGGGCGCGGGACACCACTTCGTCGCGGTAGCCGTTGGCTTCCTCGATGATGCGCTGCGCCTGGCCACGGGCTTCCGGCACCACGCCATTGGCGTAGGCTTCGGCCTGGTTCTTCTCGCGCTGCTCGTCTTCACGGGCGCGGATCACGTCGTCGAAGGCTTCCTGCACTTCGCGCGGGGCGGCGGCGCTCTGGATGTTCACCTGGGTGACGGTGATGCCGGTCTTGTAGGTGTCCAGGAAGCGCTGCAGGCGATCGCGCACGTCGGTGGCCATCTGCTCGCGGCCCTCGGTGAGGATCTGGTCCATGGTGGTGGAACCGGCCACGTGGCGCAGGGCGCTTTCGGTGGCGTGCTGCAGGCTGACCTCGGGCTGGTCGACGTTGAGCACGAAGTCCTTCAGGTTGCTGATCTTGTACTGCACGGTGAGCGGTACTTCGACGATGTTCTCGTCCTCGGTGAGCATCTGCCCCTGCTTGCTGTAGGCACGCTCGCGGGTGACGTTCTCCTGGAACTTGCGGTCGATCGGCGGGAAGTAGATGTTCAGGCCGGGCCCCACGGTCTCGTGGTATTTGCCCATGCGCAGGATCACCGCCTGCTCCTGCTCGTCCACCACGTAGATGGCGTTGTACAGCCACAGCACGGCAAGCACGGCCAGGCCGATGCCGAACAGGCCCAGGCCACCGCCCTTGCCGCCGACCGGGCTGCCGCCACGGGATTTCTTGCCGCCGAAGATGCGGTTGAGGCTGTCCTGCAGTTTGCGGAAGGCCTCGTCCAGATCCGGAGGGCCCTGGCGGCCGCCACCACGGCGTCCACCCCAGGGGTCCTGATCATTCTTGTTCGAGTTGTCACCCGGCTCGTTCCAAGCCATAGCGCTCTCCATCTGATAACGCGAAACGCGCCTACGGCGCGGCCACCCATGCTACAGAATGCCCCGCGCGGTGCCAAAAGCACCGTTCCGGGCTTTATTGCAAAGTGTGTTGCGCAATGAATTCCGCCGGCTGCCATCCTGCGCGGCTGACCAGGCGGTTCAACTCGACACGCGGCAGGCGAACCTGCAAAACGGCGCGTCCCTGCTCGTCATGGTCCTCGGCCTGCACCGCGCCCAGTTCGAAGAACTGCGCGCGCAGCCGGCCCAGGCGCTGCGGCAGGCAGAGCGTGCCGACGAACAGGTCGTCGCCCAGCAGCTCGGCCACCGCCTTTTCCAGCAGGTCCAGCCCGCGTCCCTCGCGGGCGGAGAGCCAGACCCGCACCGGCTTGCCGGTCTCGTCGCGCTGGATCTGCGCTTCGAAATCGTCCGGCAACAGGTCGATCTTGTTGTACACCTCGAGCATCGGCAATTCGTTGGCGCCGATTTCCCCCAGCACCGCGAGCACCTGCTCGATCTGCGCATCGCGATCCGGCTCGTGGGAGTCGATCACGTGCAGCAACAGGTCGGCGTTGCTCGACTCTTCCAGCGTAGCGCGGAAGGCCTCGACCAGCTTGTGCGGCAGGTGGCGAATGAAGCCCACGGTGTCGGCCAGGACGATCGGCCCGAGGTCGTCCAGCTCGAGCCGGCGCAGGGTCGGGTCGAGGGTGGCGAACAGCTGGTCGGCCGCATAGACCTCGGAGGTGGTCAGGGCATTGAACAGGGTCGACTTGCCGGCGTTGGTGTAGCCGACCAGCGAAACCAGGGGAATTTCCGCGCGACGGCGACCACGGCGGGCCTGCTCGCGCTGGCTGCGGACCTTCTCCAGGCGCTGCTTGATCTGGCGGATGCGCGCGCGCAACAGTCGGCGGTCGGTTTCCAGCTGGGTTTCGCCCGGGCCGCGCAGGCCGATACCGCCCTTCTGCCGCTCGAGGTGGGTCCAGCCGCGCACCAGACGCGTGCTCATGTGTTCGAGCTGCGCCAGCTCCACCTGCAGCTTGCCCTCGTGGGTACGGGCGCGCTGGGCGAAGATGTCGAGAATCAGACCGGTACGGTCGAGCACCCGGCATTCGAGGACGCGCTCGAGGTTGCGCTCCTGGCTGGGTGTCAAAGTGTGGTTGAAGATGATCAGTTCGACTTTCTGGACTTGTACCAGATCGCGCAGCTCATCGACCTTGCCACTGCCGATCAGGAACTTGGCCGACGGCTGATGACGCGAAATGCTGACGAACGCCACCGATTCCGCGCCCGCCGAACGGGCCAGCTCCTGGAACTCCTGCGGGTCTTCGCGCGCCTCGGGGTCTTGCCCTTCCAGATGCACCAGAATGGCCCGTTCCCCACCGCCCGGGCGCTCAAAGAACAAGGCGGGCTACCGTCAAACGTTACCCGGCTCGGCCGGTTGATCGCCGGTGGGCAGACGGACCGGACGGCTGGGCACGACAGTGGAGATGGCGTGCTTGTAGACCATCTGGCTGACGGTGTTCTTCAACAGGATGACGAACTGGTCGAAGGATTCGATCTGGCCTTGCAACTTGATGCCGTTAACCAGGTAGATGGAAACCGGTACGCGTTCTTTACGCAGAGTATTCAGGTAAGGGTCTTGTAGCGAATGCCCTTTTGACATATGCCGCACTCCTTTAGGGAATCAATAGATTTAGTAATAGTCGAATGGCCAAGTGCCGTCGGTTACCCCAAGGATAGACGGCTGAATTGAGGTCTCGAGCTTATATGGAGACCGCCTCAAGTATTTTCAAGGCACGCGGCAGATTGTCGCCTGCCAGACTGTCCAACCAGTGTAGATGGCCCCAGCTGCGCAACCAGGTGAACTGGCGCTTGGCTAGCTGCCGAGTGGCTACCACACCGCGTTCCTCCATCTCAGCGTAGGTCAGTTTGCCCTCGAGGTAATCCCATACCTGTCGGTAGCCCACGGCACGAATGGATGGCAGAGCGGCGTGCAAGTCACCTCTCGCGCGAAGTGCTTCGACCTCGGCGACGAAACCCTGTTCCAGCATCTGACGAAAACGTTGCGCGATTCGCGCGTGCAATACCTGGCGTTGCAGAGGGGCAATCGCCAGATGCGCCACAGTATACGGCAAATGCGCCCCGCCTGGTTCGCCGGAACCCGCATTTTCACTCGCCTGGCGGCGGCGATGGTCGCTCATGGACACGCCGCTGACGCGCTGCACTTCCAGCGCCCGGACCAGCCGCTGGGGATCGTTGGGATGGATTCGCGCCGCCGACTCCGGATCGACCCGCTGCAATTCGGCGTGCAACGCCGCCCATCCCTCGGCCGCGGCCCAGGCTTCCAGCTCCGCGCGCACTTCCGGGTCGGCGCCGGGCATATCCGCCAGGCCTTCGAGCAACGCCTTGAAATACAACATGGTGCCGCCGACCAGCAGCGGAATGTTCCCGCGCGCGGTGATCTCGGCCATGGCGGCCAGGGCGTCGGCGCGGAATTCGGCGGCGGAGTAGCTCTGCGCCGGGTCGCGGATGTCGATCAGGCGGTGCGGGAACTGCGCGAGGATGTCCTTCGACGGCTTGGCCGTGCCGATGTCCATGCCCCGGTAGACCAGCGCGGAATCGACGCTGACCAGCTCGATGGGCAGCAGGCGCGCCAGCTCCAGCGCCAGGTCGGTCTTGCCGGCGGCGGTCGGGCCCATGAGGAAGATGGCGGGAGGCAGGGAAGACATCGGCAACTCGTCGGCAACAAAGGTGCGCGCCAACGGCGCGCTGAATCGATTGACGCCTAGTTTACGCCAGCTGGCTTAAGGCTGGATTTATTTCAGCGCCCGCGCAGGAACAGCTTGTCCAGCTCGTCCATGCCCAGCTGGGTCCAGGTCGGCCGGCCATGGTTGCACTGGCCGCTGCGCTCGGTGATTTCCATGTCGCGCAGCAGGCCGTTCATTTCCGGCAGGGTCAGGCGCCGGTTGGCGCGCACCGCGCCGTGGCAGGCCATGGTCCCGAGCAGCTCGTTGAGGTGCGCCTGGATGCGGTCGCTGGTGCCGTATTCCAGCAGGTCGGCGAGCACGTCGCGCACCAGCTGGGTTGCCTCGGCCTGCTTGAGCAGGGCCGGAATCTGGCGGATCGCCAGGGTTTCCGGGCCCAGGCGCTGCAATTCGAAGCCGAGCCGGCCGAACCAGGCGACATGCTCCTCGGCGCAATCGGCCTCGCGCTCGCTCACCGCGATGGATTCCGGCACCAGCAGCGGCTGGCCGCGCAGGCCCTCGCTGTCCATGGCCACCTTGAGGCGCTCGTACATGATGCGTTCATGGGCCGCGTGCATGTCCACCAGCACCAGGCCGTGGGCGTTCTCGGCGAGGATGTAGATGCCCTTGAGCTGCGCCAGCGCGTAGCCCAGCGGCGGGACGTCCTGGCTGCTTTCCGGCAAAGCCTGGGGCACAGCGGGCGCCGAAGTTTCCGGCAGCGGCGCGAAGAAGGCGCGGTAGGCCCCCTCGGATTCGGCGGCCGGCGGGATGTCCTGGCGCGGCGGCTGGTAGCCGTAGCCGCCGGAGGAACCCGAAGCGCCCGACGAACCGCTCCAGCCGCGGGCGGCGGCCGGCGCTTCGAGCACCTTGTCCGACAGGCTCATCTCGGCCTGCGGGCCGAACTCGCCGGCGGCCTGCCCGCTGGGGCGCGGCATGGTCAGGCTGGTGGCGCCCGGCGGCGCCAGCTGGTCGTCCGGACGCACCTCGGCGAGCGCCCGGTGCAGGGTGCCATAGAGGAAGTCATGGACCATGCGGCTGTCGCGGAAGCGCACTTCGTGCTTGGTCGGGTGCACGTTGACGTCCACCGTCGCCGGGTCGACCTCGAAGAACAGCACGAAGGTCGGGTGGCGGCCGTTGTACAGCACGTCGCGATAGGCCTGGCGCACCGCGTGGGCGACCAGCTTGTCGCGCACCATGCGCCCGTTGACATAGAAGTACTGCAGGTCCGGCTGGCTGCGCGAGAAGGTCGGCAGGCCGACCCAACCCCACAGGTGCAGGCCGTTGCGCTCGATCTCGATGGGCAGCGCCTGCTCGAGGAAGGCCGGGCCGCACACGGCGCCGACACGGCGGGCGCGGGCCAGCTCGTCGTTGGCCTCGTGCAGGCTGAAGATGGTCTTGCCGTTGTGGCGCAGGTGGAAGCCCACATCGAAGCGGGCCAGGGCCAGGCGCTTGATGACTTCCTGCAGGTGGTCGAATTCGGTTTTCTCGGCGCGCAGGAACTTGCGTCGCGCCGGGGTGTTGAAGAACAGGTCGCGGACTTCGACGCTGGTGCCCACCGGATGCGCCGCCGGCTGCACCCGCGGCTGCATGTCGCGGCCCTCGGTCTCCACCTGCCAGGCCTCGGCGGCGTCGGCGGTGCGCGAGGTCATGGTGAGCCGCGAGACGGAGCTGATCGAGGCCAGCGCTTCGCCACGGAAGCCCAGGCTCATCACGCTTTCCAGGTCTTCCAGTTCGCGAATCTTGCTGGTGGCGTGGCGCGCCAGGGCCAGCGGCAGGTCGTCGGCGGGGATGCCGCCACCGTCGTCGCGCACCCGCAGCAGCTTGACGCCGCCCTGCTCGATCTCGACGTCGATGCGCCGGGCGCCGGCGTCGAGGCTGTTCTCGAGCAGCTCCTTGATCACCGAGGCGGGACGCTCGACCACCTCGCCGGCGGCGATCTGGTTCGCCAGCCGCGGGCTGAGCAGCTGGATACGCCGCGAATCGTTCATTGCTGGGCCGCCAGCGCGGTCGCCGGGATGTTCAGCACCTGGCCGACGCGCACGCTGTCGGTCTTCAGGCTGTTGCTGCTGCGCAGGGTGGCCATGCTCACGTCATAGCGCGCGGCGATCATCGACAGGCTCTCGCCGGCGCGCACCACGTGCTGGCGCGGGCCGCTGGAGAGCTGCCCGCCGTCGCGCAGCGAGGCGATGTAGGTGCCCGGCGGCGGCGTCTGTACGAAGTATTGGCGCACCCCGGCGGCGATCGAGCGGGCCAGGGCCTGCTGGTGCGAGGAGCTGTTGAGCTTCTGCGACTCGCCGGGGTTGGAGATGAAGCCGGTCTCGACCAGGATCGACGGGATGTCCGGCGACTTCAGCACCATGAAGCCGGCCTGCTCCACGCGATTCTTGTGCAGCGAGGTGACGCGGCCGACGCTGGTCAGCACCTTGTGCCCGACGTCCAGGCTGGAGGACATGGTGGCGGTCATCGACAGGTCGAGCAGCACGCCGGCGAGCATGTGGTCCTTGTCGTCGAGGCTGACGCTGCCGTCGCCGCCGATCAGGTCGGAACGGTTTTCGCTGTCGGCCAGCCAACGGGCGGTTTCGGAGGTGGCGCCGCGATCGGAGAGAGCGAATACCGAGGCACCGAAGGCGCTGCGGCTGGGCGCGGCGTCGGCGTGGATGGAGACGAACAGGTCGGCGCCCTTCTTGCGCGCGATGGCGGTACGCCCGCGCAGCGGGATGAAGTAGTCGCCGGTGCGCGTCAGTTCGGCGCGGAAGCCTTTCATCTGGTTGATCTGCCGCTGCAGTTCGCGGGCGATCGACAGGGTGATGTTCTTCTCGTGCAGGCCGCTCGGGCCGGAGGCGCCCGGGTCCTCGCCGCCGTGGCCGGCGTCGATGGCGACGACGATGTCGCGCTTGCCGCCGGCCGGCACCGGAGCCTTGGCCACCGGCTGCGTCGGGGTGACCGGGACGGCGGGCTGGTCGGGCGTCGGGGTGGCCGGGACGTCAGGGGTGATGTCCGCGCCCTGGTCGTAGAGATCGACCACCAGGCGGTTGCCGTACTGCTGGTTGGGCGGCAGCACGAAGCTCTTCGGCGTCACCTGGGCCGACAGGTCGAGCACCAGGCGCAGATCGGTGGGCGAACGCTGTGCCGTGCGCACCGAGGTGATCGGGGTGTTCTTCAGCTTGAGACCGTTCAGCGCGGCGCTCATCTGCGCGCCGTTCAGGTCGATGACGATGCGGTTCGGCGCACTGAGGGTGAACAGACTGTGCTGCACCGGGCCGGAAAGATCGAACACCAGGCGGGTGTTATCCGGCGCGCGCCACAGGCGCACGCTCTTGATTTGCGTGATTTGCGCGGCGGCAAGCACCTCGCCGGCGTCCAGCGCCAGCAGGATGAACAACCCGGCCAACAGCGCCCGCAGGCGCAACCCCCAACCCATCTTTTTTCTCATGCTCCCGTAGCCAGGACGGCGCTCCAGGCTTCGCCCCGCACTCCGTGCGGTTCCAGGCGCAGCATGCGGCCGCCCGCTTGCGCTGTAATGGTAATGTCCAGGTCGGCCTTTGGCAAAATGCCCGTGCCTCTTTCGGCCCATTCGATCAGGCACAGGGCGTCGCCTTCGAAGTAGTCGCGGATGCCCAGATATTCCAGCTCCTCCGGGTCAGCCAGGCGGTACAGATCGAAATGGAAGGCGCGCTTGTCGCCGATTTCGTAAGGCTCGACCAGGGTGAAGGTCGGGCTCTTCACCGCGCCGGCATGGCCGAGACCGCGCAGAATACCGCGCGAGAGCGTGGTCTTGCCGGCGCCGAGGTCGCCGTGCAGGTAGATCACCCCGCGCCCGCCGGTAACCTGGGCGATGCGCGCACCCAACTGGTACATGGCCTCCTCGCCATCGGCGAACAGCTTCAGTTCAGGCATGGGTCGAACTCCTCGAGCAACTGACGAACGGCGGGAATCAGGTCGCTGGCCGCCAGGCCGCGCCCCTGGGCGCCCAAGACCTCGCCGGCGCGGGCGTGCAGCCAGACGGCCAGGCAGGCGGCATCGAAGGCCTCCATTTTCTGCGCCAGCAAGGCACCCAGCACCCCGGACAGCACATCGCCCAGGCCGGCGCCGGCCATGGCCGGGTGGCCGTGGGAACACAGGGCGAGGCGCCCGTCCGGCGCGGCCACCATGCTGCCGACGCCCTTGAGCACGACCACCGCCTGGTAGCGGCTGGCCAGCTCGCGCGCGGCGGCGGCGCGGTCGGCCTGCACCTCGGCGGTGGTGCATTCGAGCAGGCGCGCGGCCTCGGCCGGGTGCGGCGTCAGCACCAGTGCGGCATTGGGTCGCTGCACCTGGCGTTCGGCCAGGAGATTGAGAGCGTCGGCATCCCAGACCTGCGGCAGTTCCAGGCTCGCCGCCGCGCTGAGCAGGCAGCGCCCCCAGGCGTTGCGGCCGATGCCGGGGCCGACCACCAGCACGCTCGCGCGCTCGGCGGCGCGCAGCACCTCGGCGGACGAAGACACGCCACGCACCATCAGCTCCGGGTAGCGCGCCAGCGCCGCCGGCACATGGGCGGCGCGGGTGACCAGGGAAACCAGCCCGGCGCCGCTGCGCAGGGCCGCCTCGCCGGCGAGCAGGCCGGCGCCGCCCATGCCGTGGTCGCCACCGACCACCAGCAAATGGCCGAACAACCCCTTGTGCGCGGCCTTGGCTCGCGCGGCCAGGCGCACCAGGTTCTCCGCAGCGAGCCGGGTAGCCAGGCGCTCCACGGGCAGCGGCGCGGTGTCGGCGTCGAGCGCGTCGAAGACCAGCTCGCCGCAGTGGTCCGGGCCCTCGCCGGTGAACAGGCCGAACTTGAGGCCGATGAAGGTCACCGTCAGGTCGGCGCGCACCGCGCAACCGAGCACCTGGCCGGTGTCGGCGCCGAGTCCGGACGGAATGTCGATGGCCAGGACCGGCAGGCCGCTGGCGTTGATGCGCCGGATGGCCGCGGCGTAAGGGTCGCGCACCGCGCCAGCGAGGCCGGTACCGAGCAGCGCGTCGACCAGCACGCCATGCAGTTCGGCGTGCTCATGCCAGGGCAGGATCGCCACGCCGGCGGCCAGCGCCTCGGCATGGGCGCCGGCGGCGTCGCCGGCCAGCCGCGCGGTGTCGCCCACCGCCAGCGCACGCACGTTCCAGCCGGCGCGCTGGGCCAGGGCGGCCACCAGGTAGCCGTCGCCGGCGTTGTTGCCGTGCCCGGCCAGTACCGTCAGCCGCCCGGCGTCCGGCCAGCGGCGGCGCAGCGCGCGCCAGGCGGCATGGGCGGCGCGCTGCATCAGTTCGTAGCCGGCGGTGCCGGCGGCGATCAGGCGCGCGTCGAGATCGCGTACCTGCGCTGCGCTGTACAGCGCGTTCGGCAAGCTGTCGTGGGGATGCGAATTCATCGGGTTTCCGCGGGGAGTCGGGCGCCGGACGGCGCGGTCTGGCAGAATTATACCCACCCCTGTCCCGCTTTCCCGCCCCCGCATGCACGAATCCACATCCGACTACAGCGCCATCGCCGAGCGCATCAAGGCCTGGGGCCGCGAGCTGGGCTTCCAGCAAGTGGGCATCAGCGGGCTCGATCTACAGCGCCACGGCGAACACCTGCAGCGCTGGCTGGCCGCCGGCTACCAGGGCGAGATGGACTACATGGGCGCCCACGGCAGCAAGCGCTGGCGCCCGGACGAACTGGTGCCCGGCACCCTGCGGGTGGTGTCCCTGCGCATGGACTACCTGCCCGGCGATACGCGCATGGCGCAATTGCTGGCGGAGCCGGAGAAGGCCTATGTCTCGCGCTACGCCCTGGGCCGCGACTACCACAAGCTGATCCGCAAGCGCCTGCAACAACTGGCCGAGCGCATCCAGGCGGAAGTCGGAGCCTTCGGCTATCGCGCCTTCGTCGACAGCGCCCCGGTGCTGGAAAAGGCCATCGGCGAGCAGGCCGGGCTGGGCTGGATCGGCAAGAACACCCTGCTGCTCAACCGCAAGGCCGGCAGCTATTTCTTCCTCGGCGAGCTGTTCACCGACCTGCCGCTGCCGATCGACGAGCCGCACGGCAGCGAACACTGCGGGCGTTGCTCGGCGTGCCTGGACATCTGCCCGACCGCCGCCTTCGTCGGCCCCTACGTGCTGGACGCGCGGCGCTGCATTTCCTACCTGACCATCGAGCTGAAGGGCCCGATCCCCGAGGAACTGCGTGCGCCCATGGGCAACCGGGTGTTCGGCTGCGACGACTGCCAGATCGTCTGCCCGTGGAACCGCTTCGCCCGCCCCACCGAACAGGGCGACTTCCAGCCACGCCACGGCCTGGACAACGCCGAGCTGGCCGAACTGTTCCTGTGGAGCGAAGAAACCTTCCTCAGCCGCACCGAAGGCTCGCCCTTGCGCCGCGCCGGCTACGAACGCTGGCTGCGCAACCTGGCGGTGGGCCTGGGCAACGCGCCGTCGAGCATTCCGGTGATCGAAGCGCTGAAGGCGCGGCGGGCGTTTCGGTCGGAGCTGGTGCGCGAGCACGTCGAATGGGCGCTGCGCCGGCACGGGATCGGCCTGTAGGAGCGGACTCCGTCCGCGATCTGGCGACCGCAGACGAGATTGGCGCTCCAGCCCACCCCATCGCGGACAGAGTCCTGCCTACCAGGCACAACCCTCC
>NZ_JARJLT010000299.1 GCF_029335315.1 Pseudomonas citronellolis
GGCGGCGCCGGTGACGGTGCACGCCGTGCCCTTCGAGGTGCCGCGCTACACGCTGCGGATGCTCCAGCACCTGCGCCACGCCGACGCGCCGGGGCAGCGCTGGATGCGCGAGCAGATGCTCCTCGCGCTCGGCGCCGAGTGCCCGGGCGGCGGGGCGTTTGTATAATCCACGATGGCGTTGCCGTGAGACAGGACAGGGATCGAGACGGTGGAAAGAAGACAGTTCAGCGGGGCCCTGCAGGGCCAGAACCTGCGTTTCGTCGGTGAGCGCAAGCCGGGCGATCCGCAGCGTCAGCGGCGCGTGGGCTTCGTGCTGCTGGAACATTTCTCGCTGCCGGCCTTCACCCAGGCGCTGGATACCCTGGTCACCGCCAACCTGATCCGCGAGGGCGCCTACGCGACCCGCACCTTCAGCCTCGACGGCGAGCCGGTGACCAGCGACCTGGGGCTGGTCATCTGCCCCTCGGCGACGCTGGAAAGCCGCGACCTCGATCTCGACCTGCTGGTGGTCTGCGGCGGGCTGCGCACGCCGCTGCGCGACCTGCCGGCGCTCAGCCGCCTGCTGCAACTGGCGGCCGAGCGCGGCGTGGCCCTGGGCGGGCTGTGGAACGGCGCCTGGTTCCTCGGCAAGGCGGGGCTGCTGGATGGCTACCAGTGCGCCATCCACCCGGAGAATCGCGCCGCCCTGGCGGAGGTCGCCAAGGGCAGCGTGGTGACGGCGGAGAGCCACCGGGTCGACCGCTGCCGCCTCACCGCCGGCAGCCCGACCGGCGCCTTCAACATGGTCCTGGAGTGGATCGACGCGCAGCACGGCGCCGAGCTGGTGGAGGCCATCGTCGATATCCTCGCCTTCGAGGAATCGCGCTTCCGCCGCACCCGCCCGGCCCTGCACGAGAAGATGTCGCAGCCGCTGCGCGACGCGCTCAACCTGATGGGCGCGAACCTCGAGGAGCCACTGAACACCGACCAGCTCTCGCACTACGTGGGGCGCTCCAAGCGCCAGCTCGAACGGCTGTTCCAGGAGCAGCTGGGCACCTCGCCGGTGCGCTACTACCTGGAGCTGCGCATCACCGAGAGCCGCCGCCTGCTGCAGCACTCGGACCTGTCGCTGGTCGAAGTGGGCCTGGCCTGCGGCTTCGTTTCGCCGAGCCATTTCAGCAAGTGCTACGCCTCGTTCTTCGGCTACGGGCCGTCGAAGGAAGTGCGCTACGCCTGCGTCAAGTCGGCCAAGTAAACCTTCGCCGCGAGCGGGCGGCGTGGCTCGGGTCCGCTACCGCCAACGGCGTATTCTGGCGCGCTGAAGCCCGGGAGAATCAGGCAGGAATGCGGCAGGAACAGGCAAACGGCTGGCTGGCCCGGCGCCTATGCTGCAAGCTGTCCCAGCTGCGTCCCGCAGCCCACCCAGGAACCCACGCCTTGAAACTGCATCCGTTGCTGCGCGCGCCCATCGCCGATCACGGCCATTCGCCCCAGGCCCGGCAGGGGCGCTTCCACAACCTCAGCCCGCGGCCGGCCGACATGCCCGAGCCGGACGGCAAGGTGATCTGGAACCTGCTGTTCAACAAGCCCAAGCACACGGTGCCGCGCGAGCCCTTGCCGATCCGCCCGCTGAACCGCGCCGCGCTTGACGCCGCGCCGGAGCGCAGCCTGTTCCGCCTCGGCCACTCCACGCTGCTGCTGAAACTGGACGGCGGCTGGTGGCTGACCGACCCGGTGTTCTCCGACCGCGCCTCGCCGCTGCCGTTCGCCGGGCCCAAGCGCTTCCACGCGCCGCCGATCGCCCTGGGCGAACTACCGCCGCTGCGCGGGGTGATCCTCTCCCATGACCACTACGACCATCTCGACCGCGTCACCATCAAGGCCCTGGCGCCGCAGGTGGAGCTGTTCCTCACCCCGCTGGGCGTGGGCGACCGGCTGCTGGCCTGGGGCGTGCCGGCGGCCAAGGTGCGCCAGCTCGACTGGTGGCAGGGCGTGGAGGTCGACGGCCTGCGCCTGAGCGCGACCCCGGCGCAGCATTTCTCCGGGCGCGGCCTGCGCGACGGCAACCGCACGCTGTGGTCGTCCTGGGTGATCGAGCACGGCGACTTCCGGGTGTTCTTCAGCGGCGACACCGGCTACTTCGACGGCTTCGCCGAGATCGGCCGGCGCTTCGGCGGCTTCGACCTGACGCTGCTGGAGACCGGCGCCTACAACGACAGCTGGCCCTACGTACACATGCATCCGCAGCAGACCCTGCAGGCGCACCTGGACCTCGGCGGGCGCTGGCTGCTGCCGATCCACAACGGCACCTTCGACCTGGCCATGCACGCCTGGTACGAACCCTTCGAACGGGTACTGGCACTGGCCGCCGAGCACGGCGTGAGCGTCGCGACCCCGGCCATGGGCGAGCGCGTCGACATGGGGGCCCCGCACGTGGGCGAGCGCTGGTGGCGGGCGGTGGTGGAGCTGGAAGCGGCGGCGGCGCCAACGGCGAGCGCGTCCTGCCTGTCCGGCGAACGCTGAGGGGGAGGGATGTAGCGCGGGAAACTCATTCCCCGGAAAACAAAAAGCCCCGCAATGCGATGCGGGGCTTTTCGTTTCGAAACCGGGATTACTCGGCGCGAACTTGCTCGGCCTGCGGGCCTTTGGCGCCGGCAGTCACGATGAAGCTAACGCGCTGACCTTCTTCGAGGGTCTTGTAGCCAGTGGATTCGATCTGGCGGAAGTGAACGAAGACGTCCGGGCCGCTTTCGGGGGTGATGAAGCCGAAGCCCTTCTCAGCGTTGAACCACTTGACGGTACCGGTTTGGCGATTGGACATGATGTAACTCCAAGGTTGGATATGTAGATATACAGGCTAAGGGCCTGGCTGAACTGGTGCAAGTGAAGAGAAACCGAGGAGATGGTACTGAACATCAATACGGAGCCGCTAAACCGTGCAGGCAGCGGCGACAGCATACAGGGTCTGAACGGTTTGGACAGCACTTTCTGATAGCGACCGGCGGAAAATGCTTCGTTCGGCTTTTCCCATGCCCGGGCGGGGATACCGTATAGTCCCGCCAGGGCCCCCAGTTCGAGGGCTCGCCATCGGGAGGTTCCGCCGTGTCAGATTCTCCGGAAAGCCAGGCAAGAAACCAGTTGAACGCGCAGGTCGAGGCCTTTCTCTCGAAGGGCGGCGAGATCCAGGAAATCCCCGTCGGCGAGACGGCCTGGAACCAGAACGCACAGAAGAGCCAATGGGCGCGGCAGCAGGTCAAGGGCAAGGAAAAGCCCGAGTGAGCCGTCCCGGCTAGGCTTCGCCGGCCGCCTCCAGCTGCGTCGGGAAGCGCTCCACCAGCCAGTCGATGAACACCCGCAGGCGCTGGGTGACGTGCCGGTGGTGCGGGTAGACCACGTGGAAGGGGTAGGCCGCCGGCCGCCACGCCGCGAGGATTTCCACCAGCGCGCCCTCGCGTAGCGCCGACGCGGCGGCGTAGCGGAAGGTCTGCACGATGCCCAGGCCGGCCAGGCAGGCAGCCAGGTGGGCGTTGCTTTCGTTGACGCCGACGCGATGCTCGGTGGCGATCTCCAGTTTCTCGCCGTCGCGCTCGAAGCGCATCGGCACCGCCCGCGCGTTGCGGGTGGAGACGTAGGCCACCAGCCGGTGGCCGTTGCGCAACTCCTCCGGGTAGGCCGGCACCCCGTACTGCCTGAGGTAGCCGGGCGTGGCGCAGGTGAGCATCGGCGCCTCGCCGAGCCGCCGCGCCACCAGCGACGAACTTTCCAGCGGCCCGCCGCGAATCACGCAGTCGACGTTGTCGCCGATCAGGTCGACCGCGCGGTCGGAGACGCCCAGGTCGACGCGGATGTCCGGATAGCGCGCGAGGAATTCCGGCAACAGCGGAATCAGCACGTCGCGCGCGGTCGAGCCGCCGACGTCGATGCGCAGGTGCCCACGGGGCTTGCCGCGCGCGAGGTTCAGCGACGCGTCGATGTCCTCCAGGTCGCGCAATACCCGCGTGGCCTTCGCGTAGTAGTCCAGGCCCTCGGGCGTCACCGTCACGCGCCGGGTGGTGCGCTGCAGCAGGCGCACGCCCAGGTGCGCCTCCAGTTCCTGCACCAGCTTGCTCAGGGTGGCGTTGGGCATGTCCAGCGAGTCGGCCGCGCGGGTGAAGTTGCCAGCCTCCACCACGCGGGCGAAAGCGCGTATCGCCAGTAGCTGATCCATGTCGTCGCGACTCCGGGAAAGGTCGAGTTGATTATCCATGCATGTGGATAGTCATTCCATTATGCGATCTTTTTCAGGTAATCGAAGGGCCCTAGATTGGCGCCATGCCCGACACGGCGACACACCCGGCGGGCCAACGCGACTCAACCCACGACACCTATCTGGAGCTCGACATGAACAAGCAACTCAACGGCAAGATCGCTCTCGTCACCGGCGGCAGCAGCGGCATTGGCCTCGGCGCCGCCCAGGAACTGGCCGCGCAGGGCGCGCGGGTGTTCATCACCGGCCGCCGCCAGGCCGAACTCGACGCCGCCGTCGTGGCCATCGGGCCGGGCGCCACCGCCATCCGCGCCGACGTCTCGGTGCAGTCGGACCTCGATGCGGTGTACGCCCGCATCGCCGAAAGCGCCGGGCGCCTGGACATCCTCTTCGCCAACGCCGGCGGCGGCGACATGCTGCCGCTGGGCGCGATCACCGAGGAACATTTCGATCGAATCTTCGGCACCAACGTGCGCGGCGTGCTGTTCACCGTGCAGAAGGCGCTGCCGCTGCTGAGCGATGGCGCCTCGGTGATCCTCACCGGCTCCACCACCTCGGTGCAGGGCACGGCGAGCTTCAGCGTCTACAGCGCGAGCAAGGCGGCGGTGCGCAACTTCGCCCGCTCCTGGGCGCTGGACCTGAAGGAGCGCGGCATCCGCGTCAACGTGGTCAGCCCCGGCCCGATCCGCACGCCGGGCCTGGGCGACCTGGTGCCGGACGAGGCGCGCCAGGGCCTGTTCGACGCGCTCGCCGCGCAGGTGCCGCTGGGACGCCTGGGCGAGCCGCGGGAAGTGGGCAAGGCGGTGGCCTTCCTCGGCTCCGACGCGGCCAGCTTCATCAACGGCATCGAACTGTTCGTCGACGGCGGCATGGCCCAGGTGTGAAAACGCCAAGGCCCGGCGTTGCGCCGGGCCTTGTACGCAACGCTCGCGCCCTGCCTCACGGCGGGGCGCGGCGCATTCAGGTGCCGGACTTGATGCGCGTCCAGCTGCGCGTCATGTCCCGCTCGATGCGCATCGGCACCGGCGCCAGGGTGAACAGGTTGCCGCGCTGTTCCTGGGGAATGAACATCGCCTGGTTCTTCAGCAGCTCGGGGTTGATCTCGGCGGTGGCGTCGCGGTTCGGGTTCGGGTAGCCGATCAGGTTGGAAACCTGGGCGATGACCTTGGGCTGCAGCAGGAAGTCGATGAACTTCTGCGCCTCGGCGGCGTGTTTAGCGCCCTTGGGAATGGCCATGGTGTCGGCCCACATCAGCGTGCCTTCACGCGGCAGCAGCATGCGGATGTCGTTGCCCTTCTTCGCGTCGGCGGCCATGCCCTGGGCCTGCAGCACCGCCGCCGACCAGGCCACCACCACGCAGACGTCGCCGTTGGCCAGGTCCGAGGCGAGCTTGGCCGAGTTGAAGTAGCGGATGTGCGGGCGCACCTTCAGCAGCAGCGCCTCGGCCTTCTTGTAGTCCTCCGGGTTGCCGCTGCTGGGGTCCAGGCCCAGGTAGTGCAGGGCGATCGGCAGCAGTTCCTCCGGGGCGTCGATCATCGCCACGCCGCAGCCTTGCAGCTTGCTGATGTTTTCCTCCTTGAACACCAGGTCCCAGCTGTCCAGCCTGGCGTCGGCGCCCAGGGCCTGGCGCACCTTGTCGGCGTTGTAGCCGATCAGCGTGGTGCCCCACAGGTAGGGCACGGCGTACTGGTTGGCCGGGTCGACGCGTTCGAGGTTGTGCATGATGCCCGGGTCCAGGTGCTGCCAGTTGGGCAACTGGGCGCGGTCGAGCTTCTGGATCGCCCCGGCCTGGATGAACTTGGCCACCTGCACGCTGTTGGGGAACACCAGGTCGTAGCCGGAGGTGCCGGTGAGCACCTTGGCTTCCAGGGTGTGCGGGCTGTCGAACACGTCGTAGTTGACCTTGATCCCGGTCTGCGCCTGGAAGTCCTTGAGCACCTGCGGCGGCAGGTAGTCCACCCAGTTGTAGATGTTCAGCTCGGGCTGCGCGGCGCGGGCGGTGGCCAGCGGCAGGCAGGCGAGGGCGAGCAGTGCGGCGAACCACGTGTTGTTGATTTTCATCGGATCAGCTCACGGTTGCGGATGGGGTCAGAGTTTGTAGGCGAAGAACCATTCCAGGGTGTCGAAGCGATCGTTGCCCAGGGCTTCGCGGGCGCCGGCCTGCGGGTCGACCCAGTTGTAGGCCAGCGAGGTGTAGATGTGCTCGGTGGGCATCCACTCCAGGTACAGGCCGGTTTCGTTGGCGAAGTCGCGGTCCTTCACCGGGATGCCGAAGTAGTAGTTGGAGTTCAGCTTGAACTGGTGGTACTGCGCGCCGGCGGACCATTGCTCGTTGAAGTGCACCTTGCCGCGCCAGGTCTGCGCTTCCTCGTTGCTGTTGTACAGCAGGTAGTTGCCGACCACGTCGCCGATCACCCAGGTGCCCCAGTCGGTGTAGCCCTTGCTCAGCGGGTCCCAGTCCTTGCGGGTGGTGTCGCCGGGGTCGTTGTCGCCGGAGAAGGTGGCGTAGCGGTAGCCGATGGTCGGTTGCAGCGGCAGGTCGTGGAAGCTGTAGTCGGCCGAGGCGTACCAGGCGCTGGCGTCGTAGCTGATGCCCTTGCTGCTGCCGCGCTCGGCGGCATATTCGCCGTTCAGCTGCAGCGCTTCCAGGCCCGGCAGCGAGGCGTTCAGCGCACGCACGTTGTACACCCGCATGCCGTCGCGGGGGATGATCGCGTTGAGCTTGTCGTCCTTGGCCTCGACGCCGAAGGCCATGGCGCCGAGGGTGACGCTGGGCAGCTTGAGGTCGAGGTTGCCGCCGCTCATGCGCAGGTCGCCCAGGTGGTCGTCGGTGCGCAGGCTGAAGGCCTGGGCCGAGAACGCTTCGTGCTGCCAGGACAGCACCCCGGCGTCGCGGAAGGCGGTGCGCGGGGCGCTGAAGTAGGCGCCGTCGCCGAACTGGTCGAGGTTGCCGTCCATCACCAGGAAGCCGTTGCCGACCATGTAGTTCTGGTCGCCCAGGGTCAGCGTCCACTCGCCGGCGCGGAAGCCCGCGTAGGCTTCCTCCACCGAGGTGTTGTGTTCGTCGCCACGGGTGTAGCCGCCGGGGTCGCCGTCGCCGGTGGTGCCGGCGGCGATCAGCGAGCCGCCGCCGAGCAGGCTGAAGTCCGGGCTCAGCGCGTACTCGAAGGTCGCGCCGGGCTTGACGTAGTACTCCTGCCAGTTGTCGTTCTGCTTGCCGAGGCTGCCGTCGCGCAGGTCGATCCGGCCCAGGCCGAAGTTGGCGTTGTGGCTCTGGATCGCCGTGGCCGACACGCTCAGGTTGAATTCGCCCTTGAAGTCGCCTTCGCCGAAGGCGATTCCGGCGTGGGCGAGCGGGCTGCCGGCCGCCAGCGCTATGGCCAGCGCGAGGCGGGTGGGCGAGGCGACTTTTCCGATCATCATTGCTGTGGCTCCTGCATTTCGTTGTTATTGGCACAGGGCAGTCGGGCGGGCACAGGGGGGCCCAAGGACGCGCGCGGGGCGTGCGTCACCGGGTTGCTAGCTTTCAGTGGCGGCGCGTCAGACGTCGGCGAGGCTACCGGCGAGGGTCCGGAGCAGGTGCACGGTGTCGCTGTCGAGGGCGTTCTCCGCTTCCGGCGGGGACGACTGCTTGACGATCACCACCTCGTTGGCGAAGTCCACGTAGAGCCACTGGCCATGGATGCCGACGGCCATCAGCGCCTGGTCGTTGAACACGTACCACTGGCTCTTGTACGAGGCCTGCGGGCTCCATTCGGAGAACTCCTTGTTGGTTGCGTACACCGCCGGGTCGTTGCCGCGCAGCAGGCGTTCCACCGCCGCCTGCGGCAGCACCTGGCGGCCATTGAAGCGGCCGCGGCCGAGCAGCATCAGGCCGAAGCGGCCCATGTCGCGCAGGGTGGCGTTGAAGCCGAAGCCGACCACGCCGTGCCCGGAGGGGTCGGCCAGCAGGAAGCTGTCGCGCTCGCAACCCAGCTGCCGCCACATCTGCTCGAACAGCTCGTGGCCGGGCTTGCCGCTGGCGCGCTCCATGATCCAGCCCATGGCCTCGGTGGTGGCGGTGACGTAGCGGAAGAAGCCGCCGTGCTCGCCGTGCTTGCGGAACGACAGCAGCCAGTCGTTGAGCGAGGCGAAGCGCTGGATGCCGGCGGGCGTCGGGGTCAGGCCCACGGTGTAGTGCAGGTGCGAGGTGGGCGACTCGGGGTCTTCGTAGTGCTCGACGTAATCGATGCTGATGGCCATGTCCATCACCTGGCGCACGCTGGCGTCCTCGAACGCGGTGCCGGCGAATTCGGGCACGTAGTGCAGCGCCGGCTTGTCCGGGTCGAGCAGGCCCTGCTCGATGAGCTGTTCGGCCAGCGCGCCGGTCACCGACTTGGTCACCGAGAACATGATGTGGCGGGTGTCCGGGCGCTGGTTGTTGAAGTAGCGCTCGCTCAGCACGCGGCCGGGCTTGAGTACCAGGAAGGCGTCGGTGCAGGTGGCGTGCAGGTGCTCGTCCAGGCTCACCTCGCGGCCGGCGAGGCTGGCGAAGCGGTAGTCGCCGAGCAGTTCTTCGCGCTCGCCCAGCTCGCTCGGCGCGGCGTTGCCGGCGGCGATCACCAGGGTCGGGCAGAGCTGCCCCATGTGCTGCAGCGCCCAGCGGTTGTAGGGCGGCAGCAGGATGTCGGCGGCGGTCACGCGCAGCTCCGGCGCGGGCGGCAGGCCGATCATCAGCGGTGGTGTGGGTTGCTGGTGGCGGCGTTCGGCGTACGCCTCGACCAGCGCCTGTTGCAGATTGCGGGACATGGATCACTCCTGAAGGGGAAGTACGGACCACCGGGGTGAAATACTTTTCCCATCCTAAAAACTTTTAGTCAACTAAAAAATTATTCTCCGCAAAAATCTGTACAATCCGCCGGACACACAGACGTAGGGACGAGGCTTGCCTTGAGCGGACTTCGCGAGCGACAGAAGGAAGCGCGGCGCCTGGCGATCAGCCAGGCGGCCATCGAGCTGTTCCGCCGGCAGGGCTTCGCCGCCACCACCGTGGAGCAGATCGCCGAACAGGCGGGGGTGTCGGCGCCGACGGTGTTCAACTACTTCGGCAGCAAGCAGGAAATCCTCCTGGAACTGCTGCGCGCCACCGACGAGATGGCGGTGCAGGACATGGTGCGCCTGGCCCTGGACTTCGACGACCCGGTGGACGTGCTCTGCCACCTGGAAAGCCTGGTGCTCAAGCACGAACTGCAAGCGCTGCCGGTGTCGGTCTGGCGCGAGCTCCTGGCGATGCGCTACAGCGGCTCGGCGCCGGAGCAGCTCACGCTGATCAACGAGACCCTGAACCGCGAAGTCAGCGCCTTGCTCGGCCACCTGCAGGGCGCGGGCAAGGTTCGCGCGAACGTCGACACCGACTACGCGGCGCAGGTGCTGAACGAGTTCCTCACCCTGGAATTCCTCAAGCTGGTCAGCGCCGAGACCCTCGACCTCGACGGCCACGCCCGGCGGGTGAGGGCGTTCATCGGGCTGTTGTTCAACGGCATT
>NZ_JARJLT010000029.1 GCF_029335315.1 Pseudomonas citronellolis
ACGACAGCCCCCGCCACCGTCGCGCGACAATCCGCACCGCGCGCGCCCCTGCTCTAGCGCAAGGCTTTGCGCGTCAGGCGTGAAACCTGACCTGCCGGCGTGCGACAATGCCTACATTTGCGGAACCCATGCTGCTGGAGAACCTATGCAGATCCTCGATAATCAGAACGACCTCGCGGGCTACCTCGGCCAACAACGCGACAAGAAGATCACGGTCGTCACCGCCTTCGCCGCCGGCACCGAACCCCTGGTGGAAAGCCTGCGCGCCAACGGCAACCGTCTGGACGTGGTAGTCGGGACCATCAACTCCTTCACCTCCCCGGACTTCATCGAGTACTGCATCGCGGAGGGCGCCGACGACCTCGCGCTGTCCGTCGACTTCCGCTACCAGAAAAGCATCCACTGGAAGCTCTACCTGATCGAGCCGGACGTGGTCGTGCTCGGCAGCGCCAACTTCACCGAGATCGGCGTCAGCCTGGCCCGCGACAACGCGGTGGTGATCCAGGACGCCGCGCTGTACCAGGAGCACCTGGCCCGCGTCGCCCAGCTGAAGACCGCCGAGGGCGTGCTGTCCAGCACCCAGACCGAAGCCTTCGACGAGGCCCTGGAAACCTACCGCTGGAACCACCGCCGCATGCAGGCGGGTCTGGCGCGCACCGCGCAATACCTGGACGGCGAGAGCTGGCTGGGCGAGGAGTCGAACCAGAGCATCCCGCTGTTCATCTGGTACAGCGACCACTCCGAAGACTCCGAAAGCACCGCCGAAGGCTTCCTGCGCGCCAGCAGCGGCGTGGACTGGGACGACGTGCGCGAGTTCTTCACCTACGAATGCGCCGAGGGCGCCCTGCCCTACGAGGAAGGCGACGTGGTGTTGACCGCGCGCTGCAACGGCTCGCACATCGTCTTCTACACCTTCGACCGCATCCTCTACCGCGACGGCACCTACTACATCTACTCGTACCGCAAGAAGCGCTACACCGCACCGTTCAACCTGGACGACACCAAGGACGGCCTGAAAGACGCCATCCCGCGCTGGTACGAGGAAGGCCGCACCGAGATGAACCGCGCGGACATCCTGCGCTTCATGATCTGACGCGCACCTCGGAACCGCCGAAACGCCGCGAACGGGGGCCCGTTCGCGGCGTTTTGCGTTCTACCCGCGCAAAGCCTGCAGCCACTCGCGCGGGCTGGCGCCGACCTTGCGGCGGAAGGCCCGGGCCAGCGCCGAAGGGCTTTCGTAGCCGGTCTCGTCGGCCACCAGCGCCACCGGCCGGCCCTCGCGCAGGCGCTTCTGCGCCAGGCTCACGCGCCAGCTCAGCAGGTAGTCGGCCGGGGTCACGCCGATCACCTTGCGGAACAGCGCGGCGAAGCTGGCCCGCGACAGGTGGCTGGCGTGGGCCAGTTCCTCCACCGTCCAGGGCCGCGCCGGCTCGTCGTGCATCAGCGTCAGGGCGCGCGACAGGCGCGGCTCGGCGAGGCCGGCGAGCATCCCGGCGGACAGGCTGCGCTCGGCCATCAGGTGGCGCAGCAGCTGGATCAGCATCAGCTCGAACAGGCGGTTGAGGATGGCGTCGCGCCCGCATTCGGCGCCGAAGGCCTCGGCGAACAGCCAGTCGAGGTTCGCCGCCAGGCTCGGCAGCTGGCGCAGCGGCACCAGGCTGTAGCCGGGCAGCGCGCGGCTCAGCGGGTTGTCCATGCCGCCGTCGAATGACAGGCTGGCGCAGACCAGCTCGGCGCCGTCGGCCGCGTCGGCGTGCAACTCATGGCCGTAGGGGCGCGGCACCAGCAGCAGGCTCGGTTCGTCGATGCTCAGCGGCCGCCCGCCCTCGTCGCGAAAGCTCACCCGCCCGGCGCGCAGCAGGTGCACATGGCCCCGCCCTTCGCTGGCGGTGAAACGCTCCGCGCCGCAGAAGACGCCGCTGAAATAGGTGTTCGCGTGAAGGCTGAAGTGCGCCAGCAGGGTGGACAGGCGATCCATGGGGGGCGGTTCCGCTTTAGACGATCTGCAGCATAATCTGGACTATTCGAACCCAATTGGAAAGTCTCGCGGCGCATCATGGCTCCACGTTCCAGCCCAACCCGCCCACTCGCTCAGAAGGAATAACGCCATGACCCGCATCACCGCCCTGCCCCTGGAGCAAACCCCGGAAGCCGCCCGCCCGCTGCTCGAAGGCGTGAAGAAAGGCCTCGGCCGGGTGCCGAACCTGTTCGCCACCCTGGCCCACTCGCCCGCCGCCCTCGGCGGCTACCTGGCGCTGAACCAGGCGCTGCTGAAGTCCTCGCTGAGCGCCGCCGAGCGCGAAGTGGTGGCCCTGGCCACCTCCCAGGTGAACGGTTGCGACTATTGCCTGGCGGCCCACAGCCAGTTCGCCGGCAAGGCCGGGCTGAGCGGCCAGGACATCCGCAACGCCCGCGAAGGCCGGCTCAACGCCGTGGCCGCGCTGGCCCGGCAGATCACCGAGAATCGCGGACAGATCGCCGACGGTTACCTGCAGGCGGCGCGCGACGCCGGCATCAGCGACGCGAAGATCGTCGACATCGTCGCCCAGGTCGCCGCGCTGACCCTGACCAACTACCTGAACAACGTCGCCGCCACCGACCTCGACTTCCCGCCGGCCGAGGCGTAAGCCCGGCCCACCCAGGAGACACCGCCATGAACGCCGTCACCCTCTACACCAGCGACCACTGCCCCTACTGCCACAACGCCAAGGCGCTACTGGCCCGCAAGGGCGTGGAGACCACCGAGTACAACGTCGCCAACGACCCCGACCGCCTGCGCGAGATGCTCAGCCGCAGCGGCCGGCGCACGGTGCCGCAGATATTCATCGGCGAGCACCACGTCGGCGGCTTCGACGACCTGGCGGCGCTGGAGCGCAATGGCGAACTGGACGCGCTGCTGCACTGACCTCCGAGGTAACGCCAACGGCGGATAACGTGGAACGTTGTCCGCCCTACCCCCATCCAGACCGTGGTCCCCCGTAGGGCGAATAACCGTTCGCGGTTATCCGCCGTCACCTCACCCACGATGCTTCAGACCTGCGCCGGCTCCGGGCGCAAGCGCAGCGGGTCGACCAGCCCGGCGGCCACCGCCATGCCGACCAGGTCCGCCAGGGTCTGCGCCTGCATGCGTTTCATCACCCGCGCGCGGTACAGGTCGACGGTCTTCACGCTGATGTCCAGCTGCTCGGCGACTTCGCGGCTGGTGTAGCCGCGCACCAGAGGCAGGAGTACGTCGCGTTCGCGCGGGGTCAGGGCCGCGAGGCGTTCGTCGACCTCGCCCAGGCCGGCCCGCGAGGCCTGCTGGCCGGCGCGGGATTGCAGGGCCTGCTGCACGCTGTCGAGCAGCAGCTGTTCGTTGTAGGGTTTCTCGATGAAATCCAGCGCGCCGGCCTTGAAGGCGCGGATGACGATGGGCACGTCGGCGTGGCCGCTGACGAAGATCACCGGCAGCTCCAGGCCGCGCCGGCGCATTTCCTCCTGCACGCTCAGGCCGCCCAGGCCCGGCATGCGCACGTCCAGCAGCACGCAGCCGTGGGCGTCGGCCGGGCAGGCTTCGAGGAAGTCGCGGCCGCTGGTGAACGGCAGCGCCTTCAGGCCCACCGATTCGAACAGCCAGACGGTGGAATCCAGCATCCCCGGATCGTCGTCCACCACGTACACCACCGCATCAAACGGTCCCGCCATCGCCTTGTCCTCTCGTCCATCCATCAGCCTCGTCCCCCCGCCGGCAGCCGGCATTCCAGGCGCAGCCCGTCGGCGACCGGGCGCGCGTCCAGGGTGCCGCCGAAGCCTTCGACCATGCCCCGGCTCATCGACAGGCCCAGCCCCAGGCCATCCGGCTTGCTGCTGTAGAAGGGCGTGAACATGCGCCCCAGGGTTTCCTCGTCGGCCCCCGGGCCGTTGTCCTCCACCCATACGCAGAGCCGGCCGTCCGCTTCCTCCGTCGAGCCGATGAGGATGCCCGAGGGCGCGCCGGCGTGGCGCTCGCGGTTGGCGTCGATGGCGTTGCGCAACAGGTTCAGCAGCACTTGCTGCAACAGCACCCGGTCGGCGTAGACCGGCGGCAGATTCTCCGTCAGCGCCTGGCCGATGGCTACCCCGGCCTGCCCCGCCTCCCAGGCGCAGAGGCCGAGGGACTCGCGCACCAGTTCGTTGACGTCCAGCGCCTGCAGGCGGCGCTGGCCCTTGCGCAGGAAGGCGCGCAGGCGGCGGATGACCTCTGCCGCGTGGTTGGCGTGCTCGGTGATGCGCTCCAGGCCCTGGGCCACGCGCCGCGCGGCTTCCGGGTTGTCGCCCAGCGTTTGCAGGTAGCGCTGGCTGGCGCCGGCGTAGTTGACCACCGCCGCCAGCGGCTGGTTGATCTCGTGGGCGATGCCCGAGGCCAGCTCGCCAAGGGTGACCAGGCGCGCGCTGTGCGCCAGTTCGTCCTGGTGCCGGCGCTGCTGGTGTTCGCGCAGCTCGCGCTCGGTCATGTCGCGGGCGACCAGCGAGTAATAGCGCTCGCCGCCGATGGCGCGGTGGCCGAGCAGCACCAGCGAAACCGGCACCGGCGCGCCCTCGCCCAGCGGTCGCAGGTGGCCTTCGGCGCGCCACACGCCCTGCTCGTCGGCGGCGCCCCAGCCCTGCTCCGCCAGGCGCCGCAGCAGCGCCTCGTCGAACAGGCCGTCGAGGCTGCCGGGCAGCGTTTCCGCCAGGTTCAGCGCCTTGCGCGCCGCCGGGTTGGCGTAGCCGGGGCGGCCGCCGGCGTCGACGAACAGCACCAGGTCGGCGTTGGCCTCGACCACCTCGGCCAGGCGCCGGCGGTTCTCCTCGGCGCGCACCCGCGCGGTGATGTCTCGGGACACGCTGACCACCTCCACCACCGCGCCGGTGTAGGTCTCGCGGATGGCGCGGCTGGCGGTCTCGAACCACAGGTAATGGCCGTCGCGGTGGCGCAGGCGGTAGGTCAGAGTCGCGTAGCCGTCCTGTTCCAGGGCGTCGCGGGTATGGCGGGCCACGCGCTTGCGGTCGTCCGCGTGCAGCAGCGGCAGCACCGACTGCCCGCGCATCTCCTCCGGCCAGTAGCCCAGCAGCGGCCAGGACGACGGCGAGGCATCGAGAATGACGCCGTCGAGGGTGCGCCGCGAGATCAGGTCGCTGGTGTTCTCGATGATCTGCCGGTACAGCCGCCGCGCCCGCGCCGCCTCGCGCTCGCCGGCGATCTGCGCGCTGGCCTCGCGGCCGCGCACCAGCACCTCGGCGTTGCCGGCGTCGGGAATGAAGCTCCAGAGGAAGTGCCGACCGCCGTGCTCGCTGGGCGCGTCCTGCACGGCGCGGGCCTGGGACAGGCAGCTGCGCAACAGTTCGCGGTGGTTGCTCGGCAGCAGTTCGCGGACATCCGCCAGCCCCAGCTCACTGGCCAGGCGGCGTAGCGCGGGATTGCCGTCGAGCGGCTGCGCCTGGTCATCCAGCAGCAGCGCCGGCAAGGGCTCGGCGGCCAGCAACGGCGCCGTGCGGCGCGCATTGCCGGCCAGCGCCAGGACCTCGCCGAGCAGTTCGCCGACCCAGCCCAGCCAGGGTGCGTCGGCCGCGTCGCGCGGGGCCAGCAGCAACAGCCCCGGCTCGCCGCCCAGCGCCAGGTTCAGCGCCAGGCCGTGGCTCCAGCCGGCGCGGCGCAGGCGCCCGCCCAGCCAGCCGGGCAGCGCCAGCAGTTCGTCGACGGGCATCTCGCGGCGCCCGTCCAGGGCCGCGTGCAGCGCCTCGTCGTTGGCCTGCAGGGGGTCGCCGGCGCCCGGTGGCAAGCGCTCGTCGCCGAGGCTTTCGTAGCTGTGCGAACGCGGCCGCCAGGTCAGGTACAGCGCGCGTTCCAGCGGCGCGCGGGCGCGACACAGGGCCAGCAGCGCGTCGACCTGCGCGGCCAGCGGCGCCGGCTCGCGCAGCAGGCGCACCAGGGTGTTGAGTTCAGGCATGGAGGCGGGCTCCGAGGGCTTCTTGTTCTGATATGGTATTTATACCATACGCTTATAGTTGTACTTCCATAAAAATCTCGACATTGCTATAAATCGCCCCATCAGCCGGCCACGCACCCCGTGGGACGGCCAAGAACAATGAGCTAACAATCAGCCACAGGGTGTTCATATGTCGATCTTCGAACAGGGTCTCGCGCCTGCCCCGGTCAATCACACCGCGCTGACCCCGCTGGGTTTCATCGAACGCACCGCCAGCGTCTTTCCCGAACGCACCGCCGTGATCCACGGCAGCCTGCGCCGCACCTGGCGCGAAACCTACCAACGCTGCCGCCGGCTGGCCTCGGCCCTGGCCTGGCGCGGCATCGGCCACGGCGACACGGTGGCGGTGATGCTACCCAACACCCCGCAGATGCTCGAGGCGCACTTCGCCATCCCGATGATCGGCGCGGTGCTCAACACCCTCAACGTGCGCCTGGACGCCGAAGCCATCGCCTTCATGCTGCAGCACGGCGAGGCCAGGGTGCTGATCACCGACCGCGAGTTCCATGAGGTGATCCGCGCCGCCCTCGGCATGCTCGACCACCCGCCGCTGGTGATCGATGTCGACGACCCCGAGTACGGCGAAGGCGAGCCGGTCAGCAGCCTCGACTACGAGGCCCTGCTCGCCGAGGGCGACCCCGAGTACGCCTGGGCCTGGCCGCGCGACGAGTGGGACGCGATCGCGCTGAACTACACCTCCGGCACCACCGGCAACCCCAAGGGCGTGGTCTACCACCACCGCGGCGCCTACCTGAACGCGCTGGGCAACCAGATGACCTGGTCGATGGGCCAGCACCCGGTGTACCTGTGGACCCTGCCGATGTTCCACTGCAACGGCTGGTGCTACCCCTGGACGGTCACCGCGCTGGCCGGCACCCACGTGTGCCTGCGCCGCGTCGACCCGCAGAAGATCCTCACGCTGATCCGCGAGCACCGGGTCAGCCATATGTGCGGCGCGCCCATCGTGCTCAACGCGCTGATCAACATGCCCGACTCGGCCAAGGCCGCCATCGACCACCCGGTGCACGCCATGGTCGCCGGCGCCGCGCCGCCGGCCAAGGTGATAGGCGCGGTGGAGGAAATGGGCATCCGCGTCACCCACGTCTACGGCCTCACCGAGGTCTACGGCCCGGTCACCGTGTGCGCCTGGCACGAGGAGTGGGACGAACTGCCGCTGGACGAGCGGGCCAGGATCAAGTCGCGCCAGGGCGTGCGCTACCCGACCCTGGAAGGCGTGATGGTCGCCGACCCGAAGACCCTGGAGCCGGTGCCGCGCGACGGCCTGAGCGTCGGCGAGATCTTCATGCGCGGCAACACCGTGATGAAGGGCTACCTGAAGAACCCCAGCGCCACCGAGGAAGCCTTCGCCGGCGGCTGGTTCCACACCGGCGACCTGGCGGTGTGCCACCCGGACGGCTACGTGGAAATCCGCGACCGGCTGAAGGACATCATCATCTCCGGCGGCGAGAACATCTCCACCATCGAGGTCGAGGGCGTGCTGTTCCGCCACCCGGCGGTGCTGGAGGCGGCCGTGGTGGCGCGCCCGGACGAGCGCTGGGGCGAGACCCCGTGCGCCTTCGTCACCCTCAAGGCCGGCCACGCCGACACCGAGGCGGCGCAGATCATCGGTTTCTGCCGCGAACACCTGGCCGGTTTCAAGGTGCCGAAGACTGTGGTCTTCACCGAGCTGCCGAAGACCTCCACCGGCAAGGTGCAGAAATTCGTCCTGCGCGACTGGGCACAGAAGCTCTGACGCCCTCCTCCCA
>NZ_JARJLT010000002.1 GCF_029335315.1 Pseudomonas citronellolis
AAAAAAGCCCCCGCCGAAGCGGGGGCTACGGGCGCACGCGGCGCCCGGATGGGAGTTCTCAGTGCGGCGCGCCCAGGCCCGCCGCGCTCATCAGCAGGCGCATCAGCCAGGCCGCCACGCCCAGGGCGGCGACGCTGCCCGCCCAGATCAGCAGCAGCCAGCCCAGGCGCTTGGCCAACGGCGCTTTCTCGCTTTGCGCTTTCATCGCCATGCCCTCAATGGTAGCCGTCGCCGTGCTTCACCTTGCCGCGGAACACGTAGTAGCTCCAGGCGGTGTAGCCGAGGATGAAGGGGATGATGAACAGCGCGCCGACCAGCATGAAGCCCTGGCTCTGCGGCGGCGCCGAGGCCGCCACTATGCTCACCCCCGGCGGGATGATGTTCGGCCACAGGCTGATGCCCAGGCCACTGTAGCCGAGGAAGATCAGCACCAGGGTGAGCACGAAGGGCAGCGCGTTGTCATTGCGCGCCACCGAGCGCAGCAGCGCGTAGAAGGTCAGCAATACCAGCAGCGGCACCGGCAGGAACCAGAACAGGTTCGGCAGGCTGAACCAACGCGCGGCGATCTCGCTGTGGGCCAGCGGCGTCCACAGGCTGACGATGCCGATCACCGCCAGCAGCACCAGCGCCAGCGGCCGCGCCAGGTCGTGCATGCGCTGCTGCAGGGTGCCTTCGGTCTTCATGATCAGCCAGGTGCAGCCGAGCAGGCTGTAGGCCACGATCAGGCCCAGGCCGCAGAACAGCGGGAACGGTGCCAGCCAGTCCAGCGAGCCGCCGGCGTACTGCCCGTCGACCACCGGCAGGCCCTCGATGAAGGCGCCCAGTGCCACGCCCTGGAAGAAGGTCGCCGCCAGCGAGCCGCCGATGAACGCCTTGTCCCAGATGTGCCGCTTGTGCGCCTTGGCCTTGAAGCGGAACTCGAAGGCCACGCCACGGAAGATCAGCCCCACCAGCATCAGTACCAGCGGCAGGTACAGCGCCGACAGCACCACCGCGTAGGCCATCGGGAAAGCGCCGAACAGCGCCGCGCCGCCGAGCACCAGCCAGGTCTCGTTGCCGTCCCAGACCGGCGCCACGGTGTTCATCATCACGTCGCGGTCGCCGTCGTCCTTGAAGAACGGGTAGAGCATGCCGATGCCCAGGTCGAAGCCGTCCATCACCACATACATCATCACGCCGAAGACGATGATGATCGCCCAGATCAGCGGAAGGTCGATGCCCATGCTCAGTTCCTCCCTTCCAGGCCGTTGTCATCGTCGTCGAGGCCCTCGGTAGTAGCCGACAGCGGCCGCGCCGGGGTGCGTTGGCGGCCGGCGCCACCGTCGTTGTGCTCGCGGCCCTCGTGGGTCACCGGGCCCTTGCGCACCAGGCGCATCATGTAGCCGATACCGACGCCGAACAGCGAGAAGTACACCAGCACGAACATCACCAGAGTCACGCTCATCTGCAGGGTGCTGTGATTGGACACCGCGTCCGAGGTGCGCATCAGCCCGTAGACCACCCAGGGCTGGCGGCCGACCTCGGTGGTGAACCAGCCGGCGAGGATCGCCAGCAGCCCCGAGGGCCCCATCCACAGGGCCAGGCGCAGGAACGCGCGGTTGCGGAACAGCCCGCCGCTGCGGCGCAGCCACAGGCTCCAGAGGCCCACCAGGATCATCAGCATGCCCAGGCCGGCCATGATCCGGAACGACCAGAAGACGATGGTGGAGTTGGGCCGGTCCTCGCGCGGGAAGTCCTTCAGCGCGGGGATCGGCTCGGTCAGGCTGTGCTTGAGGATCAGGCTGCCGAGCACCGGGATTTCCACCTTGAAGCGGGTTTCCTCGCGCTGCATGTCCGGCAGGCCGAAGAGGATCAGCGGGGTCGGGCCGCCCTCGGTGTTGTCCCAGTGGCCTTCGATGGCGGCGATCTTCGCCGGCTGGTGCTCCAGGGTGTTGAGGCCGTGGGCGTCACCGACCATGGCCTGGATCGGCGCGACGATCAGCGCCATCCACATGGCCATCGAGAGCATCTTGCGGATCGCCGGGTTGTCGCGCCCGCGCAGCAGGTGCCAGGCCGCCGAGGCGCCGACGAAGAAGGCGGTGGCGAGGAACGAGGCGATCGCCATGTGCAGCAGGCGGTAGGGGAACGACGGGTTGAAGATCACCGCGACCCAGTCGGTGGGGATCACCCGCCCGTCGACGATCTCGAAGCCCTGCGGGGTCTGCATCCAGCTGTTGGAGGCGAGGATCCAGAAGGTCGAGATCAGCGTGCCGATGGCCACCATCACCGTGGCGAAGAAGTGCAGGCCGGGGCCGACGCGGTTCCAGCCGAACAGCATGACGCCGAGGAAGCCGGCCTCGAGGAAGAAGGCGGTCAGCACCTCGTAGGTCAGCAGCGGCCCGGTGACGCTCCCGGCGTAGGCCGAGAAGTGGCTCCAGTTGGTGCCGAACTGGTAGGCCATGACCAGGCCGGAGACCACGCCCATGCCGAAGTTCACCGCGAAAATCTTCGACCAGAAGTGATAGAGGTCGCGGTAGACCTCCTGGCCGCTCTTCAGCCACAGGCCTTCGAGCACCGCCAGGTAACTGGCGAGGCCGATGGTGATGGCGGGGAAGATGATGTGGAAGGAGACGGTAAAGGCGAACTGGATACGCGCCAGTTCCAACGCCTCTAGACCCAACATGAGGTTTCCTCTTCAGGTTGACGCCCGTCGTCGCACGCAGCGGGCAGCTCGCCGGCGCACGGACGCCGGTGGTTTCAGCATGGATCCTGGATCGGATTCTTGTTCGGGCCGGCGGACCTGCGGTCGCGGCGGAGCGCTTGCCGGAGTTCGGCGCGGCGCGCATTGATGCAGCTCAAGGAAGCGTCTCGATGTTACGCGCGCGCCCGGCGCTTGCCGCCGTGGTGGGTTGCCGCGCGACAGGCTGCCGCGCGGCAGCTTGTCTCAGTCCCTTTATATGAATTTTAGTCATATTCAGATGAATAAATAATATTTTAATGGAATAAAGAATCCCGGTAGCTTTCGCTCCAACGGCTTCCGCAGAGGAGCCGGAGCCAACTCCCCCGCCGTCCTGCGCCGCCGCCACGAGCCGCGGCCCGATCGCCGGCACGCTGCCCTACAAGGACACCGTCATGAAGAAACTGCTGCTCCTCACTGCCCTCGCCGCCGCTTTCAGCGCTTCGGTCAACGCCAACGAGAAACTGCTGGTGGCCGCCACCCCGATTCCCCACGCCGAGATCCTCGAGCTGATCAAGCCGACCCTGGCCAAGGAGGGCGTGGACCTGGAGATCAAGGTCTTCACCGACTACGTACAACCCAACGTGCAGGTGGCCGAGAAGCGCCTGGACGCCAACTACTTCCAGACCAAGCCGTACCTGGACAACTTCAACAAGGGCAAGGGCACCAACCTCATCACAGTGACCGGCGTGCACGTCGAGCCCTTCGGCGGCTACTCGAAGAAATACAAGTCCCTGGCCGAACTGCCTGACGGCGCCACCGTGGCCCTGCCCAACGAGGGCAGCAACAGCGGCCGCGCCCTGCTCCTGCTGCAGAAGGCCGGGGTGATCAAGCTGAAGGACCCGAGCAACGCCCTGGCCACCCCGAAAGATATCGCCGAGAACCCCAAGCACCTGAAGTTCAAGGAGCTCGAATCGGCCCTGCTGCCGCGCGTGCTGGACCAGGTCGACCTGGACCTGATCAACACCAACTACGCCCTGGAAGCCAAGCTCAACCCGGTGAAGGACGCGCTGATCCTCGAAGACCGCAACTCGCCCTACGTGAACTACCTGGTGGCGCGTCCGGACAACAAGGACAGCGACGCCCTGAAGAAACTCTCCGCCGCGCTGACCAGCCCGGAAGTGAAGGCCTTCATCGAGAAGAAATACAACGGCGCGGTGATC
>NZ_JARJLT010000300.1 GCF_029335315.1 Pseudomonas citronellolis
GGCGGCGGTTGGAGCCGGTGCTTCGGCCTTGGGGGCTTCGGCGGACGGGGCGGGCGCCGCGGCCGGGGCCTCGGCGGCGCCACCCTCGACGTCCAGCTCGAGGATCTCGTCGCCTTCCTTCAGGGTGTCGCCCACCTTGACCTTCAGGCTCTTGATCACGCCGGCCTTGGGCGAGGGGATTTCCATGCTGGCCTTGTCGGATTCCAGGGTCAGCAGGCTCTGGTCGGCCTCGACGGTGTCGCCGACCTTGACCAGCAGTTCGATGACTTCACCCTGACCGTTGCCGATGTCGGGTACGCGAATCAGCTCGCTCACAATGCGTCTCCTCAGCAGTCCAGCGGGTTGCGTTTGTCCGGGTCGATACCGAGCTTGGCGATGGCCTCGGCCACCACCTTGGCGTCGATGTCGCCACGGTCGGCCAGGGCTTCCAGCGCGGCCAGGACAACCCAGCGACGGTCCACTTCGAAGAAGTCGCGCAGCTTGCGACGGCTGTCGCTGCGGCCGAAACCGTCGGTACCCAGGACCTTGTACTCCTTGCTCGGGACCCACTGGCGGATCTGCTCGGCGTACAGCTTCATGTAGTCGGTGGAGGCGATGACCGGGCCCTTGCGGCCGCCCAGGCATTCCTCGACGTAGCTCTGCTTGGGCTTCTGGCCCGGGTGCAGGCGGTTCCAGCGCTCGGTGGCCAGGCCGTCGCGGCGCAGCTCGTTGAAGCTGGGCACGGACCAGACGTCGGCGCCGATGCCGAAGTCCTCGCGGAGAATCTTCGCGGCGGCTTCCACTTCGCGCAGGATGGTGCCGGAGCCCAGCAGCTGCACGTGGTGGGCGGCTTCCTTCTTGTCCTCCTCGAGGAGGTACATGCCCTTGATGATGCCTTCTTCCACGCCCTTGGGCATGGCCGGCTGAACGTAGTTCTCGTTCATCACGGTGATGTAATAGAAGATGTCCTGCTGCTCTTCGATCATCTGCCGCGAGCCTTCGCGGATGATCACCGCCAGTTCGTAGGCATAGGTCGGATCGTAGGTGCGGCAGTTCGGGATGGTCGCGGCCAGGATGTGGCTGTGGCCGTCCTCGTGCTGCAGGCCTTCACCGTTGAGGGTGGTGCGGCCGGCGGTGCCGCCGATCAGGAAGCCGTGGGCGCGGCTGTCGCCGGCGGCCCAGGCCAGGTCGCCGATACGCTGGAAGCCGAACATCGAGTAGAAGATGTAGAACGGCAGCATCGGCTGGTTGTGCGTGGAGTACGAGGTGCCCGCGGCGATCCAGCTGGACATGGCGCCGGCTTCGTTGATGCCTTCCTCGAGGATCTGGCCCTTCTTGTCCTCGCGGTAGAACATCACCTGGTCCTTGTCGACCGGCTCGTACAGCTGGCCTACCGAGGAGTAGATGCCGAGCTGGCGGAACATGCCTTCCATACCGAAGGTACGGGCTTCGTCCGGCACGATCGGGACGATGCGCGGGCCGAGTTCCTTGTCCTTGACCAGCTGCGAGATGATCCGCACGAAGGCCATGGTGGTGGAGATTTCGCGGTCACCCGAGCCGTCGAGCATGGCCTTGAGGGTTTCCAGCGGGGGAACCGGAACCTGGAAGCTCTTCTCGCGGCGCACCGGCATCACGCCACCCAGGGCGGCGCGGCGGGAGGCCAGGTACTTGGCTTCGGCGCTGCCTTCTTCCGGACGGTAGAACGGCAGGTTTTCCAGGTCGGCGTCCTTGATCGGGATATCGAACTTGTCGCGGAACGACTTCAGCGACTCGACGTCGACCTTCTTGACGTTGTGCGCGATGTTCTTCGCTTCGCCCGAGCCGGTACCGTAGCCCTTGATGGTCTTGGCCAGGATGACGGTCGGCTGGCCCTTGTGGTTGACCGCCTGGTGGTAGGCCGCATAGACCTTGTAGGGGTCGTGGCCGCCACGGTTGAGTTTCCAGATTTCCTCGTCGGAGAGGTCCTTGACCATCTCCAGCAGCTCCGGACGCGCACCGAAGAAGTGCTCGCGCACGTAGGCGCCGTCCTTGGCCTTGTAGTTCTGGTACTCGCCGTCGATGACCTCATCCATGCGCGCTTGCAGCAGGCCGGCGGTGTCCTTGGCGAACAGCGGGTCCCAGAAACGGCCCCAGACCACCTTGTTGACGTTCCACTCGGCACCACGGAACACGCCTTCGAGTTCCTGGATGATCTTGCCGTTGCCGCGAACCGGGCCGTCGAGGCGCTGCAGGTTGCAGTTGATGACGAAGATCAGGTTGTCCAGCTTCTCGCGGCCGGCCAGGGAGATCGCGCCCAGGGATTCCGGTTCGTCGCACTCGCCGTCGCCCATGAAGCACCAGACCTTCTGCTTGCCGGCGGGGATGAAGCCGCGGCTCTCCAGGTACTTCATGAAGCGCGCCTGGTAGATCGCCTGGATCGGGCCGAGGCCCATGGACACGGTGGGGAACTGCCAGAAGTCCGGCATCAGCCACGGGTGCGGGTAGGAGGACAGCCCGTTGCCGTCCACTTCCTGGCGGAAGTTGTTCAACTGGTCTTCGCTGATGCGGCCTTCGAGGAAGGCGCGGGCGTAGACGCCGGGGGAGGCGTGGCCCTGGAAGAACACCAGGTCGCCGCCGTGTTCGTCGGTCGGGGCCTGGAAGAAGTAGTTGAAGCCAACGTCGTAGAGGGTCGCCGAGGACGCGAAGGAGGAGATGTGGCCGCCCAGATCCGGGTCGTGCTTGTTCGCCTTCATCACCATGGCCAGCGCGTTCCAGCGCACCAGCGAGCGGATGCGGCGTTCCATGAACAGGTCGCCGGGCATGCGCGCTTCGTGGGTTACCGGGATGCTGTTGCGGTACGGCGTGGTGATGGCGTAGGGCAGTTGGGTGCCGGACCGGCTGGCCAGCTCGCCCATGCGGGTCATCAGGTAATGGGCGCGGTCTTCACCTTCACGGTCCAGGACCGATTCCAGGGCGTCCAGCCATTCCTGGGTTTCGACGGGATCAAGGTCTTGCATGGCTTGCTCCAGGGCGGAAAGGCTTCCAGAATCGAAAGCCAGTAGATCGTTGCCGATAGCAGCGCCGGCCTCGTGGGCGGCGCCGCGAATTCTTGGAAGTGCACCGGGGGTGTTTCCGGCGGGTTGTAGTTTTACTACAAATCCCTGCTGGATACAGCCCTTGGCCGAAAAAAGTTAGTAGTAAAACTACAGGCGCCCGAATGGCGGGGCTTCCGCGGGGTTGCCGTTCATCAGGATCGATGCATGACTCTGCCGTCCCGGGCCGCCCTGCCGGCCACCCTCAAGCCCCTCGCCGAGCGCGCGGGGCAGACTTTCAGCGCCGCCGTAGCCAACCTTTCCGCCGAAAACGCCGTCCTTTATGAACAGTGGTCGGCCGAGCGCCACAACGACTTCGCCCTGGTCTGCGCGGCCAGCGACTTCGTCGCCGAGCAGGCTGCGCGCGACGCCGGCACCTTCCTCGAGCTGGTGGCCTGTGGGCAGCTGGACCGGCCGCTTGCGCGCGGCGAGATGCGCGCGCAGCTGGAAACGCTGCTGGCCGACTGCGCCGACGAGGACGAACTGGGCCGGCGCCTGCGGCGCTTCCGCCGGCGCCAGCAGGTGCGCATCGTCTGGCGCGACCTGACCCGCGGCAGCGACCTGGCGGGTACCTGTCGCGATCTGTCGGACCTGGCCGACAACTGCATCGATCTCGCCTACCGGTGGCTCTATGAAAGGCACTGCCAGCAGTTCGGCACGCCCATCGGCCATCGCTCCGGCCTGCCGCAGCAACTGGTGGTGCTGGGCATGGGCAAGCTGGGCGCCGGCGAGCTGAACCTGTCCTCGGACATCGACCTGATCTTCGGCTACCCCGAGGGCGGCGAGACCCAGGGCGCCCGCCGCGCCCTGGATAACCAGGAGTTCTTCACCCGCCTGGGGCAGAAGCTGATCAAGGCGCTGGACGCCATCACCGTCGAGGGCTTCGTCTTCCGCGTCGACATGCGCCTGCGCCCCTACGGCTCCAGCGGCCCGCTGGTGCACAGCTTCGCCGCGCTGGAGCAGTACTACCAGGACCAGGGCCGCGACTGGGAACGCTACGCGATGATCAAGGCGCGGGTGGTCGGTGGCGACCAGGACGCCGGCCAGCGCCTGCTGGAGCTGCTGCGGCCGTTCGTCTACCGGCGCTACCTGGACTTCTCGGCCATCGAGGCGCTGCGCAACATGAAGCAGCTGATCCAGCAGGAAGTACGGCGCAAGGGCATGAGCGAGAACATCAAGCTCGGCGCCGGCGGCATCCGCGAGGTGGAGTTCATCGCCCAGGCCTTCCAACTGATCCACGGCGGCCGCGACCTGAGCCTGCAGCAGCGGCCGCTGCTGCGGGTGCTGGCGACCCTGGAGGGGCAGGGCTACCTGCCGCCGGCGGTGGTCGGCGAGCTGCGCGAGGGCTACGAGTTCCTGCGCTACGCCGAGCACGCCCTGCAGGCCATCGACGACCGCCAGACGCAGATGCTCCCGGAGGACGAGCTGGCGCGCATTCGCGTCGCCTTCATCATGGGCTTCGCCAACTGGTCTGCCTTCCACCAGGCGATCAACCACTGGCGCGACCGCGTCGACTGGCACTTCCGCCAGGTGATCGCCGACCCCGACGAGGAAGAGGGCGCCGATACCGACGGCGCCACCCCCGGCGCCGAGTGGCTGCCGCTATGGGAAGAGCAGGTGGACGAGGAGTCCGCCTGCCGCCAGCTGGCCGACGCCGGCTTCGCCGCGCCGGGCGCCGCCTTCAAGCGGCTGATCGACGTGCGCCACGGTAACCAGGTTCGCGCCATGCAGCGCCTGGGTCGCGAGCGCCTGGACGCCTTCATGCCGCGCCTGCTGAACATGCTCGCCGAACACGAGAAACCGGACCTGACGCTGGAACGCGTGCTGCCCCTGGTCGAGGCGGTGGCGCGGCGCTCGGCCTACCTGGTGCTGCTCACCGAGAACCCCGGCGCCCTGGAGCGCCTGCTGACCCTGTGCGCGGCCAGCCCGATGGTGGCCGAGCAGATCGCCAAGTTCCCGATCCTGCTCGACGAGCTGCTCAACGAAGGCCGCCTGCTGAGCCCGCCGAAGGCCCCGGAGCTGATCGCCGAGCTGCGTGAACGGCTGATGCGCATCCCCGAGGACGACCTCGAGCAGCAGATGGAGACCCTGCGCCACTTCAAGCTGGCCCACGGCCTGCGCGTGGTGGCCTCGGAAATCGCCGGCACGCTGCCGCTGATGAAGGTCAGCGACTACCTGACCTGGCTCGCCGAGGCCATCCTCGAGCAGGTCCTGGCGCTGGCCTGGAACCAACTGGTGCAGCGCCACGGCCGCCCGCTGCGGGCCGACGGCACGCCCTGCGACACCGACTTCATCATCGTCGGCTACGGCAAGGTCGGTGGCCTGGAGCTGGGCCATGGCTCGGACCTGGACCTGGTGTTCATCCACGACGGCGACCCGCAGCGCGAGACCGATGGCGCCAAGCCCATCGACGGCTCGCAGTTCTTCACCCGCCTGGGGCAGAAGATCATCCACTTCCTCACCACCCAGACCACCTCGGGCGCGCTCTATGAAGTGGACATGCGCCTGCGCCCGAGCGGCGCCGCCGGCCTGCTGGTGAGCTCGCAGGCGGCGTTCCGCGCCTACCAGCAGAACGAGGCCTGGACCTGGGAGCACCAGGCTCTGGTGCGCGCCCGCGTGCTGGCCGGCAGCCCGCGGGTGGCCGCTGCCTTCGAGGGCATTCGCGCCGAGGTGCTGGGGCGCCAGCGCGACCTGGCCGGGCTGCGTCGCGAGGTCAGCGAGATGCGCGCGAAGATGCGCGACAACCTCGGCACTCCGACGACTGCCGCCGGCACTGCGCCGAGCGCCTTCGAGGCCGCGGCGCCCTTCGACCTCAAGCAGGACGCCGGTGGTATCGTCGATATCGAATTTATGGTGCAATATGCGGCCCTCGCCTGGTCGTGGCAGCACCCCGAACTGCTGCAATTCACCGACAACATCCGCATCCTGGAAGGCCTGGAGAGGGCCGGGCTGATGTCTGGCGAGGACGTCCGTTTCCTGCAGGAGGCCTACAAGGCCTATCGTGCGGCCGCGCATCGCCTGGCGCTGCAGAAGCAGCCGGGGGTGGTGACGGGCGACCGCTTCCATGACGAGCGCCGCGGTGTGATGCGGATCTGGCGCGGGCTCGAACTCGATTGATTTCCGATGTAGGCAAGGGTCGCCGAGGAGCTGCGGCTCCGGCGACCGGACGACGAATTTCTGTGAGGAGCTGGCAACGCTGTCGATGGCCGATGGCCTGACCCGCCGGCCCGCTGAGCCGCCGGCTTGCGGCCCCGGGCGATCGACACCAAGCTGCCGATTATGAACATCCTGATCATTGGGCCCTCCTGGGTGGGCGACATGGTGATGGCGCAGACGCTCTTCGAGTGTCTCAAGCGCGAGCACCCCGACTGCCAGATCGACGTGCTGGCCCCCGAGTGGAGCCGGCCGATCCTCGAGCGCATGCCCGAGGTGCGCCAGGCCCTGAGCTTCCCGCTCGGCCACGGCGTGCTCGACGTCACCGCGCGCCGGCGCATCGGCAAGAGCCTGGCGGGCCAGTACGACCAGGCGATCCTCCTGCCCAACTCGCTGAAGTCGGCGCTGGTGCCGTTCTTCGCCGGCATCCCCAAGCGCACCGGCTGGAAAGGCGAGATGCGCTACGGCCTGCTCAACGACATCCGCAAGCTGGATAAAGAGCGCTATCCGCTGATGATCGAGCGCTTCATGGCCCTGGCCTACCCGGCCGGCGCCGAGTTGCCGCAGCCCTACCCGCAGCCGCGCCTGGCCATCGACCCGACGAGCCGCGACGCCGCCCTGGCCAAATTCGGCCTGAGCCTGGACCGCCCGGTGCTGGCGCTGTGCCCCGGCGCCGAGTTCGGCGAGGCCAAGCGCTGGCCGGCGGAGTACTACGCCAAGGTCGCCGAGACCAAGATCCGCGCCGGCTGGCAGGTGTGGATCTTCGGCTCGAAGAACGACCACCCCGGCGGCGAGGAGATCCGCTCGCGGCTGATCCCCGGCCTGCGCGAGGAAGCCGTCAACCTGGCCGGCGAAACCGCCCTGGCCGAGGCCATCGACCTGATGTCCTGCGCCAGCGCCGTGGTCACCAACGACTCCGGCCTGATGCACGTGGCCGCTTCGCTGAACCGCCCGCTGGTGGCGGTCTACGGCTCCACCTCGCCGCAGTTCACCCCGCCCCTGGCCGACGCCGTGGAAATCGTCCGCCTGGGCCTGGAGTGCAGCCCCTGCTTCGACCGCGTGTGCCGCTTCGGCCACTACAACTGCCTGCGCGAGCTCAAGCCGCAGCCGGTGCTCGAGGCGCTCGACCGCCTGGTCGCCGACCCGGTCGACGTGGAATGAGGGTGCTGCTGATCAAGACGTCGTCCCTGGGCGACGTCATCCATACCCTGCCGGCGCTCACCGACGCGGCCCGCGCCATCCCCGGCATCCAGTTCGACTGGGTGGTGGAGGAGGGCTTCGCCGAGATCCCGGCCTGGCACCCGGCGGTGGCCCAGGTCATCCCGGTGGCCATCCGGCGCTGGCGCAAGAACCTCTGGCAGACCCTGAAGAACGGCGAGTGGCGCCGTTTCAAGAAGCGCCTGCGCGAGGTCGACTACGACCTGGTGATCGACGCCCAGGGTCTGCTCAAGAGCGCCTGGCTGACCCGCTACGCGAAGAAGGCCCCGGTCGCCGGGCTGGACAAGGCGTCCGCGCGCGAGCCGGCGGCCAGCCGTTTCTACGACCGCGCCTACCCCGTCGCCTGGGGCCAGCACGCGGTGGAGCGGGTGCGCCAGTTGTTCGCCCAGGCGCTGGACTACCCGCTGCCCAAGGGCGTTGGCGACTACGGCCTGGACCGTGGCCGGCTGCTCGACGACAGCGGCGCCGAGCCCTACCTGGTGTTCCTCCACGGCACCACCTGGGTCACCAAGCACTGGCCCGAGGTCTACTGGCGCGAGCTGGCCGAGCGCATGGGCGAACGCGGCTGGTCGGTCAGATTGCCCTGGGGCAATGAAGCCGAGCGCGAGCGCGCCGAGCGCATCGCCCAGGGCTTGGAAAACGCCTCGGTGCTCCCCAGATTATCCCTCGCGGGCATGGCCAAGGTCCTGGCCGGCGCTTCCGCCTGCGTGGCGGTGGACACCGGGCTCGGACACCTGGCGGCCGCCCTGGATGTGCCGACGCTGTCGCTGTTCGGCCCGACCAACCCCGGTCTCACCGGCGCCTACGGGCGCTCGCAGGTGCACCTGGGCGCCGACTGGCCGGCGTGCGCGCCCTGCCTGCAGAAGACCTGTACCTACCAGCCGACGGCCGAAGACAAGCGCCGGTTCGACCTGCGGCACGAGCAGCCCCTGTGCTTCACGCGCCTTAACCCGCAACGCGTGGCGACCCAGCTGGAGGCGCTGCTGCTGGCCCCGGAGACGCTTCGATGACCCTGGCTTTCGTTCTCTACAAATACTTCCCGTTCGGCGGGCTGCAGCGCGACTTCATGCGCATCGCCCTGGAATGCCAGAAGCGTGGCCACGCCATCCGCGTCTATACGCCGATCTGGGAAGGCGAAGTGCCGCCCGGCTTCGACGTGCGCGTGGCGCCGATCAAGGCGCTGTTCAACCACAATCGCAACGCCAAGTTCAGCGCCTGGCTGGCCGCCGACCTGGCCCGCGACCCGGTGGACCGGGTGATCGGCTTCAACAAGATGCCCGGCCTGGACGTCTACTACGCCGCCGACGGCTGCTTCGAAGACAAGGCGCAGACCCTGCGCAACCCGATCTACCGTCGCTGGGGCCGCTACAAGCACTTCGCCGACTACGAGCGGGCGGTGTTCGCCCCCGAGTCGAAGACCGAGATCCTGATGATCTCCGAGGTCCAGCAGCCGCTGTTCGTCAAACACTACGGTACCCCCGCGCAGCGCTTCCACCTGCTGCCGCCGGGCATCGCCCTGGACCGCCGCGCGCCGGCCAACGCCGCCGAGATCCGCGCCGAGTTCCGCCGCGAATTCAAGCTCGCGGATGACGACCTGCTGCTGGTGCAGATCGGCTCCGGCTTCAAGACCAAGGGCCTGGACCGCAGCCTCAAGGCCCTGGCCGCGCTGCCGAAGGAATTGCGCAAGCGCACCCGGCTGATCGCCATCGGCCAGGACGATCCCAAGCCGTTCCTGCTGCAGGTGAAGACCCTCGGCCTGTCGGACCACGTGCAGATCCTCAAGGGTCGCAGCGACATTCCGCGCTTCCTGCTCGGCGCCGACCTGCTGATCCACCCGGCCTACAACGAGAACACCGGCACCGTGCTGCTGGAGGCGCTGGTCGCCGGGCTGCCGGTGCTGGTCACCGACGTCTGCGGCTACGCCCACTACATCGCCGAGGCCGACGCCGGCCGCGTGGTGCCGTCGCCCTTCGAGCAGGACGGCTTCAACCGCATGCTGGCGGACATGCTCAAGGACGGCGCGGCGCGCGCTGCCTGGTCGTGCAACGGCCTGGCCTTCGCCGAGACCGCCGACCTCTACTCCATGCCGCAGCACGCCGCCGACGTGATCCTCGCGGAGCGCCCATGAAGCTCGAACTGCACGAACCCTTCAAGGCGCTGTGGGCCGGCAAGGACCCCTTCGTCGAGGTGGAACGCCTGCAGGGCAAGGTCTACCGCGAGCTGGAAGGCCGCCGTACCCTGCGCACCGAGGTCGACGGGCGCGGCTACTTCGTCAAGATCCACCGTGGCATCGGCTGGGGCGAGATCTTCAAGAACCTGCTCAGCGCCAAGCTTCCGGTGCTCGGCGCCGGCCAGGAGCAGCGCGCCCTGGAACGCCTGCACCAGGCCGGGGTGGCGACCATGACCTCCGTCGCCTACGGCGAGCGCGGCGGCGACCCGGCGCGCCAGCACTCCTTCATCGTCACCGAGGAGCTGGCCCCTACCGTCGATCTCGAACAGCTGTCGCTGAACTGGCTGCGCGAGCCGCCGGCGCCGCGCTTCAAGCGCGCACTGATCGCCGAAGTGGCGAAGATGATCGGCACCATGCACCGCGCCGGAGTCAACCACCGCGACTGCTACATCTGCCATTTCCTGCTGCACACAGATCGCCCGCCGACGGCCGACGACCTGCGCCTGTCGGTGATCGACCTGCACCGCGCACAGACCCGCGCCGCCACGCCGCGCCGCTGGCGCGACAAGGACCTGGCCGCGCTGTACTTCTCGGCGCTGGACATCGGCCTGACGCAACGCGACAAGCTACGCTTCCTGCGCGGTTACTTCCGCAAGCCACTGCGCGACATCCTCCGTGAGGAGGCCGGGCTGCTCGCCTGGATGGAGCGCAAGGCCGCCAAACTCTACGATCGCAAGCAGCGCTACGGAGACCTGCTCTGATGTCGGGCTGGACCCTGGAACCCGCCTACCGCCACCTGTCCGCCGACTTCGGCAGCCTCGACGCGGTGTTCGCCCTGGAGGGCGAGCGGCTGACCCGCGACCCCAAGTCCGAGGTGATCCGCATCGAGCGTGGCGGCGTGCGCTACTACGTCAAGCGCTACCGCAGCGCCGGCAAGGGTTATCACCGCTACCTGGCGCGGCCGCGGATCAAGGCCGAATGGCAGAACCTCAAGCAGTTCGCCAAGTGGGGCATCCCCACCGCCGAAGTGGTGGCTTGGGGCATGGAACGCAAGCACGGCGCCTTCGTCCGTGGCGCCATGGTCACCCGCGAAGTGCCGGACACCGAGGACCTCGCCGCGCTGGCCAAGCGCAACGACCCGCGCCTGAGCGACCCCGCCTGGGTCGACCACGTCAGCCGCCAGCTGGCCGCGCACACCCGGCTGATGCATGACCACCACTTCACTCACAACGACCTGAAGTGGCGCAACGTCCTGGTCGATTCGGCCGGCACCGTGTATTTCATCGACTGCCCGATCGGCAACTACTGGGTCAGCTTCATGCTGCGCCACCGCATCACCAAGGACCTGGCGACCCTGGACAAGGTGGCCAAGCACAAACTCTCAGCCGCCCAGCGCCTGCGCTTCTACCTGCAATACCGCCGGCGCGAGCGGCTGAACGCCTCGGACAAGAAGCGCGTCCGACGCATCGCCAATTTCTACGAGGGACGCGAGTGAACGACTTCATCGCCGCCGAAGACCGCGAGGCGCTGGAGCGTCAGGGTCTGGCCGATTTCGACGCGCTCTGGGCGCTGCAGCTGCAGGCCGTGGACGAGCCCAACACCGAGCGCGGCGGCTGGAGCAGCGTCTATCGCCTGGAGCTGGAGGGCGGCGCCTATTACCTCAAGCGCCAGAGCAACCACCTGACCCGCAGCCTGCTGCGCCCGGGCGGTGAGCCGACCTTCGCCCGCGAGTTCCGCAACATCCAGCGCTACCAGCAACTGGGCATCCCGGCGTTGCAGGCGGCCTATTTCGCCGAACGCCGCGAGGCCGGCGAGCGCCGCGCGGTGCTGGTGACCCGCGCGCTGGACGGCTGGCGCGAGCTGGAGGGCTGGCTGAAGGAGTGGTCGGGCCTGCCGCTGGAGCGTCGCCAGGCGATCCTGCGCGCCTGCGGCATGCTCGCCCGGCGCCTGCACGAAGCCGGGCAGATGCATGGCTGCTTCTATCCCAAACACATCTTCCTCAAAGAGGACGGGGACGAGTTCCAGGCCTGCCTGATCGACCTGGAGAAAACCCGCCCGCTGTGGTTCGGCCTGCGCGACCGGGTCAAGGACCTGGAGCCGCTGCTGCGCCGCGCGCCGGACTGGAGCGAGGTGGACGTGCGCCAACTGCTCGCCGCCTACCTGGGCTGCGCCGCCGCTGGCCCCGAGGTCGACCACTGGTACCGGCGCCTGGGTGCGCGCCGGCGGCGCAAGGAGAAGCGCGGGTGAAGCTCGGCGAACTGCGAAACGCCGGCCGCCAGCCGGCCCTGCCGCTGCGCCTGGACCTGGCCGACGGCGCCGGCCCGGCGGAGTTGCGCCTGGACAGCCTGCTGCGGGTGCTGCCGGGCAAGCGCTATGTCGGCGAAGGCAACTGGCGCGGGCGTCAGGTATTGGCCAAGCTGCTGGTCGGCGGCAAGGCCGCGCGACACTTCCAGCGCGAGCTGGCGGGCGTGCGCCTGCTCGCCGAGCAGGGCCTGACCACGCCGCTGCTGCTGGCCGACGGCCTGAGCGAGGGCGAGGGCGGCTGGCTGCTCTTCGAGTTCCTCGACGGCGCCCACAGCCTGGGCGGCGCCTGGCGCGCCGTGGAAGGCCAGGCGACGCTGTCCGACGCCCAGCAGGCGGTGCTCGGCGAGGCCCTGGCGGCCATCGCCGGCCTGCACCTCAAGGGGCTCTGGCAGGAAGACCTGCACCTGGACAACCTGCTGCGCCATGAGGGCCGCCTGTACCTGATCGACGGCGCCGGCATTCGCGCCGAGACCCCCGGCCAGCCGCTGTCGCGCAAGCACGTGCTGGAAAACCTCGGGGTGTTCTTCGCCCAGCTGCCGGCCGCGCTCGATCCGTTCCTGGAAGAGCTGCTGGTGCACTACCTGCTGGTCAACGGCGAGCACGCCCTGCCGCTGGAAGCGCTGCAGAAGGAAATCGCCCGCGTGCGCCGCTGGCGCGTCGCCGACCTGCTGAAGAAGATCGGCCGCGACTGCAGCCTGTTCAGCGTGCGCCGCGGCGCCTTCGGCCTGCGCGCCGTGCGCCGCGAGGAGGAGGCAGGCCTGGCGCCGCTGCTGGCCGAGCCGGACGCTTTCATTGACCGGGGGCATGTCTACAAGACCGGTGGCGCGGCTACCGTGGCGAAAGTGGAGCTGGATGGCCGGCCGCTGGTAGTGAAGCGTTACAACATCAAGAACCTGCTGCACTGGCTCAAGCGCTTCTGGCGTCCCAGCCGCGCGTGGGGCTCCTGGCGCGAGGGCAATCGCCTGGAAGCGCTCGGCATCGCCACCGCGAAACCCCTGGCGGTGCTGGAACGACGCTGGTTGTGGCTGCGCGGTCCGGCCTTCCTGATTACCGATTACCTGGCCGGGCAGGATATAATCGCCCGTTTCAAACCCCATCTGGACGATCCGGACGGGGCCGGCATGCCGCCGGAGGCCGAACTCAAGGCCCTGGACGGCCTGTTCGCGGCGCTGCTGCGCGAGCGCATCAGCCACGGCGACCTCAAGGGCCACAACCTGTTCTGGCAGGCTGAAGGCGGTGCGGGGCGCTGGGCGCTGATCGATCTCGACGCCATGCGCAAGCACCACGGCCAGGCCAGTTTCGAGCGCGCCTACGCCCGCGACCGCGCACGTTTCCTGCGCAACTGGCCGCAGGACAGCGCCCTCCACCGGCTGCTGGACGAACGCATACCGAAGACCGGCGTCAACGCGCAAGACTGACCCGGGAAGTGACGGCTCCAAGAGCCGACCAAGATCATCGCCTGGCTCCGCTGACGGAGCCGGGCTCGACCAAGAGGCAACACCAGTGGCATTGACCATCCTCGGCCTGTCCGGCGCCGTAAGCCATGACCCTTCCGCCGCCCTGTACATCGACGGCAAGCTGGTCGCGGCGGTCGAAGAAGAGCGCTTCGTCCGCGACAAGCACGCGAAGAACCGCATGCCCTACGAGTCGGCCAAATTCTGCCTGGAACAGGCCGGGATCAAGCCGTCCGACGTCGACGTGGTGGCCATTCCGTTCGCCCCGATCAGCCTGTTCGGCAAGGCCCGCTGGCACTACGCCAAGCGCTACGCCTACGCCCCGGACCGCGCGCTGGACGCCATCCTGCTCGGCAACCGCCGCTACAAGCGCTACTACAAGCGCATCGAATGGTGCCTGCAGCAGCTGGGCTTCGACCTGAAGAAGGTCAAGATCCAGCCGGTCGAGCACCACCTGGCCCACGCCTCCAGCGCCTACCACTGCTCCGGCTTCAAGGAGAAGACCGCGATCCTCGGGATCGACGGCAAGGGCGAGTACGCCACCACCTTCTTCGGCTACGGCGAGAACGGCAAGATCCACAAGATCAAGGAGTTCTACGACCCGGACTCCCTCGGTGGCCTGTACGGCGCGATCACCGAGTACCTCGGCTTCGACATGCTCGACGGCGAGTTCAAGGTCATGGGCATGGCGCCCTACGGCGACGCCAGCAAGTACGATTTCTCGCGCCTGGCCAAGTTCGAGAACGGTGAGCTGATCATCAACACCGACTACGCCAACGTCATCGGCTTCCGCCGCTACAAGGAAAAGGGCAAGGGCTACTACTTCTCGCCCAAGCTGATCGAGTGGCTGGGCCCGAAACGCGAAGGCGACATCGCCGACGACCCGTACATCCACTACGCCGCCAGCATCCAGGCGCTGTTCGAGAAGCTGGCGCTGGAGATGATGGACTACTACCTGGGCGACATCCTCCGCGAAACCGGGAAGATCGCCTTCGCCGGCGGCTGCGCGCTGAACGTCAAGCTGAACCAGAAGATCATCTCCCGCCCGGAAGTGAAGGAGCTGTACGTGCAGCCCGCCTCCAGCGACGCCGGCACCGCGGTCGGCGCCGCCGCATACGTTTCCTGGGAGCGCGGCGTGCCGGTCGAGAAGATGGAGCACGTCTACCTCGGCCCGGAATACAGCAACGAAGACGTCATCGCCGCCTGCGCCCGCCACGCGGCCAAGCCGCAGTGGCGCAAGATCGACAACGTGCCCGAGGTGATCGGCAAGGTACTGGCCGACGGCAACCCGGTGGCCTGGTTCCAGGGCCGCATGGAATTCGGCCCGCGCGCCCTCGGCGGTCGTTCGATCCTCGGCTGCCCGAGCGTGCCGGGCGTGGCCGACCGCATCAACGCGCAGATCAAGTTCCGCGAGCGCTGGCGCCCCTTCTGCCCGTCGATGCTGGATACCGTCGGCCCGCAGATGTTCAAGATCGACCACCCGGCGCCGTTCATGACCTTCACCTTCGAAGTCAACGAAGAGTGGAAGACCCGCGTGCCGGAAGTCGTCCACGAAGACGGCACCTCCCGCGCCCAGGTCCTCAAGCGCGAGTTCAACCCGCGCTACTACGACCTGATGAAGGAGCTGGAGAAACTCACCGGCAACGGCGTGGCCCTGAACACCTCGCTGAACCGCCGCGGCGAACCGATGATCTGCTCGCCGACCGACGCCCTGAACATGTTCTACGGCTCGGACCTCGAGTACCTGATCATGCAGGACATCCTGGTGGTCAAGGACGGCGTGGCGCCTTATTCCTCGGGCGTCTAACCCCTAGGGCTTCCTGACACACAGTGCTCGGGGAGCCCTGCTTCAGCGCCGTCTGACCCGTGCGGAAAGCCCATGAATCGTATCGTCTATTTCTCCAAGATGTTCCAGGCCGTGCCGCACCTGGCGCAGGTCCAGCGCGTTCTGCCGGGGACATTCGTTTCCAATCGGCGTTCCACGCTGCAGGCCGTCCGGCGGTTGTATCCGGACATGCCGCTGGCGCGCTATTCGCGCTTTCTGGGGCCTCTCGCCGCTGGCAATCGTGAGCTGAAGAATGCCGATGTCGTCGTCACCGGCTCGCCGTACCGGAGTTTCCTGCAGCCATACCCGGCGAAGAAATGCACGGTGTTCCATGGCACGTACATGCTGCTGAGCAAGGAGGCATTGCTGCACAACGCCCACTTCGATCTGCTCTGCGTGATCGGCCCACGCATGCAGCAGATGATCCAGCGCTTCGATCCGGAAGTGCGGGTCCGTTGTGAACCGACCGGCTTCCTGCCCTTCTGTGAGTTTCCTGAACAGACGTCCCAGCAGCGTGCCCAGGCTTTGTCGGGGCTGGGCCTGGATCCCGAGCGAAAGACCATCATCTACACCCCTAGCCGGCGTGGCATAGGGTCGTGGACACTGGTTGCCGAGCAGTTGGTGCTGACGACACCGGCCCATTTCAACCTGGTGCTGCGTCCTCATCCCAGCCAGGCGCTGACTTCTCGTTCGCAGGATCGGGCCAGCTTCCGACGAGTGGCGGCGCTGGCGGCTCAACGTCCCCGTACGCTTCTCGATCTGACCAATGCTCCGTTGCCGGTACTCCAATCGGTGGCGGACCTGGTGGTTTCGGACGCGAATTCGCCGGCCGAGGAGTCATTGTTCTATGACGTGCCGCAGCTGTTCATCGAAACGGATCTGTTGTCACAGGACGTCATGCGCCGCATGGCCGAGCAGGAGAGCATGCACCCGGACGATACCCAGCGACTGCTGACACTCTACGAGTGCGGTTTGCGCCAGAGGGTAAGTTCGCCTATCGACTTCGCGCCGTTGCTGGAGCGTGCGATCGACGACGCCGGTGCATTCGCGGCGAATCGGCAGCAGTATTTCTCCTGGGTATTCGGCGAACGTGATCGCCTGGCCAATCAGCGCGTCGCCAAAGCCATTCAAACTCATTTGTTCAAGTAGGTACTTCCTATGCTCAGCAACAAGACCATCCTGGTCACCGGTGGTACCGGCTCTTTCGGCAATACCTTCGTCCCCATGACGCTGGCGAAGTACAACCCGAAGAAGATCATCATCTTCTCCCGGGATGAAATGAAGCAGTGGGATATGGCGAAGAAGTTCCAGGGTGATAGCCGGGTTCGCTTCTTCATCGGCGACGTGCGCGACAAGGATCGCCTGTATCGCGCCCTCGACGGCGTCGACTACGTGGTCCACGCGGCGGCCACCAAGATCGTTCCCACCGCCGAGTACAATCCCTTCGAGTGCGTCAAGACCAACGTCATGGGCGCCATGAACCTGATCGATGCCTGCATCGACAAGGGCGTCAAGCGTGTAGTGGCCCTGTCCACCGACAAGGCCAGCAGCCCGATCAACCTGTACGGTGCTACCAAGCTTGCATCGGACAAGCTCTTCGTCGCGGGCAACTCGTATTCGGGCGGCCACGACACCCGTTTCGCGGTGGTGCGCTATGGCAACGTCATGGGCTCGCGCGGTTCGGTGATCCCGTTCTTCATGTCGATCAAGGACAGTGGCGTGCTGCCCATCACCGACGATCGCATGACCCGCTTCATGATCTCCCTCGAGGAAGGCGTGGAACTGGTCTGGCATGCCTTCGAGGACATGGTCGGTGGTGAGATCTACGTGAAGAAGATCCCGTCGATGAAGGTCACCGACCTGGCGCGTGTGGTTGCGCCGGATGCCCGCCAGGAAATCGTTGGCATTCGTCCCGGCGAGAAGCTCCACGAGCAGATGATCAGCGCCGAGGACGCTTACTACACCTACGAGTATCCCGAGCATTTCAAGATCCTGCCGACCATCCATGGTTGGGCCACTTGCGAGAAGCGCATCAAGGACGGCAAGAAGGTTCCCGAGGGCTTCGTCTACGCCAGCGACAACAATTCGCAGTGGATGGCCGATGCCGAGCTGCAAGCCTGGATCCAGGCCAATCGCGAAAAGATCGGGAGCATTTGACGCATGATCCCCTACGGTCGCCAGGAGATTACCCAGGCTGATATCGACCAGGTCGTGGAGGTACTGAACTCGGATTTCCTGACCCAGGGTCCGATGGTGCCGCGCTTCGAGCAGGCCGTCGCGCAGCACGTCGGTGCGGCCCACGCACTGGCCGTGAACAGCGCCACCTCCGCCCTGCATCTGGCATGCCTGGCGCTAGGTCTTGGGCCTGGCGACCGCTTGTGGACGAGCCCCGTTACCTTCGTCGCTTCGGCTAACTGTGGTCTCTACTGTGGTGCGAGCGTCGACTTCGTCGACATCGACCCGCGAACCTACAACCTCTGCCCTCAGGCCCTGGAGCGCAAGTTGCAGCAGGCCGAGGTCGAAGGGACGCTGCCGAAGGTCGTGGTGCCCGTACACCTGTGCGGGCAGCCGTGCGATATGGCGGCCATCCATGCGCTGTCGGTGCGTTATGGCTTCCGGATCATCGAAGACGCGTCTCACGCGATCGGCGGAAAGTATCGTGGCGAGTTCATTGGCAACTGTCGCTACAGTGATATCACGGTGTTCAGTTTCCATCCGGTCAAGATCATCACCACCGCCGAAGGCGGCATGGCGCTGACCAACGATGCGGAGCTGGCCGGACGCATGGCGCTGCTGCGCAGTCATGGGATTACCCGCGATCCCGCGCAGATGACCCACGCCGCCGACGGTCCCTGGTACTACCAGCAGATCGACCTCGGTTTCAATTACCGGATGACCGAGCTACAGGCCGCCTTGGGCGTCAGCCAGATGGCTCGGCTGGATCAGTACGTGGCTCGACGCCATGAGTTGGCCAGGCGCTACGACGAACTGCTGGCCAAACTGCCGCTGGTCACGCCTTGGCAGCATCCCGATGGATACTCCGGCCTTCATCTTTATGTGGTCCGGCTCGATCTGGCGCGGATCAACCGAAGTCATCGCGACGTATTTGAGGCGCTGCGGGCTCAGGGCATTGGCGTCAATCTGCACTACATTCCGGTGCATACGCAGCCCTATTACCGCGCCCTTGGATTCCGCGATGGCGATTATCCCGAGGCTGAACGTTACTACGCGGAGGCGATCAGTCTGCCTATGTACCAGGGGCTGGCTGATGCACAGCAGGATGAGGTGGTGCGGGCTCTGCTTAATGCGGTAGCCGAATGAAGCTCGCGATCATTCCCGCTCGCGGCGGAAGCAAACGAATTCCGGGTAAGAACATTCGTTTGTTCTGTGGCAAGCCAATGATTGTCTGGTCCATCGAGGCGGCCCGGCAGAGTGGATGCTTCGACGAGGTGGCCGTTTCCACCGACGATCCACGCATCGCGGCCATCGCAAGGGAGCATGGTGCTCACGTGCCTTTCCTGCGTCCTTCCGAGTTGGCCGGTGACCACAGTGGAACATTACCTGTCATTCAACACGCCATAGATTGGTACGAACGCAACGGCACAGCGCCAGAGCTTGTGTGCTGTATCTACGCTACTGCTCCTTTCCTTCGTCCTGCCGACCTTCAGAAAGGTCGAGAGGTTCTTGAGGTTGGAGGGGCTGAATATGCGTTCTCCGTTACCAGCTACCCGTTCCCTATACAACGCGCACTTCGCCTCACCGGCGCACAGCGTGTCGAAATGTTTACTCCGGAGCATTTCTCCACGCGTTCTCAGGATTTGGAAGAGGCCTTCCATGACGCTGGGCAGTTCTACTGGGGGCGTACTCAGGCCTGGAAACAGGGGGTGCCGATCTTCTCATCCGCCTCGGCGCCGGTAGTACTGCCGCGATTCCGGGTACAGGATATCGATACGCAGGAGGACTGGGTGCAGGCGGAGTGGATGTTCAAGGCCATGCAGGCCTCCGGCACTGAGCTGTGAAAGTCGTATTCCGCGTCGACGCTTCATTGCTGATGGGCAGCGGCCACGTAATGCGCTGCCTGACTCTTGCCGATGTACTGCGAGCAGCAGGCGTCGACTGTCATTTCATTTCCCGCGAGCACCCTGGGCACTTGTTTGCACAGATTATCCAGCGTGGACACGGCATCAGCATGCTTCCTGCCGGTAGTGACAGTTGCGACGAAGAGGTATCGGGGCCTGTTCATGCACGTTGGCTGGGTGTTGGCTGGGCGGATGACGCCAAGCAGACCTGTGAGGCTCTTGTCGATCTGGGAGCCGACTGGCTCGTGGTCGACCATTACGCCATCGATGCTCGCTGGGAACGAATTGTGTCCGGCGTCTGCCGCAACATGATGGTGATCGATGATCTTGCGGATAGGGCGCACGAGTGCGACCTGCTACTGGATCAGAACCTGGGGCAAACAGCGCAGGCCTATGAAGCACTTGTCCCTGCTCGCTGCACGGTATTGGCGGGCGCCCAGTTCGCCCTGCTCCGTCCCGAGTTCGCCGAACTCAGGGCGGAAAGTCTCTTCCGCAGGGCTCAGGCCCAAGGTGCATTGAGAGATATCCTGGTGACGATGGGAGGGGTCGACGCCGCGAACGCGTCGTCCTACGTTCTACGAGCCTTGGCCGGTGTTGTTTCGCCTGAGATGCGTATCACCGTAGTAATGGGCGCTACGGCGCCATGGCTTGCCGAAGTTCGCCAGCTTGTGGACGGGCTGCCATGTACCGCAGAGGTGCTGGTAAATACCACTGAGATGGCCAAACTTATGAAAGAAAGCGATCTGGCCATCGGTGCTGCGGGTTCGACATCCTGGGAGCGTTGCTGCATGGGGTTGCCAACGCTGATGGTAGTCGTCGCCGACAACCAGAGGGTTGCCGGTAGAAGAATTGAAGAGACCGGAGCCGCCGTTAGTTTCAGCCTTGGTGACGAGCGATACCTGCAGGAGCTTGTCGTCAGACTAAAGGAGTCGCCTGCTGTATTGCAGGCTATGAGCCGGAGTGCGGCGGGCATAACTTCAGGGCAGGGCTGTTCGCTCGTGGTCGAGAAGCTATTCGAAATCCAGCGACGAGGCTGAAACAGTGAATATTGGAAAACTTCGGGACATCGAGGACCACGAACTGGAGCTGATGCTGTCGTGGCGGAATGCGCCGAATGTGCGGGCCAACATGTACACCCGTCACGAGATCACTCTCGAAGAGCATAAGAGCTGGTGGGAGCGAATTCGCCATGATCCGCGGCACCAGTACCGAATGTTCGAGGAGCAAGGCCTTCCTTTGGGAATCGTTGCTTTCGTCAACATCGACAAGCCCAATGGCCACTCTTCCTGGGCCTTCTACGCCTCCCCGGATGCGCCAAGAGGGACGGGCAGTAAAATGGAATTCCTCGCATTGGACTACGCGTTCGGCGCGCTAGCCTTGCACAAGTTGCATTGTGAAGTTCTGGACTTCAATACTGCGGTCATCAGCCTTCACAAGAAATTCGGTTTCGTGGTCGAGGGCGTCTTGCGCCAGCAGCATTTCGTCGATGGGCGCTATGCCGATATCTATAGCCTGGGCCTACTGCATGATGAGTGGGAGCAGCAGCGCCCTCTGCTGCAGAAGAAGCTCGAACTGCATGCAGGTAAATAACGTGAATCCATCTATCAGCATTACCGGTCGGGCCATCGGGCTCGACCATTCGCCCTACGTCATTGCAGAGCTTTCTGCCAACCACAACGGCAAGCTCGAAATTGCCATGCGCATTATCGAGGAGGCCAGGAAGGCCGGCGCCGACGCAGTGAAGCTGCAGACCTATACCGCGGACACCATTACGCTCGACTCGACTGCGGAAGAGTTCCAGATACGTGGCGGGCTGTGGGACGGCAAGACGCTGTACCAGCTGTACCGGGAGGCGCACATGCCCTGGGAGTGGCATGCGCCATTGTTCGAACATGCGCGCAAGGTCGGCATCACCATATTCAGCTCACCGTTCGACAATACGGCCGTCGATCTGCTCGAAGACCTCAACGCGCCGGCCTACAAGATCGCTTCGTTCGAAGCGGTGGATCTGCCGCTGATCCGCTATGTCGCCTCTACCGGCAAGCCGATGATCATTTCCACCGGGATGGCGGATGCGGAGGAAATCCAGGAGGCGGTCGATGCTGCGCTGGGTGGCGGGTGTCGAGAGCTGGCCATTCTGCATTGCGTCAGTGGCTACCCTGCGCCGGCCGAGGACTACAACCTGCGCACTATCGTCGATATGCGTGAGCGCTTCGGACTGGTCACCGGTCTGTCGGACCATACCCTCGACAACACCACGGCGATTGCCAGCGTTGCCCTGGGCGCTTCGATCATCGAAAAGCACTTCACCCTGGATCGCAGTGGCGGCGGCCCGGATGACAGTTTCTCGCTGGAGCCCGCCGAACTCGCGCAATTGTGCAGTGGCAGCCGGACCGCCTGGCAGTCCCTCGGGCAGGTGGACTACGGTCGAAAGTCGAGCGAGCAGGGTAACGTCCGATTCCGCCGTTCGCTGTACTTCGTGAAGGACCTGCAGGCGGGAGATGTCGTGACCGCTGATGCCATCCGCAGTGTGCGGCCAGGTTTTGGCGTTGCGCCGAAGCATCTCGACGAGGTGCTTGGGCGCAGGCTGCGCCGTGCGGTCAGTGCCACTACTCCCGTATCTTTCGACGTGCTGGAGTGATGGGGTGCGGCCCCTCCATCTAGCGGTGGGGTCGAATGCCTAGCCAGAGACGGATGGCCTTGCGGGTGTAGGGAAGCTTGAATATCGCCGTCCAGTCGTGTTGCAGGGCCATGCGGTAGAAACGCTTGGCGAAGGACACGTCATTCGCGAGGTAGGCTTCACGAAACAGCGACAGGCAGCGCTGGGTGAAATAAGCCCTGCTCAATGCCTGCCAGTCGCCGTCCAGGCGGTGGAATACCTCGTTCACCAGGTCGATACCGATTTCCTTCGAATGGCAGAACGTGTGGCGCAGGCTGTCGTCGTGCCGATGGATGATCGCCAGGGGGGCTGCGAGGGTCGTGCAGGGATAGCTGGCAAGTGCCTGGGCAAATACCGGTATGTCCTCCGCATTTCGAAAGTGCTCCGGATATAGCCCCTTGGTGAACACGTCCCGATGCATGACGCAGGCTCCGTTCGAGAGACTGATCGTCTTGTCTATCAGGTAGCCTCGCACCCGGTCGCTTCGTGAGTCTGGCAGCGCGCTAGGTATCCGTTCGGCGGTTCGATCATGGCTACGGATCAGGTAACCGCCAATGACCATGCGGGTTTCGGGGTGTTTCTGTAGATGCTGCCGCACCAGCGCCAGCGCACCGGGGGCCAGTTCGTCATCGGCGTCCAGGAAAATCAGGTAGTCGCCGGTTGCTTCGGCTACCCCTCGGTTGCGGGTCGAGGCCGGTCCGCCATTGTCTTTGCGCAGGTAGCGCAGTGCGGCGCTGCCGCCGAGCAAAGCCTGGACTACTGCCTCGGTGTTGTCGGTAGAACCGTCGTCGATTACCAGCAGTTCGCAGTCATTGTCGAGTTGGCCAACTACGGATTGCATGGCCCTGGTCAGCACATGGGCGTAGTTGTAAGTGGGAATTACCACGGAAATCCGCACCTGGGCGCGGCGGGGAGTGTCCTCGGGCATGTCGTACGCCGCCCCGAGCGGAGCCTGCGCTGCTGCGCCGTCATGCTTGCCAGAAAGGTCTGGAAAAGCAGGCGGCAACGCCATAACCCTATTCACAGGCTGATGCCCGAAAGCCTTGCTCACATACCGCTCCTTGCTTTTTGTCATAGAGGGAAAGCGCCTGCGCATTGAAACACTGTAGCCCTGCTGGCTGCTGTGATTGGGCCATCAGTGCCTGACGCGAAGGTGGGGCGGCCTCGTAATCCGGGGGCTAAGCCAATGAGTTGAATCTAGCCGAGCAATCATGCTTCTGCCGACGAATTCGCCCTGACGCGTAGCGGTTGATTCTTTGGCTCGAACTGTGCTGAATGCGGCCTTGCGTCGTTCGCTTTGGAAAGCAGCCAAACATGAGTAGTACCGCATTGAGGCAGTTGATCGGAAATTGGGGTAGTGATCGCCAGGTCTTGTGGGGGGTAGTGATAGGAAGTCTGTTGTTGTCGTATGTGGCAAACGCATTCAATCCGATCATCGCCCGTGATGCCGCGCTCTATCTGGATATCGGCAGGATTTATCTGGAAGACGGTTTGCAGGCCAGTCTTGGTCGTTTCGACTGGCCCTGGTTTCCGATCCTGATCGCCAAGCTGCATCAACTCTCTGGCGTGGACGCGGAGACTCTCGCAGCAGTGGTGTGCGAAACGTTCACTGCCTTGGCTTGCGTCCTTTGTGTCGACCTGGTCCGCCGTACAAGAAAGGAACTGCTGGTCTGGGCTGCGCTGGTGGTGCTGGCTGTTCCCGCTTTCAACGTCTACCGCGGCGACATTCTTCGCGAGAACGGTTTCTGGTGCTTCTCCATGCTGGCCCTCTGGGCCATGCAGGGCTGGGTGCTGTACCGGCGATTGGGTTATTTGCTGCTGGGCGTCCTGGGTGTGATGCTGGCCGCAGTGTTTCGCCTGGAGGCGGTTTATCTGTTGCTGGTGCTGCCGGTCTACTGTGTCCTGAGTGTAAAAGGGAGCAGGGCTCGGCGCGGGCTGATTATTGCGCTGGCCTTGGCTCTAGTGGGAGGTTTGGCGACGCTGCTGGTCTGGGCCCGTTCCTGCGGTTACTTGCCTCCGGGACGGGTAAGCGACTATGTAGCGCGCCTTGATGTAAAGATCCTGTTCGAGCGCTTCGAGCTGTTCGCCGGTCAACTGGGCCAGTTGATGCCGTTCGAATACGCTCGCGATGATGCAGGGCAGATTCTGTTCGCCGGGCTTTGTGTCTACCTGCTGCTCAAGCTGCTCAACATCCTGAACATCCTCGTTGTCCCCTGGTTGCTGGGGCTGCGCCGTGAGGAGGGTGGGAACCCATGGTTGCTGATGGACATCGCGCTGGTCGGGTACTGCCTGATCCTGCTGGTGTTCCTGGTCGACCACCTGTTCCTTTCCCTACGCTATGTGGTGTTTGCCGGCTTCCTCCTGGTGCCGCGTGTGGCCCGGGGGCTCCAGGTAATAGCGCAGGCGCGACCGCGCCTGAAAGGATGGCTGGTGGGCGCGTTGGTGCTGCTCGCGTTGACCAACGTTGTATCGACGTCGGCACCGAAGACCCAGGTGCGGGATGCCGGTGTCTGGATCGGTCAGCACCTGCCGCGCGACGCCCGCCTGTACATGGAGGACAATCGACTGGCCTATTTCGCCGGCTGGGGCTATGGCACCGAGACCCTGTTGCGCGATCAGGCGTTGGCGTTGACCGGGAGCAATGCCTACGAGTACTTCGCCCTGAGCGTGAAGCTCAAGCATCGTGATGAACTGGATGCCCTGCGGGCGAAAGGCCTGACACCCATCGCCGAGTTCCAGAACCGCAAGGGCGAGGCCTATGTCATCCTGCGCAGGGCTTCGCAGCCCTGAGTCAGGCTTCGCTGAAGATCTGCTCTAGTGCAGCCGGATCCCATTTGACCCGGCTGCACTGCAGGTATGCGCCCTTAATCGCCGCGGCGCCGTTGACCAGCAGCCACTGCCGATCCTCCGCATAACGCAGCATGTGCGCGAAATTGCGCTTGCGTTGTGCGCGGCTGAGGGCGCGGCGCTGGGTCTTCATGTCGGAGATGTCGATCAGGCCGAGCTTGCCTTCCGGGGTCTGCACCACGTTGCCCAGGTGCAGCGAGCGGAAGTACACGCCGCGCTCGTGCAGCTCGGCGATCAGCGCGCCGAGGCTGGCGCGCAGGCCGTCGTCGGCCTCGCCGGCGGCGATCAGCTGGCGCAGGGTGCGGCCGGGCAGCGGGTGGTAGTACACCGCGTCGCGGGCGATCTCGGCGATACGGTAGACCGCGATGACCTCGGGGCAGGGTATGCCCAGGCGGCGCAGGGCGTCGGCGTTGTCGGCGAAGCGCTGGGCGTAGGGGTAGAGCGCCGCCGAGGAAATCAGCCGCTTGCGCCGGAACAGCTTGATGAAGTCGCCGTCGGCCCGGCGCAGGACCTTGTCGCCGTGCTTGTCGGCCTCCAGCACCGTGGCGCCGGCGCGAAGCGTTTCATAGGCGGAAAGGTCGAGCTCTTGCATGGCGGGTACCTGGGCGGGGGCCGGCTATAGTAGCCCAGGCGCCGGGGGAGCGAGAGGCCTGTGTTATAATCGCCGGTCTTTTCAGCATGCGATTCCTTCATGACCGGCAAACCCTCCGCAGAGCCTTCGAGCCTGAAGATCTACTTCCGCCTGCTCTCCTACGTGCGGCCCTATTGGGGCATGTTCGCCCTGAGTATCGTCGGCTTCCTGATCTTCGCGGCTACCCAGCCGATGCTGGCCGGCATCCTCAAGTATTTCGTGGATGGCCTCTCTCATCCGGACGCCAAGCTGTTCCCCAACGCCCCCTGGGCCTGGCTGCGCGATCTTTCGCTGCTCTACGCCGTTCCGCTGCTGGTGGTGCTGATCGCCGTCTGGCAAGGCATCGGTTCGTTCCTGGGCAACTATTACATTGCCCGCGTGTCCCTCGGACTGGTGCATGACCTGCGGGTGGCGCTGTTCAACAACCTGCTGACCCTGCCCAACCGCTACTTCGACACCCACAACTCCGGGCACCTGATCTCGCGCATCACCTTCAACGTGACCATGGTCACCGGCGCCGCCACCGACGCCATCAAGGTGGTGATCCGCGAAGGCATGACCGTGGTGTTCCTGTTCCTCTCGCTGCTGTACATGAACTGGAAGCTGACCCTGGTGATGCTGGCGATCCTGCCGGTCATCGCCCTGATGGTGACCAGCGCCAGCCGCAAGTTCCGCAAGCAGAGCAAGAAGATCCAGGTGGCCATGGGTGATGTCACCCACGTCTCCTCCGAGACCATCCAGGGCTATCGCGTGGTCCGCAGCTTCGGCGGCGAGCCTTACGAGCGCGATCGCTTCCTCAAGGTCAGCAGTGAGAACACCAACAAGAACCTGCGCATGAACAAGACCTCGGCGATCTACACGCCGATGCTGCAGCTGGTGATCTACAGCGCCATGGCCGTGTTGCTCTACCTCGTGCTGCTGCTGCGTGGCGACGCCACCGTCGGCGACCTGGTCGCCTACATCTCCATGGCCGGCCTGCTGCCGAAGCCGATTCGCCAGCTCTCCGAAGTCAGCTCGACCATCCAGAAGGGTGTCGCCGGCGCCGAGAGCATCTTCGAGCAGCTCGACGAAGCGCCCGAGGTGGACACCGGCAGCGTGGAGAAAGAGCGCGTGCAGGGACGCCTGGAGGTGCAGAACCTCAGCTTCGTCTACCCGGGCACCGACAAGCGCGTGCTCAACGACCTCAACTTCAGTGTCGAGCCGGGGCAGATGGTCGCCCTGGTCGGCCGTTCCGGTAGCGGCAAGTCGACCCTGGCCAACCTGATCCCGCGCTTCTACGACCACGGCGAGGGCAAGATCCTCCTCGATGGCGTCGAGGTCGACGACTATCGCCTGAGCAACCTGCGTCAGCACATCTCGCTGGTCACCCAGCAGGTCAACCTGTTCAACGACAGCGTGCGCAACAACATCGCCTACGGCGCCCTGGCCGGCAAATCGGACAGCGCCGTGGAGAAAGCCGCGGACGACGCTTTCGCCCGCGAATTCATCGACCGCCTACCCGAAGGTTTCAATACCGAAGTCGGCGAGAACGGCGTGATGCTTTCCGGCGGCCAACGCCAGCGCCTGGCGATCGCCCGCGCGCTGCTCAAGGATGCCCCGGTGCTGATCCTCGACGAGGCCACCTCGGCGCTGGACACCGAGTCCGAGCGGCACATCCAGGCCGCCCTGGAGAAGGTCATGGAGGGCCGCACCACCTTGGTGATCGCGCACCGCCTGAGCACCATCGAGCGCGCCGACCTGATCCTGGTGATGGACCAGGGCCACATCGTCGAGCGAGGCACTCACGACGAGCTGATCGCCCTCAACGGCTACTACGCGCGCCTGCACGCCAGGCAGTTCGCCGACGAGCCGGCCGAGGACGGCGTCGGCGAGTCGGCCTGAACATGGCGTTGCTGAACCACCTGCGCGCTTTCCGCGAGCGCGGCTGGACCCCAATCGACGCCGCCGCCTACGCCGAAGCCTGGCAGCGCTTCGGCGGTAGCGTGGCGACCCATCCACAGGTGGTCGAACGCCTGGCCGCTCTCGCCGGCATCCCGGTGCGCTACCTGGGCTGGATCGCCGACGGCCAGCTGCGCGCCGCCATCCCGACCTGGGGCCGGCACCTGGCACTGTCCAAGGACGTGCTCAAGCGCGAAGGCAAGAAGGCGCTGTTCGACCTGGGCAACGCCGAGATCATTTTGCCGATCGCCGAGGGCGCGCGCGTGCCGCTGCGCCACCGGGTGCGCTACGTCTCCGAGCTGAACCGCGAGCAGGTCAGCGACCTGCGCCCGCAGGACGAGGCGCTGGCGATGAACCGCGCGCCGGCCGACTTCTCGAAGAAATTCCGCTACAACCAGCGTCGCGAGCAGCGCCTGCTGGAAGAGGCGGGTGGCGTGCTGCAGCCGATGGCCGAGCTGAGCCCGGCCGAGCAGGCGCGCATCTACGCCGATCTGTTCCAGCGTCGCTGGGACTTCGAAGTGCCGGGCAAGGCGCGCCTGGCCGAGGTCTTCGAGCTGATGCGCGAGTTCATGCGCGGCTCGCTGGTGCTGCTCGATGGCGAGCCGGTGGCGATCCAGATCCTCTACCGGGTCGAGTCGCCGAAGTGGATCAGCGTCGAATACATCAATGGCGGCGTGGCCCCGGAAAACCGCGAATTCAGCCCGGGCAGCGTGCTCAGTTTCGTCAACACCCAGCAGGCCTGGGCCGAGGCCGAGGCGCTGGGCAAGCCGCTACGCTATTCCTTCGGCCGCGCCGACCGCGAGTACAAGGACCGCTGGTGCCACAGGGTGCCGGTGTTCCAGGTCTGACGGCCCGCGCCGAAGCGCTTTTCGTAGGAGCGGACTCCGTCCGCGATAGCCGCGGGTTCCTTGCGATTCGCGGATAGAATCCGCTCCTACGGTTCGCCCCTCTCATTCGTCCGCAGCCACGAACCCGGAGAACGCCCATGAGCGCCCGCAAGCAGCAACTGCTCAAGGAACACCGCCGCAAGAAGCGTGTGGTGCTGCTGGTCGCCCTGCTGGCGCTGGTGTTGCTGGCGATTTTCGCGCCCTGGTGGAGCGTGCCGCTGGCCGTGCTACTGGGCTGGGTAGCCCACGAGGCGTGGTTCGCCGATCACCTGTTCTACTCGCCGCGCGACGACTACCGCTACGACTTCCCGGACAGCCAACTGAGCCTGGCCGCTTCGCTCGGTCCGCACGGCCTGCACGTCGCCACCGACGCCCTGCCCGAAGATTACGAGACCCTGCTGCTGCAGGTGCGCATCAAGGCCGGCTGGCTCGGCCGCTGGCTCGACCCGCAGGTGCTGATCGAGGGCACCGACGGTGTCGATCGCCAGGACTTCGAGCGTGGCGTGAGCGGCGTGCGCTACCTCAACCTGTCCGGCCAGGGCGCCTCCCTGCGCGCCGGGCACCTGCGCATTCGCGGCCGGCATTGCCGGCTGGACACCCAGGCCACCCTGCACGCCTTCCGCAACCCGGACTACGCCGAACGCCCGCTGATGGTCATCGCGCCCCACGCCGACGACGCCGAGCTGGCCGCCTTCGGCCTCTACAGCCGGGCCCCGGAGGTGAGCATCGTCACCCTGACCCAGGGCGAGATCGAGGCCGAGCACTACCAGCGCCTGGGCCTGGACCCGGCCGCCGCAGCGCGCCTGAAGGGCCGTCTGCGCACCTGGGACAGCCTGGCCGTGCCGCTCTGGGGTGGAGTGCCGGCCAGCCGCTGCGTGCAACTGGGCTACTACTGCCTGCAGCTGCCGGCGATGTGCGGCGAGCCGGAGAAGGGCTTCGGCTCGCGCGAGTCCGGGGAAAGCGACGTCCGCGCCATGCGCCGACACAACCCGCTGTCCCTGCCGGCCGATGCCGATGGTCTGCCCAGCTGGAACAACCTGGTGGCTGACCTGGCAGCGCTGCTCGAACATTTCCGCCCGGAGGTGCTGGTGACCCCGCACCCGCAGCTCGATCCCCACGCCGACCATGTGCACGCCACCCGCGCGCTGGAGGAGGCCATCCAGCGCAGCGCGTGGAAGCCGCAGACCCTGCTGTTCTACGCCAACCACCTGCACGACAACGACCGCTGGCCGATGGGCCCGGCCGAGGGCGGCGTGGCCCTGCCGCCGTGCATCGAGCCGCTGCCGGCCGACGGCCTGTGGAGCCCGGCGCTGGACGCCGACACGCGCATCGACAAGGCCCAGGCCCTGGCCATGCAGCATGACCTGCAGGTACCGCCGCCGGCCAAGAAGCGCCTGCGCCGGCTGAT
>NZ_JARJLT010000301.1 GCF_029335315.1 Pseudomonas citronellolis
GGCGGGCCTTGCTCCAGCCCGCCGCCGCGTCATGGGTCAGCATCAGGTCGTCTCCACTGCTTGCGGGCCAGCCGCCTGCGGTCGGTAGTAGCGGATCACTTCCGCCCGCGCCGTGCCCAACGGCTGCGGACCCGCCAGGCTATCGTCCCACCAGGCCGGCTCGGTGGCCGGCAGCTGGCCGGTCTGCGTGATCCTGTACAGCCAGCCCAGCATCAGCGACGGCCGGATCACCTGCCCCTCGGTGACGTTGAGGCTCGGCTGGAACAACGTGCCCCAGTCGTCCATGGCCAAGGCGTACACCACGCCGTCGGTGACCTTCAGCTCGATCACGTCCTCGCCGCCCTCGGCCGGGCCGTAGCCGGCGATGCGGTACTGCCCGTTGGACGGTTTCTCGATGAACACCAGCTCCCGCTCGGCCAGGGCGCCTTCGACACGCACCCGCGCGGTGATCTCCGCCGGCTCGCCGCCGCCCGAGCCCTCCCCGCTGGTGATGTTGTAGGTGTAGGTTCCAGACTCGTTGAGGGTCAGATACACCGCGCGCGTCAGCCGTGGCGCGGCGTCATCCACGCCGGCGGCCAGCCATTCACCCTGGGCCAGCAGCGTGGCCTGGTCGATGCTGAGCGTCGGCGTGAATTCGCCCTGCCCCGGTGCAGCGCGGAAGACCATGCACACTTGGCCGATGCTGTCCCAGCCCCGGTAGATCCGCACGAACTTCTCCCCCGTGGTCACCTCCCCCTCCCGCAATAGCCGGAAGCGTAGGTCTACGCGGGGTGGGTCGACACGCGCGGGATGCGCCACGTAAGCCGCTCGCAAGGCAACCATCACCAGAACTCCGGGTTGTTGGTCATCAGCCGGAACGCCGAAAGATAGCTATGGGCGGTCGCGAAGTACGTATAGCCATCGCCCAGGTTGATGGCCGTGTTTAGGTTTCGGGTAGTAAGTGTTACCGATCCCAGGCTCTGCCCCCCGTAGGAGGGAAACATTGCAGAGCAGTCGACCGGCAGCGCCAGGCCTCGAAGATAACCACCGACACCCCCAGCGAAGCCCCAGTAGGAGCGGGCCAGCGTGGTGTTCAGGAGCGGCACCACCTCCGTCCGCACCTGGGTGACACTTCCATTCATCACCAACATTTGCGGCAGCGAACCCGCGCCCACCAGCAGGCCGGTGCGAGGGTCCTTCAGCGCCGTTCCGCCTGAGTTGCCGAAGTAGTTGGTCGGCGAGCTGCTGGTGCTCAAATGCCCTCCAACGGAAATGAAGTTGCCGAGGCTGTCTTCCCCAACATAGAGCAACCCACAGTAGGTTCCTGGGCTGCTGCTGTTGAGTTCCGTCACAGCAGGAACACCTCCCCACACCCAGTTCAGCACGAAGGTTTTACTGTCCGCGATCAGCGTCCACGTCTGCGCCGCGGAGCTGTAGCACCACGAGTTGAGCTGCAGGGCCTGAGGCGTGGAGTTGTTTGCAGCAATCCCAGTCTTCAGGCCGTCCCCCGTCATAACCGAGCCGGACATCCCGGTGTAAGTCTGCGAGAGGTAGACGGCAATCGGGCCGGAACCGGTCGCCGTCCAGCTCAGACACACATAGCCGGTCTGCGCGCCGTTACGCAGCACGATGTAGGTTGTGTCTTCCGCCACCAGCGTCCAGCCGGCGGCGGCCTTGGCCCCATAGCCATTGACCAAGCTCGCCTTGAGGACCGTTCTGATCCCCTCGAAGTGCACGACGTTTGTCGACGCGGAAGCGCTAAACGTATAGGTCGGCGCGCCAGCGTCGTCGCGGTGATAGACGGTAGGCATCAGTCAGCGTCTCCTCGAATCTGCAGGGCGAACTCGTCATCCTCGACCGTGCCCTGGCCGCTGAGCACCGTGCGCGCAATCCACAGCGGGCCCAGCGCCGAGTCGGTGTTGAAGCGCACCGCGTTGGCCGCCGCCCAGCCCGAGCCCCAGCCTTCCTTGCGGATGGTGAAGTAGGCCAGACCGGTCTCCGGGTTGATCGGCGCACAGTCGGTGGTGGTGTTGCCGGTGGTGATCACCCCCAGCTTCTGCTCCACGACCTGGTATGCCGTGGCCGAGGTGAACACCAGCGCCCACTTCCCGTCGATGGCCCCCTGATTTGTGATGATCGGCGGGTAGCTCAGGGTGTTGTAGTTCGCCGTGGTGGTCTCCCCGACCGGGACATCCGTCCAGTTCGGCGCCCCGGTGCTCCAGGCCTTCTGCGTGAACCAGTGGTGATAGCGCGACTGCAGGTCGCCCCAGCTCACCGCGCTGGACACCGTCGCCTCACCGGCCGGCAGGTCCCACGGCACCGGCGAGGCCAGTTCGAGGTCCCCGCTGATCTGCACCTCGGTACACAAGGTCATGTGCTCGACGCGGTCCTGGATCACCAGCGGCAGGCTCAGCGGGTCGCCGGCGGCGTTCTTCAGCACCAGCGGGTTGCCCCAGGTAACCTGGCCCTCCTCGCGGTCCACCGTGTAGCTGGTGGTCGCCAGGGCCACGCCGTTGGCGTCTACCACCTCGATGGCGGCCTGCTGCTGGCGGGTCAGCGTCACCGTGCCGCCGGCCACCGGGCTGGCCACCACTGTCTCGGCGACGTGTCGAATCACCAGCACGTCGGCCTCGCGGTATACCGGTACCCGGCCATCCGAAGGCAGCCGCACCGGGTCCAGGCCGATCAGGCTGGCGTCCAGCGGCAGGGTCGAGTAGATCACGCCGTTGTAGCGCAGCAGCAGCGGAATCACCGGGATGTCGCTCGCGCCTGTCTGGTCGGACAGGTTGCTGGTGAAGCGCAGCCGGACGATGCCGGTATCGATGTCCACCGTGCCCTTGATCACCGCGTGGTCGAAGGTGCCGTTGGCGTCAGCCGTGGCAGTGACCACCGCCGCGGTGTCGACGCGCACCGCCGTCACCTGCAAGCTGCCCGCGCGCAGCGGCGCCCCCGGCGTGCGGAAGGTCATAGCGTTGACGCTGAAGCCGGCGTTGGTGGTCAGGCAGGCCAGCAAGGTCACGGTCGACCCGGCACCGGCGCCGTAGGTGCTCAGCGTGGCCGTGCGGCCGGCGTAGTCCACCGAGCCCACCGCCGTCCCGGCGTTTGTGGTCGAACTGATCCCCTTGTACAGCACGCCGGAACGGTCGACGTAGGTGTCGCCGCCCCAGGTGAATAGCAGGCTGCCCGGCAGGATCGCCTCCGTCACGCCCGGCAGTAGGTCCAGGGTCACCGGCACTACCGGCTGAGTGTCGGTCTGTGCGCCGTAGCTCTGGCCACTGGCCTGCGCCCGGACAGTGAGAGTGCCGCCGAAGGCTTCCAGCAGGTTGCTGTTGGTCTTCACCAGCTCTAGGGTGTCCGGCTTGAAGCCGTTCTTCTGGGTCGCGTAGGTGTACTGCACGTACACGTATTGCTTCGCCACCAGCATCGAGCAGGCGCCGGTGGAGTAGTTGATACTCCCCGCGCGCCCGTCGCTCCAGCCGCCCGAGCCGTTGTCGGTGACGGTGTTGCTCACCAGCACCTCGGACTCGTAGACCGGCAGGCTGTTGCCGCTGTCGGTGACGCCCTTGTCGATGGCCGGCACCGCCTGGCGCTGCCGGGTGATCCAGCTGATCTGAACGCTGCCCGGCTTGAGCGGCGCGCCCGGGATGGTGAAGGTCGACATCCCCGAGGCGTCCGAGGTCACAGCAAGCGGAGTGTCGGTGACCGAGCCCTGCTGGTAGCTGTGGGTGATCGCCGTCCCGGCGTCCGGTGTGGCGGTCAGCTCCATCGACACGGTGCCGGCGGCGTAGTTGATCACCCCGGCGCCGCCGGTGCCGCTGAGCGTGCCGTTGCCGGCGTCGGTGATGGTCTTGGTCACCCCGCCGACCTTGAAGCTCGCGCTGTAGCTGCCCGGCAGGATGCCCTGGTGCGGCAGCGTGCGGTTGACCTTGGCCTTGGCCTGGACGGAACTCCCGGTGCGCTGGGTGAAGGCCGAGCTGTTCTGCCCGACATACGCCCAAATCACCGAGCTGCCCACGTCTGGCAGCGCGTTCAGGGTCAGCGCGACCGAGCCGGTGGCGAAGGTGATCGTGCCGCTACCCTCGCCGGTCAGCTCGCCGTTGCCCGGATCGCGCAGGGTCTGCCACTTGCCCAAGGCCATATAGCTGACCTCAAGGGTGCCCGGCAGCGGCGGCGCGTCCGACAGGCTCAGGGTGTACACGTAACCGCGGTTGGACAGGTCGATGGGGATTTCCCCGGTGACCATCTCGCCGGTGGCGGCGGCGCCCGGCTGGAGCACCACACTGCCCGCGCCGGTATAGCCGGCGGTACTGCGCACCAGGTTGATCTCGCCGGTCTCGTAGTCGACGGTCCCGCTTGTGATCCAGTTGCTGCCCGAGACGTAGCGCAGCTTGCCGGTGCTGTCGTCCGAGAACACCCCGCCGTTGACGGTGAGGGTCAGCGTGCCCGGGGCAATGCCGGTGCCGACGAAGCTGCGCGACTGGCCGCCGGTGACCAGGGCGAAGGTCAGCGCTACGGTGCGCGAGGGGCCGGTGGCCAGAACCAGGCGCTTCTGATAGCCGGCCAGCTGGTCGATCAGGGAATTCTCGCGGGTGCTGCTGGGCACCAGCTGGGCGTAGACCGACTTCACCTTCACGTTGAGCGCGCCGGCGTCGACGGCCTCCGCCAGAGGGCTGATGCCGTAGTAGTGGGCCGCGTCGGCGACCTGAGTCGACAGCACCTGGCTCTTGGCCGTGCCGGCGGCGTTGGTCGCTGAGGTGCCCGCCGGGGTCGGCGAGCCGCCCGGGAAGGTGCTCAGCAGCGGCGAGCTGATCGACAGATCGAGCCGGCGCCGAGTGAAGGTCACGAAGTTGCCGTTACCGTAGTCGTAGGTGAACGACTCCAGCGAGGCCTCGACAGCGCTGAAGCGCACGTATTGCGTGGTGGCCCCGCTGACCAGCTGGTAGACCTCGCCGATCTCCGGCAGGCGTTGCTCCTCGCGCTGCACGCAGGCGATGGCGCGCTGGCCCTGCAGCTGGTTGCCCAGCAGCTCGAACGAAGCGGCCACGGCCGGCACCACGAACGACTCGATTGCGTCGCGGGCGTCCGCGCGCTCGTCGGTCTGGCTGCCGGTGTTGAACAGCACGACCGAGACGCGGGGGTCCGCCGGCGCTTTCGTCAGGATGCAGTGGGCGCCCAGGTACGGATCATCGTTGGTCGACACCACGCCGGCGAAGGCCTTGCGCAGGTTGATCCGGCCGATGGTGCGATCCAGGCGCGAGATATCCGGGAAGAGATTGTTGATCTCGCTATCAAGCACCACCTTGCCGGTGGCGCGACCACCACCGTCGTCTTCGTCGGTCAGGCGCTGGGCCTTCAGCAGCTTGAGATTGTTGACGTCAATCGTCATGGAGATAGCTCCAGAAATAAAAAGCCCCGCAGTGCGGGGCGACAAAAATCAGGGAGGGGGAGGCTTGGAGTACTTGGAGTCAGGTAACCACGGGGGCGACTGTGATCAGGCGAAGGGTCAGCAGATAGTCCGCGTTATCCCCTGGCAACGTCTCACGGAACAGGGCCTCCGCCTCCAGGGGCGGAGCGGTATCGGTGCGATTGAATATCACCGAGAACTCGCGCCCATCCGGCAGGACCAGCGTCATCACCCGGCCCGGCTGCTCACGTAGCAACTCCAACTGGCGTACGACATACAGCGGGGTCCAGCTGCCGCCCGCCGACTGCAGCGTGACGGGGCGGCCATAGCGCTTGAGCCCTTCCTGCACGAGAAAGGCGCCGCTGACCGAACGCTCCTGCTCCTGGGCCACCGAGCTCCAGGTGAACTCATCCACCCATAAAAGCTGGTCATCCAGATCAATGCTATCGAGCTTCATCGGGTCGCCCTCAGTCCTGCCTGTTCAAGAATGCCGAGCAGGCGCGTCTCATCCGATTCGTTTTGCAACGACAGATCAACACCGCCATTGGCGCTCTCCAGGCGAATTACTCGGGTGGGGCTCGATGCCCCCGCCGAAGCGAGTGCCGCCTGGGCATCCACTCGCTGTTGCTGTTCAGCCAACTGGCGCTTCTGCTCCGTTTCGGTCTCGATCTGCCGTAGGGTACTTAGCGCCTGCTGCATATTCTGGATGGCATCCAGATCGCCACTGGCCTGCGCCTGTCCCAACTGCTGCTGTAACTCGGTGCGCCGGCTGGCGAATTCGTTTCGCTCCGCTCCCGCCGAGTCTCCGCGAAGCTGTGCCAGCTCGCCCTGCAAACCATAGAGCGTCTTTTGCGAGTTCTCCTCCAACTCGCGCATCTTCTCTGTAGCCTCGGCGATGCTCTTGTCCAGGGCATTCAGATCTGCACCAGCAAGCAGGTCTATGCCGGAGCGTGCACGCTTGGCCTGGTCGACGAACTCGCTCAGTTTCAGCGTTCCGTTGGCGTAGCCCTCCTGCAACTGCTGGAGGGCTTGCTTCTGCTGCAGAAACGCGACCTGAACCTCCAGACTTCGCTGCTGAGTAGCCGTGGCCCACCTGCCGAACCCCGACATCCCCACGTTGTTGGAGGCCGACTTGGCGGCTTCCAGCGCGCGGGTCACAGCCTGCAGCGATGCCGTTGTGGACTCGAGACTCGTCAGGTCGGTCTTGGTGTCCACGGATGCAATACCCTGTTTCTGGTCAAAGGCCTCCAGCGCCTTGGCGCTCATGCCGGCCAGAGCGGTTCTCGACTTGGTAAGCACCCCACCGACATATGCCTCCACCAGATTCATGCTTAGCTTGTCTTTCTGGCCGGTGTCATACTCCATGAAGGACTTGACGGTGTTCTTCAGGTTCTCTGCTTCCTTCCCCATCGAGAGCAAAGCGTTCCTGATGGAGCCATAGGCCACCGACATCGCTTCCTTCTGCAAACCGGAAACGTTCCTGATGTCACTCAGGTCAACGGGATCGTATGGCAAATCGGTTTTTGGCTCTGACTTGGTGTCTTTATCAGCCATGCTGCCACCCTCCTTTCACTTGACTCACTTTCGCTTCGCCTCCGCGCAAGCCTGATCGGGGCCGACTCCACTAGAGGAACGCCCACCCGACGGCCCCGCCGGGTGGGATAAAGGCTCAGGCTGCAGGTTCGACCAGGTGCATTTCACAGAACTTGGAGAGCCCGCTGGCAGTCACCAAAGGGTCGGCCAGCAAGTCCATAGGGCCCGTCAGCTTCACATAGTCGGTTCCCAGCACGCCCAACTCGCTGAGAGTGCCGAACTTGGCGCGGCGGCAGCGCAGGGCGAACGGCTCGCCGGATTGCGCATCGTTGAGCCCCGCGATGTAAAGCTCCATTTCCACCTGCAGGCCATTCAGCATGTGCACTACCTTGCTGGGCACTGGGGTGTAGCCAACCGTGACCCCCTGAATTGCAGTGGAAGCGCCGAGCAACTGGATACCGTGGGGGGTCAGCAGATAGTCGCTCCCCACCGCCAGTACTTCATCAGCGCTGCCACTGACGCTGATGGGCTTGGCCAGGTCAGGTAGGAAATCGAAGGGCACCAGCTCTCCCGCTACACCAGAACAGCTATGTGCTTCGGCAGTAATTGCCGCCAGCGGGGTCGCGCTCACGCTACCGCGCGTCAGCAGAGCGATGTTCTCGGCGGTCACGTCGTAGAGCGAGATGGATGCAGTGATGTCGGTGATCCGCTCACGAACATTACGATTGCCGCCACCGCCCATGTAATTGGGCAAAGTCTTGCGATCAGTGGCGTAGCTGATGCTATACGCATCGCAATTGCCGAAAGGCAGGAAAGGCCCCTGGCCACCGTAGAGGCGGCCATGAACGACACCTTCACCAATGAAGGAGCGATCGATTTTCTGCAGCATTGGAAAATCCTTGTGATGGTATGGCTAGGTCAGGAGAGGCAGTCCTTCTTTAGAAGACGCGCCGTCACCCATAAAAAAGGCCGCTATATGCGGCCTTGGCAGCTGGAATGAATCAGCTGAGTTTCTCGATGAAGGACAGGCTCACCTGGACGCTCATGGAGGCACCGCCCCCCTCGCCTGGAGGATTGACCGGTGTAGGAATGGAGACCCCCAGCGTTAATGCCCGAGCCCCACTGACCCGACCGAAAGCTGGCGCAACCAGGGCCCGTGCAATGGACCACTCGGCCCGATCCAGCCAGTGTTCAAGCTCTTCTTCCGAAGGCTTGTTCTCCAACCAAAAGTCGATCTGGCTCGTTCTCTGACGTTTCGCGGCACCCGCCGGCGCATTCGCTCCGGCAAGCGGCTCGCTGGCGAAGGTGTACAGGCAGGCTGCCGGTAGTGGCGTTCCTTCCGGCAGCTCGCTGTACCGGCCTCTCAGGACTGTCCGCAGCTCCATGGGGTAACCGGCATCGCTACGGATGCTGCTCAGGCGCTGAACCAGCTCGTCAGTCAGCGCCGCCGCGACAATGCTTCGCTCCATCGTGTTGATTTCCCTTGGCTATAGATGGTGGGGCGATCGGCCAGGTGATGCCCTCGACCGCATACGAAAAAGCCCGGCGCTATGGCCGGGCTCTGGAGTGGTTCTCAGTAGTGCTCCCTGGGGACGCACCTTTACAAGAATGACTACTTTTTACCCCCCGATTCCCGGCCGGACAAGGCGTTTCCGGCGTGGCGCCGCAATAGGTGGGCAATGCACCGGTGACACACCGGCATTGCACGGCAATTCAGTTCAGCGGCTTGCTCAGCAACACGGTGGTGAAGCCGCTATGCCATTCCTCGTCGGGGTAGAAGTCGATTTCCGCGTAGCCGTGCGCGGCATAGAAGGCGCGGCTCTGGACATTGAAGGTGTCGGTCTCCAGGCGCACTTGCCGGTAACCGTCGGCGGCGATGCGGCGCTCGGCGTGGCGCAGCAAGGCGCCGCCGGCACCTGTGCGTTGCGCGTGCGGTGAAACATGCAGGGCGTCGATGAAGTCGTCGCGCCAGTCGACCAGGCCGATGACCTGGTCATCGCGGCAGGCCAGTTGGAAATGTGCGAGGTGCTCGCGGACATAGGCTGGCGTGCGTCGTTGCGCTTCGAAGCGCGCACGGGCCTCGGCGGTCAGTTGCGGCTTCCAGGTGAATTCGTAGGTGGCGTCGAGGATGCGCAGGATCGCCTCGGCATCGGCCGGGGTGGCGGGGCGCAGGGTGAGGCGGGGATCGTCCATGGCCGCGAGCATAGCGCAGCGGCTGTCGTGGGACGAAGAAAGCCCGGCGCGGGGCCGGGCTTGGGGGGATCAGGCAACGCGGCGCAACAGCCGGGCCTGGATGGTCTGGTGCGCCACGTGCAGGCGCAGGTAGAAGGTGTTGCGGCTGCAGCGGCAGTGGCGATATTTCTGCTCCGGCTCGCTGTCGCGGTTGAGGTAGTGCTCGGTCACTACGTCTTTCTGCTGCTCGGGCAGGCCGTTGATGACCAGGTCCAGCTCGGCCACGCGGTCCAGCAGCACGCGGCTGCCACGGGTGCCGCGAATCATCTCGCCGCGGTTGGCGATCATCATCGCCAGCAGGTTGCCGCCGGCATAACCGCCGCCGGCCACGCCGGGGCTGTGCATCTCTTCGGCCCAGAGCCTGAGCATCTCGTCGATCGGCTTGATCACGTCTTCCTCCCGCGCCGTCAGCGGCGTCTCTCCAGTTCTTCGATGGCCTGGCAGTCCAGGCAGCGGCGGCACCCCGGCGCCGCCAGGCGGCGCGCTTCGGGGATGGGGTCGCCGCAGGCCTGGCAGTCCGCCGCGCCCTCCTCCGCTGTGGCGCTGCGGCGCATCGCCAGCAAGGCGTCGAGGCGCTCCATGGCCAGGTCGTTGGCGTAATCGGCGATGTCAGCCATGGGGGTTCTCCCTGTCACGTGGTGTTGCTCCATTCATGCTTTTCTCCGGGCGACGACCCGCCCTGCGCGGGCCGTCCCGCGGCCGCGTTTCCAGGTCATTCGCGTGCTGTTCGTGGATGGGGGGCACCCAGCTGGCGCCCCTCGCTGCACGGGGACGGCGCGCTCCTCGCCCATCCCCGTCGTTCAGCCTGCCCCGTGACGCACGGGCTGCAGGCAACCCACGGCCTCCCTGCCGTGGCGGACGGGCGCGCTCCCACCCTCGTGGGAACCACGTCCGCCACCAGCACCGACGCCCTTCAGAAACAACCTTCGCCGGCCTGGCGAGAGCAAAACTACAACCAAAGCTATTACTGGTCAACACCAAAGCTATTTACACTTCGCAGGACCTGACGGTAGAGTGCCGCCATGAACAGCACAGCCCCCTCGACGCTCGCCGAGCGCCTCAAGCAGGCCATGGCGGCGCGCAACCTGAAGCAGGAGACCCTCGCCGAAGCGGCCGGGGTTTCGCAGAACACCATCCACAAGCTGACCTCCGGCAAGGCGCAGAGCACCCGCAAGCTGATCGAGATCGCCGCGGCGCTGGGCGTCTCGCCGGTCTGGCTGGGCAGCGGCGAAGGCGCGCCGAACGCGCAGGCCAGGCCGGCCGACGGCGGCCCGCTGCTGCTGGAGCCGCTGCATCCCTGGGACAGCAGTACACCGCTGGATGAAGACGAGGTGGAGTTGCCCTTGTACAAGGAAGTGGAAATGTCCGCCGGCGCCGGGCGCACCGCGGTGCGCCAGATCGAGGGGCGCAAGCTGCGCTTCTCCTACGCCACCCTGCGCGCCGCCGGGGTCGACCCGGACGCGGCGATCTGCGCGCAGCTCACCGGCAACAGCATGGAGCCGCTGATCATGGATGGCTCCACCATCGGCATCGACACCGCCACCACGCACATCACCGACGGCGAGATCTACGCCCTGGAGCACGAGGGCATGCTGCGGGTGAAGTTCCTCTACCGCCTGCCCGGCGGCGGCATCCGCCTGCGCAGCTTCAACCGCGACGAATACGCCGACGAGGAGTACGACGCGGAGGCCATCCAGGCCAGCCAGATCAGCATCATCGGCTGGGTGTTCTGGTGGTCGACGGTGCGCCACCGCCGCGCGCCGACCCTGGTCCGCTGACACCGAACAGACCCCGCCGCGGCGGGGTTTCTTTTGCGCGGACGAAAGACACGTCGGCGGCGATTGCCAGAAAAAACAACAAAAGCTATATTTCCTTCATCGAACGACAACCGCGAGCAGGAGGAAGCCATGCTGCTGTCGAACACCGACCACGTACCCGCGCCACGCCAGGAAACCGTGACGCTGGTCTACCAGATCTTCGGCGACGTGCTCGTGCCCCTGGAGCAGGTGCGCGAGCGCTGGTTCCGCAACCTCAACCGGGAAAACTTCGGCAAGGCCCTGGCCTGCGGGCGCATCGCCCTGCCGGTGACCACCCTGGACGATAGCCACAAGGCGATGCAATACGTGGCGGTCGATCACCTCGCCGCCTACGTCGAGCAGCGCGCCAGCCTGGCGGACGCCGCCCTCGCCCGCCGCCGGGCCACGCAGCAGGCGTCGACCTGAATACCACGCCTACAGGAAGAGCGGCGCCGTAGGATGGCGTTGAGCGAAGCGATACCCATCAACACCAGCGCATGGGTATCGCAACCTACGAAAAGCGCTTTGGCGCAGCCGTGAACAGAGGCGGCGAGGTCATTCGCGAGCAAGCTCGCTCCTACGAAAAGCCGGCGCAAACGAAAACGCCGTTTCCCCTCGCAGGGAAACGGCGTTGTTCATTGCCGGCGAAGACTCAGTCGTCGCCGTTCTGGCGCGCGGTGTGCTCGGCCAGGGCGACCGCGCGGAACATGGCGCGGCGCTTGTTGATGGTTTCTTCCCACTCCAGCGCCGGCACCGAGTCGGCGACGATACCGCCGCCGGCCTGCACGTGCAGTTCGCCGTTCTTGATCACCGCGGTGCGGATGGCGATGGCGGTGTCCATGTTGCCGTTCCACGCCAGGTAGCCCACGGCGCCGCCGTAGACGCCGCGTTTCACCGGCTCCAACTCGTCGATGATTTCCATGGCGCGGATCTTCGGCGCGCCGGACAGGGTGCCGGCCGGGAGGATCGCGCGCAGGGCGTCCATGGCGCTGAGCTCGGGCTTGAGCTGGCCGTTGACGTTGGAAACGATGTGCATGACGTTGGAGTAGCGCTCGATGACCATGCGCTCCGTGACTTTCACCGAACCGGTCTGCGAGACGCGGCCGACGTCGTTGCGGCCGAGGTCGATGAGCATCAGGTGCTCGGCGATCTCCTTGGCGTCGGACAGCAGGTCCTCTTCCAGGGCGCGGTCGGCTTCCTCGGTCGCGCCGCGCGGGCGGGTGCCGGCGATCGGGCGCACGGTGACCTCGCCGTCCTCGACGCGCACCAGCACTTCCGGCGAGCTGCCCACCACATGGAAGTCGCCGAAGTTGAAGAAGTACATGTAGGGCGTCGGGTTGAAGCAGCGCAGCGCGCGGTACAGGTCGATGGGCGCGGCCTTGAAATCGATGGACATGCGCTGCGACGGCACCACCTGCATGCAGTCGCCGGCGAGGATGTATTCCTTCACGGTGTCCACCGCGCGCTCGTAGTCCTCGCGGGTGAAGCTGGCGCGGAACTGCGGCTCGGGTGCGTTGACGGCGCTGAAGTCCAGGCCCTTGCGCGGGGTGATCGGCTGGCGCAGGCGTTCCAGCAATTCTTCCAGGCGCGCCTGGCCCTTGTCGTAAGCGTCGGCCTCGGCCGGGTCGGCGAGGACGATGGCGTGCAGCTTCCCGGCCAGGTTGTCGAACACCACCACGGCGTCGGAGACCATCAGCAGGATGTCCGGGTTGCCCAGCGGGTCCGGGTTCGGGCACTGCGCCAGGCGCTGTTCGACGTAGCGCACGCAGTCGTAGCCGAAGTAGCCGACCAGACCGCCGTTGAAGCGCGGCAGGCCCGGAAGGTTCGGTACGCGGTAACGTTCCTTGAACTGCTCGACGAAGGCCAGCGGGTCCTCGCAGTCGAAGCGCTCGCGCTCCACGCCGTCGTCGCTGATGCTCACGCTGTGGCCGTAGACGCGCAGCACGGTGCGGCACGGCAGGCCGATGATGGAGTAGCGGCCCCACTTCTCGCCGCCCTGCACCGACTCCAGCAGGTAGCTGTTGGCGCCGTCGGCGAGCTTCAGGTAGATCGACAGCGGGGTGTCGAAGTCGGCGAGGGTTTCGCAGGTCAGGGGGATGCGGTTGTAGCCTTCGGCGGCCAGCCGCTGGAATGCGTCGCGGTTCATGATCGATCTCGTGCGAGGAGGTGGAACGGGCTGTGGCAAACGGGCGCCGGGAAGTCCGGCCGGAAGAATGTCAGGCGCGCCAGCGCCAGCGGGCCAGGGCCTTGATGACCTTCATCCAGAGTTTGCGGGGGGCCGTGTCCAGCACGATGGAATCTCTATGGGCGGGGGTGGAACCGTCGTCCGGCAACACTATCGCTTTGCCCGTATCGAAGCAAGGCAGCAGTTGGCGCAGGTCGTCGAGCACCAGCGTCGGCTGTTCCTCGGCGATCGGCCGGCCGTGGTTGTAGCCGTAGCTCAGGCCGACGCTGCGTACCCCGGCGGCCTTGGCGGCGAGCACGTCGTTGCGCGAGTCGCCGACGAACAGCGCCTGCTCCGGCTCGACACCGGCGGCCTTCATCACGAACAGCAGCGCGGCCGGGTCGGGCTTCTGCTGCGGCAGGGTGTCGCCGCCGACGATCCAGCGGAAGAACTTGCCCAGGCCCATCTCGTCCAGCAGCGGGGCGACGAAGCGCTCCGGCTTGTTGGTGATCAGCGCCAGCTCGACGTCCTGTTTCTTCAGCCACTTCAGGGTGTCGACCACCCCGGGGTAGACCTCGGTCAGCGCGTGGCTGTCGGCGTAGGCTTCCATGAACAGCGCCAGGGCGCGCTCGGTGTCTTCCTCGCTGACGCCGTCGTGCTCGATGCCGCCGGCCAGGGCGCGGCGCACCAGCACCCGCGCGCCGTTGCCAACCCAGTGGCGCACCCGCTCGAGGCCTGCGGGCGCGCGGCCCATGCCGACCAGGGCCTGGTCCACCGCGGCGGCCAGGTCCGGCACCGAGTCCACCAGGGTGCCGTCCAGGTCGAACATCACCAGGCGCGGCAGGCGCCCGGCGATCCCTTGTTGCACGGCGCTCATCACTTGCCGGCCTGCGCCAGTTCGGCGTGCATGGCGCGGATGACCTCGGCGTAGTCCGGGGCGTTGAAGATCGCCGAACCGGCGACGAAGGTGTCGGCGCCGGCGGCGGCGATCTCGCGGATGTTCTTCACGTTGACCCCGCCGTCGATCTCCAGGCGGATATCGCGGCCGGAGGCGTCGATCAGCGCGCGCGCCTCGCGCAGCTTGTCGAGGGTGCCGGGGATGAACTTCTGCCCGCCGAAGCCGGGGTTCACGCTCATCAAGAGGACCATGTCGATCTTGTCCATCACGTACTTGAGCGCGTCCAGCGAGGTGGCCGGGTTGAACACCAGGCCGGCCTTGCAGCCGCCATCCTTGATCAGTTGCAGCGAGCGGTCGACGTGCTGCGAGGCTTCCGGGTGGAAGGTGATGTAGGTGGCGCCGGCTTCGATGAAGTCGCCGATGATGCGGTCCACCGGGGAGACCATCAGGTGCACGTCGATGGGCGCGGTGACGCCGTACTTGCGCAGCGCCGAGCAGACCATCGGGCCGATGGTCAGGTTCGGCACGTAGTGGTTGTCCATCACGTCGAAGTGGACGATGTCGGCACCGGCGGCGAGCACCTTGTCCACGTCCTCGCCCAGGCGGGCGAAGTCGGCGGAGAGAATCGACGGGGCGATGGCGTAGGGTTGCATGGCGCACCTCTGTGGGCGAAATCACGGATGGCGCGCATTGTAGCCGTTGGAGGCGGCGAGGTGGGATCGAGGCGATGGCTGTAGGAGCGAGCTTGCTCGCGAACCCTCGCGAAGCAATTCGCGAGCAAGGGCTGGGCGCCCCCCTCGCTCCTACGAAGAGCGGTGGATCAGGCGGTGGAGGCGGTACGCATCTTCTCGCTGCGACCGCGCAGCCACTCCAGGGTCAGCAGCAGCAGGATCGAGAAGCCGATCAGCAGGGTCGCCGCGGCGGCGATGGTGGGGCTGAGGTTCTCGCGGATGCCGCTGAACATCTGGCGCGGCAGGGTGGCCTGCTCGGGGCCGGCGAGGAACAGCGTCACCACCACTTCGTCGAACGAGGTGGCGAAGGCGAAGAGCGCGCCGGAGATCACCCCCGGGGCGATCAGCGGCAGGGTCACCTTGAAGAACGTCAGCACCGGCGGCGCGCCCAGGCTGGCGGCGGCGCGCACCAGGTTCTGGTTGAAGCCCTGCAGGGTGGCCGACACCGTGATGATGACGAAGGGCACGCCCAGCACCGCGTGCACGATGATCAGCGAGATGTAGCTGTTGCCCAGGCCCAGCGGCGCGAAGAACAGGTAGCTGGCGACACCGATGATCACCACCGGGACCACCATCGGCGAAATCACCAGGCTCATGATCAGCGCCTTGCCGCGGAACTCGCCGCGGGTCAGGCCGATCGACGCCAGGGTGCCGAAGACCATGGCCAGCAGGGTCGCCGCCGGGGCGACGATCATGCTGTTGGTCAGCGAGCGCATCCATTCGGCGCTGTGGAAGAAGTCGGCGTACCAGCGCAGCGAAAAGCCCTGCAACGGGTAGACCAGGAAGGTGCCGGAGTTGAACGACAGCGGCACGATCACCAGCACCGGCAACACCAGGAACAGCAGCACCAGGCCGCAGAGGATGCGCAGGGTGTAGAACCACACGCGCTCGACCGGGGACATGTAGGGACTCAGCATCTTCTTTCTCTCCTCAGCCCAGGCGCAGGCGGCTGGCGCCCACCAGCCAGCCATAGATCACGTACAGCACCAGGGTGGCGAGCAGCAGCAGGCCGCCCAGGGCGGTGGCCATGCCCCAGTTGATGGTGGTGTTGGTGTAGAAGGCGACGAAGTAGCTGACCATCTGGTCGTTCGGGCTGCCCAGCAGCGCCGGGGTGATGTAGTAGCCGATCGACAGGATGAACACCAGCAGGCAACCGGCGCCGACGCCGGCCACGGTCTGCGGGAAGTACACCCGCCAGAAGCTGGCGAACGGGTGGCAGCCGAGGGAGATCGCCGCGCGCATGTAGCTCGGCGAGATGCTCTTCATCACGCTGAAGATCGGCAGGATCATGAACGGCAGCATGATGTGCACCATGGCGATGTACACGCCGGTGCGGTTGAACACCAGTTGCAGCGGCTGGTCGATCAGGCCGAGCTTGAGCAGCGCGCCGTTGATCAGGCCGCCGGCCTGCAGCAGCACGATCCAGGCCGCCACGCGGACCAGGATCGAGGTCCAGAACGGCAGCAGCACCAGGATCATCAGCAGGTTGCTCTTGCGCGTCGGCAGGTTGGCCAGCAGGTAGGCCAGCGGGTAGGCCAGCAGCAGGCAGATGACGGTGATCACCGCGCCCATCCAGAAGGTGCGCGCGAAGATGTCCAGGTAGATGGCCTGGTCCGGGGTGGCCGCGGCCACCTCGCCGAGGTCGTCGATGCGATGGTCGACGGCGGCGAGCAGGTAATAGGGGGTGACGCTGCTGGCGTTGCGACGGATCGCCTGCCAGTAGGCCGGATCGCCCCAGCGCTCGTCGATGGACTCCATGGCGTCCTTGTAGGAAGCCGGTTGCTCCTTGAACGGCAGGGCGCGGGCGGTCTTGGCCATCAGGCTGCGGTAGCCGGCCAGTTCCATGTTCAGGCGCTTGGAGAGGTCACCGATGGTCTGGTTCTTGCGCGCGGCGTAGAGGTCTTCGCTCAGCGCCTGGTACACCGCTTCCGGCGGCAGGGACTTGCCGTCCCAGGCGGTGATGGCGTTGACGGTCTTCGGCAGCGAGCCGACCACCTCGGGGTTGTTCACGCTCTTGTAGAGCAGCGCGGCGATCGGCACCAGGAACGTCAGCAGGAGGAACAGCAGCAGAGGCAGGACCAGGGCCTGGGATTTCAGGCGGTTCATCCGCTCCGCACGCGCCAGGCGCTGCTTGAGGGTGGGGCCGGCGACCTCGTTCAAGGACACAGCGGTGGCCATAGCGAACTCCGGTAAAACGGGCCGCCCGCGAAGGCGGCCAAGGTGTGGTGTATCAGGTGTGTCGCGGTGCGCGCCGCCGAACCGGGGGATTGCCCCGGCGGGCACGGCCCGCACTGCCTGCGGGCCGTTGCGGCGTCGCCGCGGGTGCCGCCCGGGAGGGCGGCGGGGCTGCCCTTACTTGGCGGCCCAGGCGTTGAAGCGCTGTTCCAGCTGCTCGCCGTAGTCGGCCCAGAAGGTCACGTCCATGCCCACCTGGTTCTCGATGTTGGCCGGGGTGGTCGGCATGTTGGTCAGCACGCCCTTGTCCAGCAGGCTCACGGTGTTCTTGTTCACCGGGCCGTAGGCGATGTTCTCGGCGTAGATCTTCTGCTGCTCGGGCTTGACCGAGAAGGCGATGAACTTCAGGGCGTCGTCCTTCTTCTTGGCGCCTTTCGGGATGGCCCAGGCGTCGAAGTCGTAGATGCCGCCGTTCCACACGACCTTCAGGTTGCTTTCCTTCTGCACCGAGGCGATGCGGCCGTTGTAGGCCGAGCTCATCACCACGTCACCGGAGGCGAGGTACTGCGGCGGCTGGGCGCCGGCTTCCCACCACTGGATGTTCGGCTTGATCTCGTCGAGCTTCTTGAAAGCGCGATCCTGGCCTTCCTTGGTGGCCAGCACCTTGTAGACGTCCTTCGGCGCGACGCCATCGGCCATCAGGGCGAATTCCAGGGTGTACTTGGCGCCTTTGCGCAGGCCACGCTTGCCCGGGTACTTCTTGGTGTCCCAGAAGTCGGCCCAGCCGGTGGGGGCGCTCTTCAGCTTGTCGGCGTTGTAGGCCAGCACGGTGGACCAGACGAAGAAGCCGACGCCGCAGTTGCTCACCGCGCCCGGAACGTAGTCTTCGGCCTTGCCGAGGATGGCCGGGTCGATTTCCTCGAACATGCCTTCGTCACAGCCGCGGGCCAGTTCCGGCGACTCCACCTCGACCAGGTCCCAGGTCACGCTCTTGGTGTCGACCATGGCCTTCACCTTGGCCATCTCGCCGTTGTACTCGCCGGCGATGACCTTGTTGCCGGTGGCCTTTTCGAAGGGCTGGTAGAACGCCTTGGTCTGGGCGTCCTTGTTGGCGCCGCCGAAGGAGATCACGGTCAGATCGGTGGCCGCCATCGACTGCGCGGCGCAGGCCAGGCCCAGGGTCAGCGCGGCGAGCTTGAGGCCGGCCTTCGACGGGTGGAACGGGGACTTCGACATTATTCTTCTCTCCACAGTGTGCTGGTTTGTTTTTCTTCGAATCAGGCCGCCGAGAGCGGGTCGAGGGCACGCACGTGCTCCACGGCCCAGCCCAGCGGTACCACGTCGCCCACGCGCAGGGCGGGGTCGAGCCCGGCGATCGGCTGCTTGACGAAGAAGTCCGTGCGGCCGCAAACCTCCAGGCGGATGCGCACGTGGTCGCCAAGATAGATGAACTCGGCCACACGGCCGGAGAAACGGTTCACGCAGCTCTCGCTCTGCCCGTTCAGGCGCACCCGCTCGGGGCGGATCGACAGGCTGACGGCGTCGCCGGGCTGGCCGACGTTGACCGCCAGCGCCTCGACCTTCTCGCCGCGCGCCAGGGCCACCACGCAGCGGTCGCCGTCCTGGCTCTGCAGTTGCCCGGCGATGCGGTTGTTCTCGCCGATGAAGTTGGCCACGAAGGAATTGCGCGGGTGTTCGTAGAGCTCCGCCGGCGGGGCGATCTGCTGGATCTCACCCTGGTGGAAGACCGCCACCCGGTCGGACATGGTCAGCGCTTCGCCCTGGTCGTGGGTCACGTAGACCACGGTCACGCCCAGGCGCTGGTGGATGTGCTTGATTTCCATCTGCATGTGCTCGCGCAGTTGCTTGTCGAGCGCACCCAGGGGTTCGTCCATCAGCACCAGCTGCGGCTCGAAGACCAGCGCGCGGGCCAGGGCCACGCGCTGCTGCTGGCCGCCGGAGAGCTGCGCCGGGTAGCGCCCGCCGAAGGCGTCGAGCTGGACCATGGACAGCGCGCGCTTGACCCGCTCGGCCACGTCGGTCTTGCTCATGCCGCGCACGGACAGCGGGAAGGCCAGGTTCTCGGCCACGGTCATGTGCGGGAACAGGGCATAGTTCTGGAACACCATGCCGATGTCGCGCTTGTGCGGGGGGACGTTGTTGATCGCGCGGCCGGCCAGCTGGATCTCGCCGGCGGTGGGGGTTTCGAAACCGGCCAGCATCATCAGGCTGGTGGTCTTGCCGGAGCCGGAGGGGCCCAGCAGGGTCAGGAATTCGCCTTTGCGAATATCCAGGTTGAGGTCTTTGACGATGAGCGTCTCGCCGTCGTAGCTCTTCTGGACGCCACGGAAGCTGACCAGCACATCGTTCGCCTGAGTCTCGGCCATAACCGCACCTTTGTATTTATGTAAGTAATGCCGTGGAGCAAGACTAGAGAAGCCTGCACAGCGCGCAAATCGGGCGGGGAGAGAACTTGCTATAAGGGTAGAAGAGGATCGTCTGTAGGGCGATCCCTACACGAAAAGTGGGGCTATCAAATGCAAAAAACCGGTGTCGCACTGATTGCGACACCGGCTTATCCAAGACCGACCCAGAACCTGTCTATGAGCTCGCGAGCTAGAGCGGGACAAGGCGAGAACAGGCGAGTGACGGACCGGGCTCGCGTTCGAGTTCAGGCCGCTAAATGAGCATCGCTCGCCTGTAGTCAACGCAGTCACGCCGACGCGCAGCAGCTCGTAGGCAGGTTCTCAGCGCTTGGCCCAGTCCTCGAAACGTTTCTCCAGGGCGTCGCCGTGCTCGGCCCAGAAGGCCACGCTCATGCCCAGGGCGTTGGCCATGTTGCGCGGCGCGGTGGGCAGGTTGGCGGCCACCTGCGGGTCGAGCTGCGCCACTGCCTTGCGATTGGTCGGGCCGTAGGCGATGTTCTCGGCGTAGACCTTCTGCTGCGCCGGCTGGCTGGCGAAGGCGATGAACTGCTCGGCCAGTTCCTTCTTCCACGCCCCGGCCGGCAGCGCCCAGAAGTCGAAGTCATAGATGCCACCGCCCCAGACCATGCGCAGGCCCTTCTGCTCGGGCTGCGCCGCGGCGATCCGGCCGTTGTAGGCCGAGCTCATGACCACGCTGCCGTCGGACAGGTCGCGCACCGGGTCCTGGCCGGACTTCCACCAGCGGATTGCCGGGCGGAGTTCATCGAGCTTGTGGAAGGCGCGGTCGACGCCGGCCGGAGTGCCGAGCACCTGGTAGACGTCCTTGGGCGCGACGCCGTCGGCCATCAGCGCGAATTCCAGGCTGTACTTGGCGCCCCAGCGCAGGCCGCGCTTGCCCGGAAATTTCTTCAGGTCCCAGAAGTCGGCCCAGCTTTCGGGCTTGCCCTGAACCTTGTCCTGGTTGTAGGCCAGCAGGGTGGTCCAGACGAAGATGCCGACACCGCAGGGCTGCACCGCGCCGGGAACGAAGTCCGCCGGGTCGCCGATCAGGCGCTGGTCGAGCTTCTGGAACAACCCCTCCTGGCAACCACGCGCCAGCTCCGGGGCCTCCACCTCGACCACGTCCCAGGACACGTGGCTGATCTCCACCATGTGCCGCAGCTTGTCCAGGTCGCCATTATAGGAACCGTGCACCACCGCCGTGCCGGTGCCGGCCTTGAAGGGCTCGTAGAAGGCCTTCTCCTGGGCCGCCTTGTTGGCCCCGCCGAAGGAAATCACCGTCACGTAGTCCGCCAGCGCCGGCGTGGCGACAGATCCCAGCAGGCCGGCCAGCAGCCCGCCCCGTACCGCTCGCAACAACATCCCTTTCTCCTTGTTCTGGTGAGGTGCCCCGCGGGGCCGCCCATGATTCCCTTTCGCCGGGCCGCGAGATAGGCGGCCTTTGCAAAAACCGGAAGGGACGCACATTCGGCGCGGCGGATGTGCGATGCGGGCGCAGCTCAGACCAGCTTGTGCTCCACCGCGTACTTCACCAGATCGGCCACCGAGTTGGCGCCGAGCTTCTGCATCAGCCGCGCCTTGTGGGTGCTGATGGTCTTGCTGCTGACCGCCAGGTGCTGGGCGATCTCGTTGACGCCCTCGCCTTTCACCAGGCGTTCGAACACCGAGAACTCGCGCTCGGAGAGCAGCGCGTGGGACGGCCGCGAGTCGGTCAGGCCGACCTCGAAGACCATCCGGTCGGCCAGTTCCGGGTCGATGTAGCGGCCACCGCTGGCGACCTTGCGGATCGCCGTGAGCAGCAGCGCCGGGTCGCTGTCCTTGGTGGCGTAGCCGGCCGCGCCAATCTTCAGCGCCCGCGCGGCCATCTGCACCTCGTCGTGCATGGACAGCATGAGGATCGCCGGCGCGTCGTTCAGCGCGCGAATCCGCGGGATGGCCTCCAGGCCGTTCATGCCGGGCATGGAGATGTCCAGCAGGACCACCTCGCAGGGCACCTGGCGCAGGGTTTCGAGCAGTTGCTCGCCATTGGTGGCCTCGCCCACCACCTGCAGGTCCTTGGCCATGCCGATCAGTTGCTTGATGCCCTCGCGGACGATGGTGTGGTCTTCCGCCACCAGTACTCGAATCACGCTCGTCTCCCGACCATTGCTCACTACGCCGGCGCCCTCACGGCGCTTCCGGCATTTCCCCCGGCTCCAGCGGCACCCGCACGCGCAGGCTGCTGCCCTCCCCCGGCAGGCTGTCGATCTCCAGCCGCCCGCCAAGCATCAGCACGCGCTCGCGCATGCCGACCAGGCCGAACGAGCTGCCGCGCCAGGCGGCCTCGGTGTCGAAGCCGCGCCCATCGTCGCCGATGCTCAGGCAGAGTTCCGCGCCCTCCACCCGCAGGGCCAGCTCGACAGTATGCGCCTGGGCGTGGCGCATGACATTGGTCAGCGCCTCCTGGAGGATGCGGAACAGGCCGATGGCCTTGGCGTCGCCGAGGCGCGGCGGGTTCTCCGGCACCTCCACCAGGCAGGGGATGCCGGTGCGCGCCTCGAAGCGCCGCGCCTGCCATTCCAGCGCCGAACCGATGCCGGCGTCGAGGATCGGCGGACGCAGCGCCGAGGCCACGTCGCGCACCAGCTGGAACAGCTGGGCGATCAGCTTCTTCATGTTGCCCAGGCGCTCGTTGAGGCCGGGGTCCAGCTCGCCGTAGCCCAGCTCGCACATGGAGGTTTCCAGCTTGAGCACGGTGAGCACCTGGCCCAGCTCGTCGTGGACCTCGCGGGCGATGCGTGCCTTCTCTTCCTCACGCACGCTTTCCAGGTGCGCGGAGAGCTCGCGCAGCTGGGCGCGCGACTGCGCCAGCTCCAGCTCGGTTTGCTTGTTCTCGCTGATGTCCCAGACCACCCCGTCCCAGGCCAGCCGGCCGCCGTCGAGCTGTCGCGCGGTGGCCTTGATGTCGACCCAGCGCGGCTCGCCGGTGCGGCTGAGGATGCGCCCCTGCCAGTGCCAGTTCTTGCCGCCGGCCACCGCCTCCAGCTGGCTGGCGAGGTACCCCTCGCGCTCGCCCGGGTGCACCAGGCCGATGATGCCCAGGCCGCTCTCGCCCAGGTAGCCGGGCGCGTAGCCCAGCGAGGCCTCGCTACCGCCGCTGATGAAGCTGATATGTGCGAAGTCGGAGGAATCGTCCGGCTCGCTGGGCTCCAGGCGGAACACCAGGCCGGGAACGTTGGCGGCGATGCCCTGCAGGCGCGCCTCGCTTTCTTCCAGGGCGGCGCGGGCGCGGCGGCGCTCGGTGGCGTCGTTGAGGAACACCAGCAGGTACTCGGAACCGCCGAAGCGCAGGAAGCTCAGCGACACCTCGGCCGGCAGCCACTGGCCGTCGGCGCGGCGCAAGTGGCTCTCGAAGCTCAGCGGGCCCTCCTCGCTGTTGCGCGCACGGCGCCACAGGTCGAGCCAGGCGTCCATGTCCAGGCCCGGCTCGAAGTCGGCGAGGGGCCGCTCGATCACCTCGCCCGGGGCGTAGCCGAGCATGTCCTCGGCGGCACGGTTGGCGTAGCGCACGTGGCTGTCCCAGTTGACCCAGAGGATGCCCACGGTGCTGCTGTCGATGGCGAACTGGGTCAGCCGCAAGGCCTCCTCGGCCGCCTGGCGCAGCTCGATGTCGCGGCGCGCGGCGAGCAGGCGCTGCTCCAGCTGGTTGCGTTGATGACGCAGCCAGAACGCCGTGGCCAGCGCCAGCGACAGGAGCAGGCCGAGCAGCAGGCAGAGGTTCTGCCAGAACCCCGGCGACTGCGCCAGGCGCGGGTATTGCGGCTGCAGCCAGCGCTCGTGCAGCTGGTCCAGCTGCTTGGCCGGCAGCGCGCGCAGGCTGGCGTCGAGGATGCCGGCCAGCTCCGGCAGGTCGCGCCGGGTGGCGAGGCGCAGCAGCTGTGGATAACCGATGTCGGCGACCACGCGAAAGCCGGCGAACTCCGACTCGCGGCTGAGCCGCGCCAGGTGCGCTTCGTCGATCACCGCGTAGCCGGCCTCCTGGCCGAGCACGCGGCGCAGCGCCTCGCGATCGCTATCGGTGAGTTGCAGGGCGATGCCGGAATAGGTGCCGCGCAGGTAGTCGGACACCACGCTCGGGCCACGCAGGGCCACCGGCTCGGTGCCGTCCAGGTGATCCAGCTCCACCGCGCCGGGGCCGTCGCGGAAGCCGATGAGCATCCGCGGCACGCGCAGGTAAGGGTCGGAGAACAACCACTCGCGCAGGCTCGACGGGGTCTGCGCGAGGCCCGGCGCGAGGTCGATCTCGCCAGCGCGGGCAGCACGCTCCAGCGCCTCCTGGTCGGGATAGACGCGCCATTGCAGGCTCACCTGCAGCGCACCGGCGAGCCATTCGAGCAGTTCCACGTTGGCCCCGGAAAGCTGCTGCAGGCGCCGGTCCTGCTGGGCGTAGGGCGCATCCAGCACCACGCCGGCGCGCAACTGCGGGTGGGCCTGCAGCCAGGCGCGCTGGGCCGCGTCCAGGGGCACGTTGGGCGCCGCTTCCTGCGCCGCGCCCGGCAATGCAATGCACAACAGCAACGCCGCCACGGCGCCCCACCACAGTCGAGCCATGCCCACTCCCCGAATCAAAGGCGCGCCTACCTTACCGTACGCCGGGGGGAACTCGGTAAGCCCGGCGCCTGACAAACCAGGAACAAGGCAGTAGTCTGGCCGTTTTGCCAGGCCCTGTCCGAACCCGCCAGGAACCCGTCCCATGCCCCGTCCAGCCCAGCCGACCCGACTCGCCCTCTGCCTGGCCCTGAGCCTGGCGCCCCTGGCGCCACTGCTCGCCGAAGAGACACCGGCCAGCCCGCCCGGCCCGGCGGTGGCCCCCGCCACACCGGCGCGCCCGGACCTTGAGGAGCGCAGCCAGGACGAGAGCAAGTCATTGCAGCAACGCCTGCCGGAAAAGCAGCAGCAGACCCTGCAGGCCGGCGACGAAAGCTTCCTCGCCCTGTGGCTGCCGGCGAACGCGCCGCAGGCAGAGGGCGTGGTGATCATCGTTCCCGGCGACGGCGAGAACCCCGACTGGCCGGTGGCGGTCGGCCCGCTGCGGCGCAAGCTGCCCGACGCCGGCTGGCAGACCCTGGCCTTGAGCCTGCCGGACCCGCAGGACAGCCAGCCGCTGCCACGCAAGGAAAGCCCGGACAAGGCCGCCGCCGACAGCGACGCCGGCGCCAGCAGCAAGGACGTGAAGGGCCAGGCCGGCGCCGCCACGCCCACGCCGGAAAGCACCGCCGAAGCCGGCAGCGCCGAACCGGCCCAGGCCAGCGGCGAGGCGCCGCCAGCGCCGGACCCGGCCATCGAAAGACGCAAGGCCTACGCCGACCGGGTGATGGCGCGCATCCAGGCCGGTCTCGACTTCGCCCTGCAGGACAAGCCGAAGAGCGTCATCCTCGTCGGCCACGGTACCGGCGCCTACTGGGCCGCGCGCTACCTGGCCGAGCGCGAGCCGGGCGATATCCACAACCTGCTGCTGGTCGGCGCGGAGCTGCCGCGGGACTTCCGTCCGGCCCTGGAAGACATGGTGCCGCGCCTGCCGCTGGCGGTGGGCGACTTTTATTACCGCGACCGCCGCGATGACCGCGACGCCGCCAAGGCACGCCTGCAGGCCAGCAAGCGCGAGACCGGCAAGACCTACGTGCAGATCGCCATGAACGCCCTGCCGGCGGACCGCGCCACCGAGCAGGACCAGCTGTACCGGCGGATACGCGGCTGGCTGTCGCTGCACCTGAAAGCGGCGCAGGCGGAATGAGGCACCGCTAGCGGAAGCCGCGCCGTTCGCGGACCAGCGCGTAGGCCTGCTGGATCTCGCGGGTCTTCTCGGTGGCCGCGGCGATGCACGCCTCGCTGGCACCGGCCAGCTTGTCCGGATGGTGCTGGCTGATCAGCCGGCGGTAGGCGCGCTTGACCTCCTCCACCGGGCTGGCGTCCTCGACGCCGAGCAGGCGCAGGGCCTGGCGATAGCTCTCGGAGCGGTTCGGCGGCGCGCGCAGGGCCTCGGCCCCGGCCGCCAGGGACAGCACGGTGGCACGCGGCAGGCCGAAGTTCTCCCCCCAGCGCAGGATCAACGCCTTCTCCGCCGGGCTCGGCGCGCCGGCGGCCCAGCCCATGCGCCAGCAGGCCTGGAGCAAGCCATCCACGGCCGGACGCTGCCCGCGGTACTGGCTGACGCCCTCCTCCAGGCGCGGCCCGCCCTGCTTGCCCCGGCTGAAGGCATCGATGGCGCGCAGCCGTCCCTGCTCGTCCAGGCCAAGGCGCTGCATCTCGGCGCGGGCCTGCTGGATATGCGCGTCCTGCACGCGACCACGACTCTTGGCGATCCGCCCGAGCAGGAGGAACAGCAACTCCTCTTCCGGCACGCCCGCGTCGCCGCGCAGCGACTCGAACAGGTCACGCCAGGTGCGCCGCCGCAGGCGCCGGTCGAGGATCTGGCCGAGCACACCACCGAGCAGGGCGCCGGGAATGCTCGCCAGCGCCCAGCCGGCGACGATGCCGATGAGGGTGCCGGGCCAGAACATTCAGCCGGCCGCCAGCAGGCGTTCGACTTCCGCCAGGCGTTCGTGGGTGCCGACGTCCACCCAGCGTCCGCGGTGCAACTCGCCACTGACGCGGCCGGCGACCATGGCCTGGCGCAGCAACGGCGCCAGCTTGAAGGCGCCGTCCCGGCAGCCGTCGAACAACGCCGGATGCAGCACGGCGATGCCGCTGTAGGTGTAGCTGGGTTCGCCTTCGCGGTAATCGCTGACGCGCCCGCCCTGCAGGCGGAAGTCGCCACGGACGTTGTGCCCGGGGTTCTCCACCAGCACCAGGTGCGCCAGGTCGCCCTCGGCGAGCGCACCTGGCAGGCGCGCATAGTCGAAGTCGGTCCAGATATCGCCGTTGGCCACCGCGAAGGCTTCCTCACCGAGCAACGGCAAGGCGCGGAAGATCCCGCCACCGGTTTCCAGCGGCTCGCCCTCCGGCGAATGGCGGACGCTCACGTCGAATCGCGCGCCATCGCCGAGGTAGTCCTCGATCTGCTGGCCGAGCCAGGCGTGGTTCACCACGAACTCGTGGAAACCCGCACTGCGCAGGGCCAGCAGCTGGTAGTCGAGCAGCGGCCGGCCGCCGGCCTGCACCAGCGGCTTGGGCGTGTGCAGGGTCAGCGGACGCAGGCGCTCGCCCTTGCCGGCGGCGAGGATCATCGCCTTCATGGCGTCACCGGTTGCGGCAGCTCGGCGAGCAGCGCCTTCAGGTCGGCCAGTTCCGGACGCCGCGCGATCACCGCCTCCAGGTAGCGGAAGAAGCGCGGCACGTCGCCGAGGTAGCGCGGCTTGCCGTCGCGGTGGCAGATGCGGGCGAAGATGCCGATAACCTTGAGGTGGCGCTGGGCGCCCATCAGGTCGCTGGCGCAGAAGAAGTCGTCGAAGGTCGGCGGCAGCGCGATGCCGGCAGCCTGGGCCTTGCGCCAGTAGCGGCTGAGCCCGTCGTGCACGCGCGGCTCCGGCCAGCTGAGGAAGGCGTCCTTATAAAGGCAGGTAACGTCATAGGTCACCGGGCCGTACACCGCGTCCTGGAAATCGAGGATGCCGGGGTTCGGCTCGCTGAGCATCAGGTTGCGCGGCATGTAGTCGCGATGCACCAGCACCCGCGGCTGCTCCAGGGCGCTGGCCACCAGCAGGTCGCAGGTGCGCTGCCAGCGCGCCAGTTGCTCGCCGGCGAGCTCGACGCCCAGGTGGCGCGCCAGGTACCACTCGGGGAACAAGTTCAGCTCGCGACGCAGCAGGGCCTCGTCGTAGGCTGGCAGGCGATCGGCGACCGGCACCTGCTGGAAGGCCACCAGGGCGTCCAGCGCGTCCTCGAACAGCTCCTCGGCGTTCTGCGGGGTGAGCACGTCCAGGTAGGTCTGGCGACCCAGGTCGTCGAGCAGCAGGAAGCCCTGTTCGAGGTCCTGGGCAAGGATGCGCGGCACGTGCACACCGGCCTCGGCGAGCAGGCCGGCGACCTTGACGAAGGGCCGGCAGTCCTCCTGGGGCGGCGGCGCATCCATCACGATCAGCGTGCGCTCGCCACCGCTCCAGCGGAAATAACGGCGGAAACTGGCGTCGCTGCTGGCCGCGGTCAGCTCGGCGGGCGGCACCGCGCCCCAGCCTTCGGCGTTGAACACTGCGGGCAAACAAGAATCCAACCAGCGATTCAGAAGCTGGTAACGGGCATCCTCAGACATCTTTCGGGGTTCTCCACGGCCCTAGCCGTTGCGCGGGTCATGCTTTATTATCCAGCATCTTTTTGAGCCCATCGAGTGGCTATGGCCGAATCTGGCCGATGGCTCGCAGGAAGCCCGGATTAACAAGATGGCAGTGATTCTCCCCGTGTTCCGTAGAAAGTTCCCCTTACTGGTGACCGGTGGCCTGCTGGCTATGCAGCCGCTCGCTTCCTCGACCGCCTCTGCGGCCGAACAGTTCAACTGCGCGCCCTCGGGCGGCAGCTGGGACTGTTCCACGGCGCAGCCGGCCAGCGCCCTGCCGCCGCGACCGCAGCACACCGAAAGCTCGGTGAGCACCCGCGCCGCCGGTGCCGAAGGCGCTGCCGAAAGCACCGTGCAAGAAGCCGAGGAGCCCAAGCAGCAGCTGGTCACCGAAGCCGGCGGCCGTGGCCTGCAGGCCCGCAGCGCCGACTACAGCCATCTGGACTGGGTGCCGCGCGAGAAGCTCACCGCGGCCCAGGCGGCGGAAGTCGGCCCGTACTGCAGCGGCGCTTACGTCGAGCCGCCGCGTCCGGGCATGAACGACAAGACCCCGCGTGACGAGGCCCCGACCTACGTCTCGGCCAAGGTGTCGCGTTACGAGCAGGAATCGCAGGTCGCGACCCTGGCCGGCAACGTGGTCCTGCGCCAGGGCAGCATGCAGGTCGAGGCCGACGAGGCCAACCTGCACCAGTCGGAGAACCGCGGCGAGCTGGTCGGCAACGTGCGCCTGCGCGACAACGGCGCGCTGATCGTCGGCGACCACGCCGACCTGCAACTGGACAACGGCGAGGCGAAGATCGACAACGCCGAGTACGTGATGCACCAGGCCCAGGTCCGCGGCAGCGCGCTCTACGCCAAGCGCCAGGAAGACTCGATCATCCAGCTCAAGGACGGCACCTACACCCGTTGCGAGCCGGGCAGCAACTCCTGGTACGTCAAGGGCAACAACATCAAGCTGAACCCGCTCACCGGCTTCGGCACCGCGACCAACGCGACCCTGCGGGTGAAGGACATTCCGGTGTTCTACACCCCGTACATCTACTTCCCGATCGACGATCGTCGCCAGTCCGGCTTCCTGCCGCCGAGCTTCGGCAGCAGCACCGACACCGGCATGTTCGTGGTCACCCCGTACTACTTCAACCTGGCGCCGAACTACGACGCCACGTTGTTCCCGCGCTACATGGCCAAGCGCGGCCTGCTGATGGAAGGCGAGTTCCGCTACCTGACCCACAGCAGCGAAGGCACCGTCACCGCCGCCTACCTGAACGACAGCGACGACAGCCGTGACAACCAGCCGCACTACACCGACCAGCGCTGGATGTACGGCTGGAAGAACACCAGCGGCCTGGATTCGCGCTGGCTGGCCCAGGTGGACTACACCAAGATCAGCGACCCCTACTACTACCAGGACCTCGACACATCCCTGGGCCTGGGCTCGCCGACCTACCTGAACCAGCAGGGCGTGCTGACCTATCGCGGTGACGACTTCACCGCGCGCCTCAATGCCCAGGCGTACCAGTTGGCCACCGTCACCGACGTCACCCCGTACGACCGCCTGCCGCAGCTGACCCTCGACGGCCGCCTGCCCTTCAATCCGGGCGGGGCGAACTTCACCTACGGTAGCGAGTTCGTACGCTTCGACCGCAGCCTGGACAACGACGTCTATTTCGACAGCGATGGCAACAAGCTTGGCCAGCGTCCGGACGTCAACGTATCCGGCCTGGCTCGCGCCACTGGCGACCGCCTGCACTTCGAGCCCGGCGTCAGCCTGCCGATGGCCAGCAGCTGGGGCTTCCTGACCCCATCGTTGAAGGCCATGTACACCAAGTACGACCTCGATTTGGATGGTCAGGGCAAGCGCCAGCTCGAAGGCCTCGATCCCGCGCACCCGAACTACGCCGGCATCAGCTACGACAGCAGCCCGGATCGTTCGCTGCCGTTGGCCAAGCTCGACGGCGGCCTGTACTTCGACCGCGACACCACCTTCGGTGGCACCAAGTTCCGCCAGACCCTGGAACCGCGGGCCATGTACCTGTACGCGCCGTATCGCAACCAGGACGATCTGCCGGTCTTCGACACCGGCGAATTCACCTTCAGCTATGACTCGTTGTGGCGCGAAAACCGCTTCACCAGCAAGGACCGCATTGGCGACGCCAACCAGCTGTCCCTGGGCGCCACTTCGCGCTTCATCGAGGACAACGGTTTCGAGCGTGCGACCATCAGCGCCGGCCAGATCTACTATTTCTCCGATCGCCGCGTGCAACTGCCAGGCCTGACCGAGAAGTACATCCGCAACTACAACCTGGCCAACCCGAACGCGACCATCGACAACCCCGGCGCCGATACCTGGCGTTCGCCGTACGCACTGCAGGGCAGCTATCGCTTCAACCACGACTGGCGCCTGAACTCCGACTTCAACTGGGACCCGAGCACTCACCACACCGACAACGGCAGCGTGATGTTCCACTACCAGCCGGAAGCCGAGCCGCAGAAGGTGTTCAACGCCGGCTACCGCTACCGCAACAACAGCAAGGTGTTCGACCCGAACGTGGGTTACTTCACCTACAACAACGACGAGTACAAGATCGAGCAGCACGACTTCTCGGTGATCTGGCCGGTCCTTCCGCAGTGGAGCGCCATCGCTCGCTGGCAGTACGACTACAACCAGAATCGCACCCTGGAAGCCCTCGGCGGCTTCGAGTACGACAGCTGCTGCTGGAAACTGCGCCTCGTCAACCGCTACTGGGTGAAGTACGACGACAACGAATTCATCACCGCCGACTCGAAAGCCGACCGCGGCATCTTCCTGCAAATCATCCTGAAAGGCCTTGGCGGCGTTGTAGGCAACCAAGTCGAAGGCTTCCTCGACCAAGGCATTCAAGGTTATCGTCAACGTGAAGACAACTCTATGTAACGCCCTGCGCCCGCTGATGCTGGGCGCACTGCTGGCCTGTTCCGCAGCCCACGCCGACGTCACTCCGCTGGACCGCGTGGTGGCCATCGTCGACAACGACGTGGTCATGCAGAGCCAGCTCGACCAACGTCTGCGCGAGGTGCGCCAGACCATCGAGAAACGCGGCGCGCCGCTACCACCCGAGCACGTGCTGACCCAGCAGGTCCTGGAGCGCCTCATCATCGAGGACATCCAGCTGCAGATCGGCGAACGCTCCGGCATCCGCATCACCGACGAAGAACTGAACCAGGCCATGGGCACCATCGCCCAGCGCAACAACCTGTCCCTGGATCAGTTCCGCGCCGCCCTGACCCGCGACGGCCTGTCCTATGACGACGCCCGCGAGCAGGTACGCCGCGAGATGATCATCAGCCGCGTGCGCCAGCGCCGCGTCGCCGAGCGTGTCCAGGTCTCCGACCAGGAAGTGCAGAACTTCCTCGCCTCGGACCTGGGCAAGATCCAGCTCTCCGAAGAGTTCCGCCTGGCCAACATCCTCATCCCGGTACCGGACGGCGCCTCGCCGGAGACCCTGCAGGCCGCCGGCAAGCAGGCCCAGGACGTCTACCAGCAGCTCAAGCAGGGCGCCGACTTCAACCAGCTGGCGATCTCCCGCTCGGCCGGCGACAACGCCCTGGAAGGCGGCGAGATCGGCTGGCGCAAGGCCGCCCAGCTGCCTTCGCCGTTCGACAGCATGATCGGCAGCCTGAGCGTGGGCGACGTCACCGAGCCGGTGCGGACCCCGGGCGGCTTCATCATCCTCAAGCTGGAAGAGAAGCGCGGCGGCAGCAAGATGGTGCGTGACGAAGTGCATGTCCGTCACATCCTGCTCAAGCCCAGCGAAATCCGCAGCGACGAGGAAACCCAGAAGCTGGCGCAGAAGCTCTACGAGCGCATCCAGAACGGCGAAGACTTCGCCAAGCTGGCCAAGCAGTTCTCCGAAGACCCGGGCTCCGCGCTGCACGGCGGCGACCTCAACTGGATCGACCCTGAGTCGCTGGTGCCGGAGTTCCGCGAAGTGATGGCCAACGCGCCGCAGAACCAGGTGAGCAAGCCGTTCCGCTCGCCGTTCGGCTGGCACATCCTGGAAGTCCTCGGCCGCCGCGCCACCGACAGCAGCGACAAGTTCCGCGAGCAGCAGGCCGCCCAGGTCCTGCGCAACCGCAAGTACGACGAGGAACTGCAGGCCTGGTTGCGGCAGATCCGCGACGAAGCCTACGTCGAGGTCAAGCTGTAAGGCTTGCCCCGCGACCTAGAGACCCGGCCCAGGCCGGGTTTCTTTTTGCCCGCGCGACGCATCGGCGTACAGTGGGCCCATCGAACAACCACGACCGCCGCATGCGGTCGACGCCGTAGAGTAGCCCGCCATGCAAGCCCGCAAACCCTTCGCCCTCACCCCCGGCGAGCCCGCCGGCATCGGCCCGGACCTGTGCCTGCTGCTGTCCCGCGAAGCCCAGCCGCAGCCACTGGTAGCCATCGCCAACCGCCAGATGCTGGCCGAACGCGCGGCCCTGCTCGGCCTCGACATCCAGTTGCTGGACGTCGCCCCCGGCCAGTGGCCGGAGCACGCGGCGCCAGCCGGCTCGCTGTACGTCTGGGACACCCCGCTCGGCGCCCCGGTCAAGGCCGGCCAGCTCGACCCGGCCAACGCCGGCTATGTGCTGGAAACCCTGACCCGCGCCGGCCAGGGCTGCCTGGACGGCACCTTCGCCGGGATGATCACCGCGCCGGTGCACAAGGGCGTGATCAACGAAGGCGGCGTCGCCTTCTCCGGGCACACCGAATTCCTCGCCGAACTGACCAACACCCAACAAGTGGTGATGATGCTCGCCACCCGCGGCCTGCGCGTCGCCCTGGTGACCACCCACCTGCCGCTGCGCGACGTGGCCGACGCCATCACCGTCGAGCGCCTGGAGCGGGTCACGCGCATCCTGCATGCAGACCTGCGCAACAAGTTCGGCCTGGCCGCGCCGCGCATCCTGGTCTGCGGCCTCAACCCCCACGCCGGCGAGGGCGGCCACCTCGGCCACGAGGAAATCGACGTCATCGAGCCGACCCTGGAACGCCTGCGCGGCGAGGGCATGCAACTGATCGGCCCGCTGCCGGCCGACACCCTGTTCACCCCCAAGCACCTCGAACACTGCGACGCGGTGCTGGCCATGTACCACGACCAGGGCCTGCCGGTGCTGAAATACAAAGGTTTCGGCGCCGCGGTGAACGTCACCCTGGGCCTGCCGATCATCCGCACCTCGGTGGACCATGGCACGGCACTGGACCTGGCTGGCAGCGGCCGTATCGACGGCGGCAGCCTGCTGGTGGCCCTGGAAACCGCCTATCAGATGGCTGACGCCAGCCGCGCGGGCAACTAGCGGCGGCAAGCGGCGCGCGGTGCTAGCTGGTAAACTTGCCGCTTTTGCACCGCTTTGGCTCTTGCGCGTCGCTTGCAGCTTGAAGCCTGGAGCCGCCTTTATGTCCGAGCTTTTCCAACATCGCGCGCGCAAGCGCTTCGGCCAGAACTTCCTGCATGACGCCGGGGTGATCCACCGCATCCTGCGCGCCATCGCCCCCAAGGAAGGCCAGCACCTGCTGGAGATCGGCCCGGGCCAGGGCGCCCTTACCGAGGGCCTGGTGGACAGCGGCGCACAGCTCGACGTGATCGAGCTCGACCTCGACCTCATCCCGCAGCTGAAATACCGTTTCGGCCTCAAGCCGAACTTCAGCCTGCACCAGGGCGATGCGCTGAAGTTCGACTTCGCCACCCTGCCCAAGGCCGACGAAAAGCTCCGCGTAGTCGGCAACCTGCCCTACAACATCTCCACGCCGCTGATCTTCCACCTGCTCGAACATGCCGGGATCATCCAGGACATGCACTTCATGCTGCAGAAGGAAGTGGTCGAGCGCCTGGCCGCCGAGCCCGGCGGCGGCGACTGGGGCCGGCTGTCGATCATGGTCCAGTACTTCTGCCGGGTGGACTACCTGTTCACCGTCGGCCCTGGCGCCTTCAACCCGCCGCCCAAGGTCGACTCGGCCATCGTCCGCCTGACCCCCTACGCCGAGCTGCCGCACCCGGCCAAGGACCATCGCGTGCTCGAACGCATCGTCCGCGAAGCCTTCAACCAGCGCCGCAAGACCCTGCGCAACACCCTGCGCGGCCTGATGTCCATCGAAGACATCGAAGCCGCCGGGGTCGACCCGAGCCTGCGCCCGGAGCAGCTGGACGTGGCCGACTTCGTGCGCCTGGCCAACCGCCTGGCCGAGTCGCCCAGCGCGCCCTGACCCCATCGACGAGAGACGCCCGAGCCGAGCATGAGCGACCCCCGATACCAGATCACCGTCAGCGTCACCACCCGCCACCTGCCCGAGCAATCGCAGCCGGAGCAGCAGCGCTACGTGTTCGCCTACACGGTGACCATTCACAACAACGGCGAACAGGCGGCCAAGCTGCTCAGCCGGCACTGGATCATCACCGACGGCGACGGCCACGTGCAGGAAGTGCGCGGCGCCGGGGTGGTCGGCGAGAAGCCGCTGATAGAACCGGGCGCCAGCCACACCTACACCAGCGGTACCGTGCTGGCCACCAAGGTTGGCAGCATGTCCGGCAGTTACCAGATGCTCGCCGACGATGGCCACCATTTCGACGCCGAAATCCCCGTCTTCCGCCTGGCCGTACCGGGGGCGCTGCACTGATGGCCACCTACGCCGTCGGCGACCTGCAAGGCTGCCTTGAGCCGCTGAAGCAGCTGCTGCAACGGGTCGCCTTCGACCCCGCCCGCGACAAGCTGTGGCTGGTCGGCGACCTGGTCAACCGCGGTCCGCAATCGCTGGAGACGCTGCGCTTCCTCTACGCCATGCGCGATTCGGTGGTCAGCGTGCTGGGCAACCACGACCTGCACCTGCTGGCCGTCGCCTACAACGCCGAGCGCCTGAAGAAGGCCGACACCCTGCGCGAGATCATCGAAGCGCCGGAGCGCAACGACCTGATCGACTGGCTGCGGCGCATGCCGCTTATCCACCACGACGCCGAGCGCGACATCACCCTGGTGCACGCCGGCATCCCGCCGCAGTGGAGCATCGAGAAGTCCCTGCTGCGCGCCGCCGAGGTGGAGGAAGCCCTGCGCGACGACCTGCGCCTGCCGCTGTTCCTCGAAGGCATGTACGGCAACGAGCCGGCCAAGTGGGACAAGAAGCTGCACGGCATCGAGCGCCTGCGGGTGATCACCAACTACTTCACCCGCATGCGCTTCTGCACCCCGGATGGCAAGCTCGACCTGAAGAGCAAGGAGGGCCTGGACACCGCCCCGCCCGGCTACGCCCCCTGGTTCAGCTACCCCGAGCGCAAGGCCGCCGGGCGCAAGATCATCTTCGGCCACTGGGCGGCCCTGGAAGGCCAGTGCGACGTGCCCGGCCTCTATGCCCTGGACACCGGCTGCGTGTGGGGCGGCAGCATGACCCTGCTGAACGTCGACAGCGGCGAACGCCTTCACTGCGGCTGCGCCGGCGCGCCAGCCTGATTTCCCGAGCCGGTTTCCTGGCCGATACCCCGAGAGAGCATCGAACATGAGCGAATTCAAGCGCATCGCCCCGGAACAGGCCCAGCAGCTGCGCGAGGCCGGCGCCCAGGTGGTGGATATCCGCGACCCGCAGAGCTTCGCCATGGGCCACGTCAGCGGCTCCCGCCACATCGACAACTACAGCGTCGCCGACTTCATCCGCGAAGCCGACCTCGACGCCCCGCTGCTGGTTTTCTGCTACCACGGCAACTCCAGCCAGAGCGCCGCGGCCTATTTCGTCCAGCAGGGTTTCACCGACGTGTACAGCGTCGATGGCGGCTTCGAACTGTGGCGCAGCGTCTATCCCGCGGATACCAGCAGCGGCCAGGCGGATTGAAGGCCGCGCCCGCGCGGCGCAAATAATTCTGTAACTTCTCGCCCGATTCCCCTTTACAGGCCGGATAACGAACTATCCTTTTCCTCAGGCCATCCAAAACAGGGGAGAGCCGGCCCACCGGCTTCCGGGATATCGGCAGTGACCATTTGGGGCGGTTCAGGGCGCGAGCCAGGTACCGTTGGAGTTTTGGGGGAATCTCGCCGGCCACGCTGGCGGCCCGTCCGCACCCGCACACCTCCGATCCCGCGCCGGCTCCATGCATCGAGCGAGGAGACGTCATGAGCATTTTCAGTCACTTCCAGGAACGCTTCGAAGCGACCCGCCAGGAGGAATACTCCCTGCAGGAGTACCTGGACATCTGCAAGCAGGACAAGATCGCGTACGCCACGGCCGCAGAGCGCATCCTCATGGCCATCGGCGACCCGGAACTGGTGGACACCTCCACCGACCCGCGTCTGTCCCGCATCTTTTCCAACAAGGTGATTCGCCGCTACCCGGCGTTCGCCGACTTCCACGGCATGGAAGAGTGCATCGACCAGATCGTTTCCTTCTTCCGCCACGCAGCCCAAGGCCTGGAGGAGAAGAAACAGATCCTCTACCTGCTGGGCCCGGTGGGCGGCGGCAAGTCGTCGCTGGCCGAGAAGCTCAAGCAACTCATGGAGAAAGTGCCCTTCTACGCCATCAAGGGCTCGCCGGTGTTCGAATCGCCTCTGGGGCTGTTCAACCCGGACGAGGACGGCGCCATCCTCGAAGAGGACTTCGGCATCCCGCGGCGCTACCTGCGCTCGATCATGTCGCCCTGGGCCACCAAGCGGCTCAACGAGTTCGGCGGCGACATCAGCCAGTTCCGCGTGGTCAAGCTGTACCCCTCGATCCTCAACCAGATCGCCATCGCCAAGACCGAGCCGGGTGACGAGAACAACCAGGACATCTCCGCCCTGGTCGGCAAGGTCGACATCCGCAAGCTCGAGGAATACCCGCAGAACGACGCCGACGCCTACAGCTACTCGGGCGCGCTGTGCCGGGCCAACCAGGGCCTGATGGAATTCGTCGAGATGTTCAAGGCGCCGATCAAGGTGCTGCACCCGCTGCTGACCGCCACCCAGGAGGGCAACTACAACAGCACCGAAGGCCTGGGCGCACTGCCCTACAGCGGCATCATCCTGGCCCACTCCAACGAATCGGAGTGGCACAGCTTCCGCAACAACAAGAACAACGAGGCCTTCATCGATCGTATCTACATCGTCAAGGTCCCGTACTGCCTGCGCGTCACCGACGAGATCAAGATCTACGACAAGCTCCTGGTCAACAGCTCGCTGGCCCACGCGCACTGCGCCCCGGACACCCTGAAGATGCTCTCGCAGTTCTCCGTGCTGTCGCGCCTGAAGGAGCCGGAGAACTCCAACATCTACTCGAAGATGCGCGTCTACGACGGCGAGAACCTCAAGGACACCGATCCCAAGGCCAAGTCGATCCAGGAGTACCGCGACACCGCCGGCGTCGACGAAGGCATGGCCGGGCTTTCCACCCGCTTCGCCTTCAAGATCCTCTCCAAGGTGTTCAACTTCGACCCGCACGAAGTGGCGGCCAACCCGGTGCACCTGCTCTACGTGCTGGAGCAGCAGATCGAGCAGGAACAGTTCCCGCCGGAAACCCGCGAGCGCTACCTGCGCTTCATCAAGGAGTACCTGGCGCCGCGCTATGTCGAGTTCATCGGCAAGGAAATCCAGACCGCGTACCTGGAGTCCTACAGCGAGTACGGCCAGAACATCTTCGACCGCTACGTGCTGTACGCCGACTTCTGGATCCAGGACCAGGAATACCGCGACCCGGAAACCGGCGAAATCCTCAACCGCGTGGCCCTCAACGAAGAACTGGAGAAGATCGAGAAACCCGCCGGCATCAGCAACCCGAAGGATTTCCGCAACGAAATCGTCAACTTCGTGCTACGCGCCCGCGCCGGCAACAACGGCAAGAACCCCAGCTGGCTGTCGTACGAGAAGCTGCGCGTGGTGATCGAGAAGAAAATGTTCTCCAACACCGAGGACCTGCTGCCGGTCATCAGCTTCAACGCCAAGGCCAGCAAGGAGGACCAGCAGAAGCACAACGACTTCGTCCGGCGCATGGTCGAGCGCGGCTATACCGAGAAGCAGGTGCGCCTGCTGTCGGAATGGTATCTGCGGGTTCGCAAGTCGCAGTAGTCTGCCATCGGCGCGGCGGTTTCCGCCGCGCCGGTCGCCGTCGCATTCGGACCTGTCCGTGGCGGCCCTCCGCCGCCGCGCAGCAGGCCCTGAGGAGCATTCATGAGCTACGTCATCGACCGGCGTCTGAACGGCAAGAACAAGAGCACGGTGAACCGCCAGCGCTTCCTGCGGCGTTACCGTGAGCACATCAAGAAGGCGGTCGAGGAGGCCGTCAGCCGGCGCTCGATCACCGACATGGAGCACGGCGAGCAGATCAGCATCCCCGGCCGCGACATCGACGAACCCGTGCTGCACCACGGCCGCGGCGGCAAGCAGACCGTCGTCCACCCCGGCAACAAGGAATTCACCACCGGCGAACACATCGCCCGGCCCCAGGGCGGCGGCGGTGGCCGTGGCGCCGGCAAGGCCAGCAACCAGGGCGAAGGGATGGACGACTTCGTCTTCCAGATCACCCAGGAGGAATTCCTCGACTTCATGTTCGAGGACCTGGAACTGCCCAACCTGATCAAACGCCACCTGACCGGCAGCGACACCTTCAAGACCGTGCGGGCCGGCATCAGCAACGACGGCAACCCCTCGCGCATCAACATCGTCCGCACCCTGCGCTCGGCCCACGCCCGGCGCATCGCCCTCACCGGCTCCACCCGCGGCAAGCTGCGCGCCGCCGTGGAGGAACTGGAGCGGCTCAAGCGCGAGGAACCGGACAACCTCGGCGACATCCAGGCGCTGGAGCAGGAAATCACCCGGATGCGCGCGCGCATCGACCGCGTGCCCTTCCTGGACACCTTCGACCTCAAGTACAACCTGCTGATCAAGCAGCCCAACCCTACTTCCAAGGCGGTGATGTTCTGCCTGATGGACGTCTCCGGCTCGATGACCCAGGCCACCAAGGACATCGCCAAGCGCTTCTTCATCCTTCTCTACCTGTTCCTCAAGCGGAACTACGAGAAGATCGAGGTGGTGTTCATCCGCCACCACACCAGCGCCCGCGAGGTGGACGAGGAAGAGTTCTTCTATTCCCGCGAAACCGGCGGGACCATCGTCTCCAGCGCGCTGAAGATGATGCAGGAGATCATGGCCGAGCGTTATCCCACCAACGAGTGGAACATCTACGCGGCCCAGGCCTCCGACGGCGACAACTGGAACGACGACTCGCCGGTGTGCCGCGACATCCTGATGAAGCAGATCATGCCGTTCGTGCAGTACTACACCTACGTCGAGATCACCCCGCGCGAACACCAGGCGCTGTGGTTCGAATACGAACGGGTACGCGAAACCTTCGAAGAGAGCTTCGCCCAGCAGCAGATCGTCTCGGCCGCGGACATCTACCCGGTATTCCGCGAGCTGTTCCAGAGGAGGCTAGTCGCATGAGCAAGCGCCAGCCCATCGCCACCGGCTCGGAATGGACCTTCGAGCTGGTCCGCCAGTACGACAGGGAGATCAGCCGCATCGCCGAGCGCTATGCGCTGGACACCTACCCGAACCAGATCGAGGTGATCACCGCCGAACAGATGATGGATGCCTACGCCTCGGTCGGCATGCCCATCGGCTATAACCACTGGTCCTACGGCAAACACTTCCTCAGCACGGAAAAGAACTACAAGCGCGGCCAGATGGGCCTCGCCTACGAGATCGTGATCAACTCCGACCCCTGCATCGCCTACCTGATGGAGGAAAACACCCAGTGCATGCAGGCGCTGGTGATCGCCCACGCCTGCTACGGCCACAACAGCTTCTTCAAGGGCAACTACCTGTTCCGCACCTGGACCGACGCCAGCTCGATCATCGACTACCTGGTGTTCGCCAAGCAGTACATCATGCAGTGCGAGGAGCGCTACGGCATCGACGCGGTGGAAGACCTGCTCGACTCCTGCCACGCCCTGATGAACTACGGCGTCGACCGCTACAAGCGGCCCTACCCGATCTCCGCCGAGGAAGAACGGCAGCGCCAGAAGGAGCGCGAGGAACTGATCCAGCGCCAGGTCAACGACCTCTGGCGCACCATCCCGCGCGCCGCCGGCAAGGACAAGGAACAGGAAATGGCGCGCTACCCCAGCGAGCCGCAGGAAAACATCCTCTACTTCATCGAGAAGAACGCCCCGCTGCTGGAGCCCTGGCAGCGCGAGGTGGTGCGCATCGTGCGCAAGGTCGCGCAGTACTTCTACCCGCAGCGCCAGACCCAGGTGATGAACGAAGGCTGGGCGACCTTCTGGCACTACACCCTGATCAACGACCTGTACGACGAAGGCCTGGTCAGCGACGGCTTCATGATGGAGTTCCTCCAGTACCACACCAGCGTGGTCTACCAGCCCGGCTTCGACAGCCCCTACTACAGCGGCATCAACCCCTACGCGCTGGGCTTCGCCATGTACCGCGACATCCGCCGCATCTGCGAGGAACCCACCGAGGAGGATCGCCGCTGGTTCCCGGACATAGCCGGCAGCGACTGGCTGGCCACCCTGAAATTCGCCATGAAGAGCTTCAAGGACGAGAGCTTCGTCCTGCAGTTCCTCTCGCCCAAGGTGATCCGCGAGTTCAAGCTGTTCAGCATCCTCGACGACGACCAGAAGGACGACCTGCTGGTCGACGCCATCCACGACGACGACGGCTACCGGAAGATCCGCGAAACCCTGGCGGCGCAGTACAACCTGGGCAACCGCGAACCCAACGTGCAGATCTGGAACGTCGACCGCCGCGGCGACCGCTCCCTGACCCTGCGCCACCAGCAGCACAACCGCCAGCCGCTGGCCGAGTCCACCGACGACGTACTCAAACACCTGCACCGCCTGTGGGGCTTCGACATCCACCTGGAAACCCTCAACGGCGAACAGATCGTACAGACCCACCACATGCCCCCAAAGGGTGAACGCGAGAACGAGGACGGCTACCCGCGGCTCGACCTGATCATCCCGCCCATTTGATCGGTTGACCCTACCCGGAGCAGGAACGAGCATGGCGCCAAGCCCCGTCGAGGTTGCCATGCGTCTCTTCGCCATCCTCCTGCTCTGCCTCGCTCTCGCGACCTGCACCACGCAGATCCCCCAGGCCCGGGTGACCCAGGCGGCGGACAGCCGCCTGGCCGGCCTGCAGGCCTTCCAGCTGATGCCCCCGGAAAACGCCGTCGACGCCCTGCCCTACGCCAGCCGCTACCCGCTGATCAACGCCTGGCTGCGCCAGGGCCTGGAGCAACGCGGCTACCGCGAGGCCGGCGCCGCGCAGCTGCGGGTCTACTACTGGCTGGCCCTGCGCGACGCGCCGCTGGAGTTCAAGGTCGACGTACCGCCGCCCCAGGCCCTCGGCCCCTACCTCGCCATCCACCGCCTGCGCGACGAAACCGGCACCCTGCGCGTGCGCCTGACCGACCTGCGCGACCAGGTGCTCTGGGAAGGCACCGTGAGCACCGGCCTGAGCCCTGCCCACGCCAGCAGCGAGCTGCTGCGTCACGCCGTCGAGGCGCTGGCCAGCCAGGTCCCCCAAGCCACCCCGTAGGAGCGAGCCACGCCCGCGATTCGCCCGCAAGGCGCGCGCCTTCGCGCTTGAACCTCCTCCGTCGAAGTCCCAAGCTATCTCCATCACAGGAGAACGCTTCATGCAGATCTACAAGGTGGGCGGCGCCGTACGCGACCGCCTGCTCGGCCAACCGGCCGGCGACACCGATTGGGTGGTGGTCGGCGCCAGCGCCGAGGACATGCTCGAACAGGGCTACCGCCCGGTAGGCGCGGACTTCCCGGTGTTCCTCCACCCGCAGAGCGGCGAGGAGTACGCCCTGGCTCGCACCGAGCGCAAGAGCGGGCGCGGCTACGGCGGCTTCACCTTCTACGCCAGCCCGGACGTGACCCTCGAAGATGACCTGACCCGTCGCGACCTGACCATCAACGCCATGGCTGAAAACGCCGACGGCAGCCTCATCGACCCCTACGGCGGCCAGCGCGACCTCGAAGCCCGTCTGCTGCGCCACGTTTCCCCGGCCTTCGTCGAGGACCCGCTGCGGGTGCTGCGGGTAGCCCGCTTCGCCGCCCGCTTCGCGCCGCTGGGCTTCACGGTTGCCGACGAGACCCAGGCGCTGATGCGCGAGTTGTCCGAGTCCGGCGAGCTGGAAGCGCTGACGCCGGAGCGCAGCTGGAAGGAAATCTCCCGCGCGCTGCAGGAGGCCCGCCCCGACGTGTTCATCCAGGTGTTGCGCGACTGCGGCGCCCTGGCCGTGCTGATGCCCGAGGTCGACGCCCTGTTCGGCGTACCACAGCCGCCGCAGCACCACCCGGAAATCGACACCGGCGAACACCTGCTCGCGGTGCTGCGCCAATGCGCCGAACACCGCCAACCGCTGAGCGTGCGCTGGGCCTGCCTGCTCCACGACCTGGGCAAGGCGCGCACCCGCCGCGAGGACTGGCCCCGGCACATCGCCCACGAGCACCTGGGCCTGCCGCTGATCGACGCGGTCAACGCCCGCTTCAAGGTGCCGCGCGACTGCCAGGAGCTGGCGCGCCTGGTCGGCGAATACCACACCCATGCCCATCGCGCCCTGGAATTGCGGCCGAACACCCTGCTCGACCTGCTGCAGGCCTTCGACGTCTATCGCCGCCCGCAGCGCTTCGAAGAGTTCATCGCCGCCAGCGAGATGGACGCGCGCGGCCGCCTCGGCCTGGAGCAACGCGCCTACCCGCAGGCCGACTACCTGCGCGGCGCGGCCAGGACGGCACGCGAAGTCGCGGTGCAGCCGCTGCTGGAAAAGGGATTCAAAGGGGCGGAACTGGGCGAAGCCCTCAAGCGCGAGCGCCTGGACGCCCTCAAGGCCTACAAGGCGTCACACGCCCCGTAGGGTGCATAACGCCTACAGCGCTATCCGCCGCTGGCCATCGGCGCAGATGCAATCGGCGGATAACCGCGAACGGTTATTCGCCCTACACAATCAGGCCGCCGGGTGCGCCGCGATCAGCGCCGCCGGCGTCAGCTCGGCACCACGCCACTGGAAGGGCACCGGCCACAGCCGCTGGTCGATGGCAGCATCGGCCCAGAGGCTGGCGAAGTCGCGCGCGACTCCCGGATGCAGGGTCTGCGGCGCCAGCAGCGCCAGCGGCCAGAGCACGAAGGCGTTCTTCAGCACTTCCGCGCGCGGCAGCACCAGGCCTTCGAACTCGCCGTGCAGGTCACCGTAGAGCAGCACATCGATGTCCAGCGGCAAGCCCTTGCGCTCCGGCGCGTAGCGGCCATTGTCGGCCTCGATGTGCTTCAGCCGCAGGCTCAGTTCGGTGAGCGGCAGCTCGGTCTCGCCTACCACCACCAGGTTGAAGAAGGGGCCGCTGCGGATACCCACCGGCTCGCTCTCGAACACCGGCGAGCAGCGCAGGTTGTGGACGAAACCGGTCAACGCCTCGAGCCCGGCGTGCAGATGCCGTTCGCGCTCGACGTTACTCCCGAGGCCGAGGAAAACGGTGGTCAGCGGCATCCGCGTTCGATCTCCACGCCAACGCCGACGGCGGCGGCTACCGCCCCCGGCTTGGTGACCCGCAGGCGCAGCCAGCGGATGCCGAACTCGGCCATCAGCAGCGCGGCGAGGCGTTCGGCGAACGTCTCCACCAGCTGGAAATGCGCGTCGCGGGCGAACTCGCCGATGCGCTCGGAGAGCACCGCGTAGTCCAGCGCCTTGGCGATATCGTCATCAGCCGCGGCCGGGCGGTTGTCCCAGCCCAGGTCCAGGTCCAGGCGCAGGCACTGGCGTATCCCCCGCTCCCAGTCGTAGACGCCAATCACGGTGTCGACTTCCAGCCCCTCGATAAAAACTCTGTCCACTTCGCTGCTGCTCCAAGGCCAGCGCACGACAAGCGCGCGCCGCCCCGCTAGAATCGGGGGCATTCTCGTCCCCGGTGGAAACCATGGTCTGGCTCTTGGCGATCCTCGCCTACCTGCTCGGCTCGCTGTCCTTCGCGGTGCTCCTCAGTCGCCTGTTCGGCACCGCCGACCCGCGCGACTCCGGCTCGGGCAACCCCGGCGCCACCAACATGCTGCGCCTGGCCGGAAAGAAACTCGCCATCCTCACCCTGCTCGGCGACCTGGCCAAGGGCCTGTTGCCGGTGCTCGTCGCCCGCCTGTTCGGCCTGGGCATGATGCAGGAGGCCTGGGTCGGCGTGGCGGCGGTGATCGGCCACCTCTACCCCTTGTACTTCAATTTCCGTGGCGGCAAGGGCGTGGCCACCGCCGCCGGCATGCTGCTGGCGCTCTACCCGCCCGCCGCGCTGCTCGCCGCGGTGGCCTGGCTGCTCACCTTCAAGCTGTCCCGCACCAGTTCGCTCGCCTCGCTGGTCGCCACTCCGCTGACCCTGCCACTGCTGGCCTGGCAACTGCCGGCGGCGCTACTGCCGATGACCCTGCTCACCGGGCTCATCGTCTGGCGCCATCGCGGCAACCTGCGCGACCTCATGGCCGGGCGCGAAAGGCATTTCTAGGGCGTAGAGCTTCAAGGGCCGCGCCGTCGGCTGCAAGCGAAAAAGCGCGGATGCCGTTTATGGCTCGCGACGAGTCGCTTGCAGCAACCTACACGGCAGGCAGCGACTCCATCGGCCAGCGCGCGCGCACATCGATCGCCGGGCCGTCCTGCTGGCCGGCGAGCAGGCGCTGGCAACCGGCGTAGGCGATCATCGCGCCATTGTCGGTGCAGAACCGCGGGCGCGCGTAGAACACCTGGCCACGCAGTTCGCCGAGCATCTTCTGCAGGTGCTCGCGCAGGGCGCTGTTGGCGCTGACCCCACCGGCGATCACCAGGTTCTTCAGCCCGGTCTGCTTGAGTGCGCGGCGGCACTTGATGGTCAGGGTCTCGACCACCGCCTGCTGGAAGGCCAGGGCGATGTCGCAACGGGTCTGCTCGCCGTCGTCACCGGCTTCGCGGCAACGCTGCCAGGTGTTCAGGGCGAAGGTCTTGAGGCCGCTGAAGCTGAAATCCAGGCCCGGGCGGTCGGTCATCGGGCGCGGGAAGACGAAGCGCCCCGGCGTGCCCTTCTCGGCCAGCCGGGCGATCTCCGGACCACCGGGGTAGCCCAGGCCGAGCAGCTTGGCGGTCTTGTCGAAAGCCTCGCCGGCGGCGTCGTCCAGCGACTCGCCAAGCAACTGGTAGCGGCCGATGCCATCCACCCGCACGAGCTGGGTGTGGCCGCCGGAAACCAGCAAGGCGACGAACGGGAACTGCGGCGGCTGCTCTTCGAGCATGGGCGCCAGCAAATGGCCCTCCATGTGATGCACGCCGACGGCCGGTATGCCCCAGGCGAACGCCAGGGCCTGGGCGCAGGAAGCGCCGACCAGCAGCGCGCCCACCAGGCCGGGGCCGGCGGTGTAGGCGATGGCGTCGATGTCGGCGCTCTGGCAACCAGCCTCGTCGAGCACCTGGCGGATGAGCGGCAGCATGCGCTTGACGTGGTCGCGCGAGGCAAGCTCGGGTACCACGCCGCCGTAGACGCGATGCAGGTCTATCTGACTGAACAGCGCGTCGGCCAGCAGGCCGCGTTCGCTGTCGTAGAGAGCGACGCCGGTTTCGTCGCAAGAGGTTTCCAACCCCAGCACACGCATGGGTTCGAGCCTTCGATCTGGGCAAATAAGGAGCGGCGCATGATAATCGTCCGCCGCGGATGCCGACCAGCGTTTTTCGATCGGAGGCTTTGCATTCCTGCGGCCGAACCGTTAATATCCGCAACCCTTGAAAACCGCCGTCTCCCGTGCTTACTGCCAGGAACGCGATAAATCCCCGGTAATCATTGAAGGTACGACCTGGATGCCCGCCGTCAAAGTTAAAGAGAACGAACCCTTCGACGTAGCCCTGCGTCGTTTCAAGCGCTCCTGCGAAAAAGCGGGTGTACTGGCTGAAGTCCGTAGCCGCGAATTCTACGAGAAGCCCACCGCTGAACGTAAGCGCAAGGCCGCTGCCGCTGTTAAGCGTCACGCCAAGAAAGTGCAGCGCGAACAGCGCCGCCGTGAGCGTCTGTACTGAGTTTCGACTCAGCTGACGCTCCGCGCATCGCCCGGCCCACTCGCCGGGCGAGTGCCTGACAAGCTCCACCGCACTCCGATTCGCCTTCGGCGAAGTTCGGAGTTTTTTGCTTTTCGCCCCCACTGAAAAGCAGCGCTCCCGGTACCACCGCGGAGTATGCTTGGGTCCATTTCGCGCCCCGACGAGTCTATGGCCGGCCTGATCCCGCAATCCTTCATCGACGACCTGCTCAACCGCACCGACATCCTCGATGTGGTGGGTTCGCGCATCCAGCTGAAGAAGACCGGGAAGAACTACAGCGCCTGCTGCCCCTTCCACAAGGAAAAGACCCCGTCGTTCACGGTCAGCCCGGACAAGCAGTTCTACTATTGCTTCGGCTGCGGCGCCGGCGGCAACGCCCTCGGCTTCGTCATGGACCACGACAACCTGGACTTCATCCAGGCGGTCGAGGACCTGGCCAAGCGCGCCGGCATGGACGTGCCCCGCGAGGAAGGCCGGCGCGGCAAGGCGCGACAGCCGACCGACTCGCCGCTCTACCCGCTGCTGACCGCCGCCGCCGACTACTACCGCCAGGCGCTCAAGAGCCACCCGGCACGCAAGGCCGCGGTGGAATACCTCAAGGGTCGCGGCCTGACCGGCGAGATCGCCCGCGACTTCGGCCTGGGCTTCGCCCCGCCGGGCTGGGACAACCTGGTCAAGCACCTGGGCGGCGACAACCTGCAGCTCAAGGCCATGCTCGACGCCGGCCTGCTGGTGGAAAACCCCGACAGCGGCAAGCGCTACGACCGCTTCCGCGACCGGGTGATCTTTCCCATCCGCGACAGCCGCGGGCGAGTCATCGCCTTCGGCGGCCGGGTGCTGGGCGACGACAAGCCGAAATACCTGAACTCCCCGGAAACCGCGGTATTCCACAAGGGCCAGGAACTCTACGGCCTGTTCGAGGCGCGCAAGAACAACCGCGACCTCGACGAGATCATGGTGGTCGAGGGCTACATGGACGTGATCGCCCTGGCGCAACAGGGCATCCGCAACGCCGTGGCCACCCTCGGCACCGCCACCAGCGAAGAACACATCAAGCGCCTGTTCCGCCTGGTGCCGAACATCCTGTTCTGCTTCGACGGCGACCAGGCCGGGCGCAAGGCCGCCTGGCGCGCCCTGGAATCGGCGCTGTCGAACCTGCAGGACGGGCGCAAGATCCGCTTCCTGTTCCTCCCCGAGGGCGAGGACCCGGACAGCCTGGTACGCGCCGAAGGCCCCGACGCCTTCCGCGCGCGCCTGGTGCAGCAGGCCCAGCCGCTGGCCGACTACTTCTTCCAGCAACTGACCCAGGAAGCCGACCCCAGCACCCTGGAGGGCAAGGCCCACCTGGCGACCCTGGCCGGCCCACTGCTGGAGAAGATCCCCGGCAACACCCTGCGCCTGCTGATGCGCCAGCGCCTGGGACAGATCACCGGCCTCAGCGGCGAGGCGCTGAACCAGCTGAACGCCCCGCGCGCCAGCCACGCCGCGCCAAGCGCGACGGCCGACGCTCACGCGCACGAATACAGCGACTACGACGTAGGGCACTTCGCCGATCACGGAGAGTCGAACTACCAGGACTCCGCGAGTTATTTCGAAGCGCCGTCGGATTTCGCCGGCGGCAAGCAGGGAAAGAAACCCTGGAAAGGCGAGCGCAAGTGGGAAGGCAAGGGCAAATGGGATGGCAAGGGCGGCAAGCGCGGTGAATTCACCCCACGCCAGCCGCGCACCGAAATCAGCGTCGAATCACCGACCCTGACGGCGCTGCGCACGCTTCTGCACCACCCGCAACTGGCGCAGAAAGTCGAGGACGCCAGCCATTTCGCCAACGAAGGCCAGACCTACTCGCAACTGCTGGCGGCGCTCGTCGAAGCGCTGCAGAAGAACCCGAAACAACGCTCGATGCAGTTGATCGCGCGCTGGCACGGAACCCCGCAAGGGCGTCTGCTGCAGGCCCTGGCGGAGAAGGAGTGGCTGATCGATCAGGGCAATCTTGAAAAGCAGTTCTTCGACACCATTACTACACTTGCACACAGCCAGCTGCAGAATAACCGCGAAGCGCGGCTGCGCACCGTGATGCAGAAGAGCCCCAGTGAACTGACTGACGAAGAGAAAGCTCTATTGAGGGAACACTTCAGCAACCCCTCTTCACCAGGCCTCCAGAGCTGAACTGGCGCCTGAAGCCTCGAATCTGGTATAATCCTCGGCTTATTTCAGCCCGCCAAGACCTTCAGTGGATAGGGTGTTATGTCCGGAAAAGCGCAACAGCAATCTCGTCTCAAAGAGTTGATCAGCCGTGGTCGTGAGCAGGGTTACCTGACTTACGCGGAGGTCAACGACCACCTGCCGGAGGATATTTCCGATCCGGAACAGGTGGAAGACATCATCCGCATGATCAACGACATGGGGATCAACGTATTCGAGACAGCCCCGGATGCGGATGCCCTGTTGCTGGCCGAAACCGATACCGACGAAGCCGCAGCCGAAGAGGCCGCCGCCGCGCTGGCCGCGGTTGAGAGCGACGTAGGCCGCACGACCGACCCGGTGCGCATGTACATGCGCGAAATGGGTACCGTGGAACTGCTGACCCGCGAAGGCGAGATCGAAATCGCCAAACGCATCGAGGAAGGCATCCGCGAAGTGATGAGCGCCATCGCCCAGTTCCCTGGCGCGGTGGACGGCATCCTCGACGAATACCAGCGGGTGGTCACCGAAGGCGGCCGCCTGTCCGACATCCTCAGTGGCTACATCGACCCGGACGACGGCTCGGTGCCGGCCGAGGAAGTCGAACTCGACCTCAAGGACAAGGCCGCCGACGCCAAGTCCAAGGATGAGGAAGAAGAGGACGAAGAGTCCGACGACGACAGCGAAGAAGAAGGCGACGGCGGTCCGGATCCGGAAGAAGCCGCACGCCGCTTCGGCCTGGTGTCCGAGCAGCTGGACAAGGCCAAGAAAGCGCTGAAGAAGCATGGCCGCGGCAGCAAGCAGGCCAGCGAGGAACTGCTCGCCCTGGCCGAACTGTTCATGCCGATCAAGCTGGTGCCCAAGCAGTTCGACGCCCTGGTCACCCGCGTGCGCGACGCCCTGGACCAGGTGCGCCGCCAGGAACGCGCCATCATGCAGCTGTGCGTGCGTGACGCGCGCATGCCCCGCGCCGACTTCCTGCGCCTGTTCCCCGGCCAGGAAACCGACGAAGCCTGGGTCGACGCCGTACTCAAGGGCAAGCCCAAGTACGCCGAAGCCCTGGAGCGCGTAAAGGCCGACGTCGTCCGCAACCAGCAGAAGCTCTCCGCGCTGGAAAGCGAAGTCGACCTCAAGGTCGCCGACATCAAGGACGTCAACCGCGCCATGTCCATCGGCGAGGCCAAGGCCCGCCGCGCCAAGAAGGAAATGGTCGAGGCGAACCTGCGTCTGGTGATCTCCATCGCCAAGAAGTACACCAACCGCGGCCTGCAGTTCCTCGACCTGATCCAGGAAGGCAACATCGGCCTGATGAAGGCGGTGGACAAGTTCGAATACCGTCGCGGCTACAAGTTCTCGACCTACGCCACCTGGTGGATTCGCCAGGCGATCACCCGCTCGATCGCCGACCAGGCCCGCACCATCCGTATTCCGGTGCACATGATCGAGACCATCAACAAGCTCAACCGTATTTCCCGGCAGATGCTGCAGGAAATGGGTCGCGAACCGACCCCGGAAGAGCTGGGCGAACGCATGGACATGCCGGAAGACAAGATCCGCAAGGTCCTGAAGATCGCCAAGGAACCGATCTCCATGGAAACCCCGATCGGTGACGACGAAGATTCGCACCTGGGCGACTTCATCGAGGACTCCACCATGCAGTCGCCCATCGAAGTGGCGACCAGCGAGAGCCTCAAGGAAGCCACCCGCGAAGTCCTCGCCGGCCTTACCGCCCGGGAAGCCAAGGTGCTGCGCATGCGCTTCGGCATCGACATGAACACCGACCACACCCTCGAGGAAGTCGGCAAGCAGTTCGATGTGACCCGCGAGCGTATCCGCCAGATCGAAGCCAAGGCGCTGCGCAAGCTGCGCCACCCGTCGCGAAGCGAGCACCTGCGCTCATTCCTCGACGAGTGATCGGCGAGTGATCGAAGACCCCCGGCCCCGGCCGGGGGTTTTTCTTTTCCAGACTGATGGCAGGGGGCTATTGGAGCCCCGAGGGCGCGACTACACTTCGCCTATCCACTTCCGGATTGAGGCCCTCCATGCCGCGTCTGCAGGCTGTTTTGTTGTGCTTGGCATGCTGGGTCACCCAGGCGGGCGCGCTCACCCTGACGCCTGATGAACAAGCCTGGCTGCGCCAGCATCCCCAGTTGCGCCTGGGCGTGGACACTTCCTGGCCACCCTTCGAATTCCGCGACGACGCCGGCCGCTACCAGGGCCTGGCCGCCAGCTACGTGCGCCTGGCCGCCGAGCGCCTGCAGGTGCAGCTGCAACCCAGCGAGCCGAGCAACTGGAACGCCGTGCTGGACCTGGCGCGCAAGGGCCAGGTCGACCTGTTGCCCGGCGTGATGGCCACGCCGGAACGCAGCCAGTACCTGACCTTCACCCGCCCCTACCTGGATTTCCCCATCGTCATCCTCAGCCGCAAGGATGGCCCCACTCCCGACAGCCTCAAGGCCCTGTATGGCCTCAAGGTCGGCGTCGTCGACCACTACGCGCCCCACGAACTGCTGATCGCCAAGCACCCGGACCTCAACCTGCAACCGGCTCCCAGCGTCGCCGCCGCACTGCAGGCCCTGGCCACCGGCCAGGTCGACGCTTTCGTCGGCGACCTCGCCTCCAGCGTCTGGAGCCTGCGCCAGCTCAAGCTGGAAGGCATCCAGATCAGCGGCGACACGCCCTACCGCTACCAATTGGCGATGGCGGTGCCGCGCGGCGAGCCGATTCTCGCCGGCATCCTCGACAAAGTCTTCGCCGACCTGAGCAACGAGGAAATCGAAGCCCTGCAGGCCCCCTGGGTCGGCGGCATCCTCGACGCGCGCCCCTCCTGGTCGCACCTGCTCGGCATCGGCCTGCCGGCACTGGCGCTGAGCCTGGCCATCTTCGCCATCCTGTTCGCCATGAACCGCCGCCTGCGCGCCGAGGTGGCCCGGCGCGAGAAGCTCGAGCTGGCGCTACGCGACAGCGAGCAACACTTCCGCGGCCTGGTCGAGAGCATGACCGCCATCGCCTGGGAAATGCGCCTGGCGGAAAACCGCTTCACCTACGTCTCGCCCCATGCCCAGGAGCTGCTCGGTTATCCACAGCCCGAATGGCTGGAACCGGGCTTCTGGCAGCGCACCCTGCACCCCGCCGACGCCGAAGCGACAGTGAGCTACTGCCTCTCGGAAAGCCGCGCCGGACGCAACCACAGCATGGACTACCGGATGCTCGCCGCCGACGGCCGCGTGGTGTGGATTCGCGACATCATCACACTGATCAAGCACGGCGACGAACTGATCCTGCGCGGCCTGATGATCGACATCACCGAGGCCAAGCGCACCGAGCAGGCGCTGCGCCTGTCCGAGCAGAAATTCGCCTCGGTGTTCCACCACTGCCCGGACATCATCGTCCTGGCCCGGCGCATCGATGGCCGCCTGCTGGCGGTGAACAGCACCTTCGAGCAACAGGTCGGCATTCCCGCCATCGAGGCGCTCGGCAAGACCGCTACCGAACTGAACATCTGGGGCCACCCCGGCATGGGCGCGCGCATGCTCGAACGCCTGCAGGGCGAAAACCTCGACAACATCGAGACCACCCTGCAACGCCGCGACGGCACCCGCTTCACCGCCCTGCTCTCGGCCCAGCGCGTTGCCCTAGACGACAACCCGGCGCTGGTCGTGGTGGTGCGCAACATCGCCCAGCTCAAGCAGACCCAGGAGCAACTGCGCGCCTCCGAGGAAAAATTCGCCAAGGCCTTCCACGCCTCGCCCGACGGCCTGCTCATCACTCGCATCAGCGACGGCCTGCTGCTGGAGGCCAACGAAGGCTTCACCCGCATTACCGGCTACGACCGCGACCAGCGCAACGATCGCTCGACCCTGGAAATGCGCCTGTGGGCGGACCCGGACGATCGCGAGCGCCTGCTGAAGATGATCCGCGAACAATCAGCGGTGCAGGATTTCACCGCCTTCATCCGCACCCGCGAAGGCACGGCGCGCCTCTGCGAACTTTCGGCGCACCGCATCACCATCGGCGAGGACGACTGCCTGCTGACCATCGCTCGCGACATCACCGAGCGCCAGCAAATGCAGGAAAAGCTGACCCTGGCCGCCACCGTCTTCGAAAGCACCGCCGAAGGCGTGATGATCACCGACGCCAGCCAGCGCATCATCGCCGTCAACCGCGCCTTCAGCGAGATCACCGGCTACGGCGAGGACGAAGTGCTGGGCCAGTCGCCGCGCCTGCTCTCCTCCGGGCAACACGACAGCAGCTTCTACGTCGCCATGTGGCACCACCTCAACGCCGACGGTCACTGGCAGGGCGAGATCTGGAACCGGCGCAAGAGCGGCGAGCTCTACCCGGAATGGCTGACCATCAGTTCCGTGCGGGGAAACAATGGGGAAATCAGCCACTTCGTCGGCGTCTTCGCCGACATCTCGACACTCAAGTACGCCCAGGCGCGCCTCGACTACCAGGCCCACCACGACCCCCTCACCGGCCTGCCCAACCGCCTGCTGTTCGAAACCCGGCTGACCACGGCGCTCAAGGAAAGCCAGGAGGAACAGCAGCTGGGCGCGGTACTGTTCCTCGATCTCGACCGCTTCAAGCACATCAACGACAGCCTCGGCCACCCGGTGGGCGACCAGTTGCTGAAATCCATCGCCCGGCGCCTGCGCGAGCAACTGCGCGATGTCGACACCGTGGCGCGCCAGGGCGGCGACGAATTCATCATCCTGCTGCCCGGCCTGCACCAGCCTTCCGACGCCGACCACGTGGCGAAGAAGCTGCTGCATTGCTTCAGCCACGCCTTCGTCGCCGACGACAAGGAGTTCTTCGTCAGTTCCAGCATCGGCATCAGCCTGTTCCCGGTGGACGGCAAGGACGTCGCCACCCTGGTGAAGAACGCCGACGCCGCCATGTACCGGGCCAAGGCCCAGGGCCGCAACCGCGTCGAGTTCTACACCCGCGAACTGACCTTCCAGGCCAACGAGCGCGTGGCCCTGGAGCACGAACTGCGGCGCGCCCTGGAAACCCACCAGCTGCAGCTCTACTACCAGCCCAAGCAGGCCCTGGACAGCGGCGCGCTGGTCGGCGCCGAGGCACTGATCCGCTGGAGCCACCCGAAATACGGCGCCATCCCGCCGGACCGCTTCATCCCGCTGGCGGAGGAAACCGGCCTGATCCTGCCGCTGGGCACCTGGGTGCTGGAAGAAGCCTGCCGGCAGATGAGCCGCTGGCAGCAAAGCCACGCGGCCTTCGGCCCACTGTCGGTGAACCTCGCCGGCGCGCAGCTGTACCAGCAGGACGTAGTCGAGCAGGTACGCGAACTGCTTGACCGATACGGCCTGTATCCCCCGCGCCTGCAGCTGGAAATCACCGAGAATTTCCTGATGCACCAGACAGACGACGCCCTGCGCACCCTGCACGCGCTGAAGCGCCTGGGCGTGCAGTTGGCGATCGACGACTTCGGCACCGGCTACTCCTCGCTCAGCTACCTGAAGCAGCTGCCGCTGGACATCCTCAAGATCGACCAGTCCTTCGTCCACGGCCTGCCCGACGACGCCCACGACGTCGCCATCGCCCGCGCCATCATCGCCCTGGGCCGCAGCATGGGCCTGACCATCATCGCCGAAGGGGTGGAACGCGAAGAGCAGGAGCGCTTCCTCGCCGAAGAAGGTTGCGACCATGTCCAGGGCTACGCCCTCAGCCCGCCGCTGCCGGCAGACCAGTTCGCGGCCCGTTTCCTGACCCCGCTGCAGCCCATTGGCGCTCCGCAAAGTACGCCGGTATAATCCGCCGGCCTTCTGGGGGCCTATAGCTCAGTCGGTTAGAGCAGAGGACTCATAATCCTTTGGTCCACGGTTCGAGTCCGTGTGGGCCCACCACCTTCAAAGCCGCGCAATGCGCGGCTTTTTCATGTCCGCAAGAGATTCAGCTAGACCAGCCCTATAGTCCAAAGGTACAAATTCAGTACAGTGCTGGTACAACAGCACGCTTTGGGAGCAGGAAAAATGGCCACCCGACAAGCTCACACGATCAAAGCTGTAAACGTGCGCATAGGAAGACTTGGCCACTAAGTGGCTCTATGCCATGGTCAAACTCTGCCGGCCTTGGTTAAGCTGCCCTGACTTATGCCTAGCACAACCAAGCTTGGCGTAAAGAGTGGAACGCAACCGAAGGATCGACCATGGCAGCCAGCAGTAACTTCGACTTTCTCCAGGAACACGACCCACTGTTCTTGCAACTGGCCAGCACCGCCGAGCAGGTCTTCGCAGCCGACCCCAATACCACTCTGATAAAACTGCGCCAGTTGGGCGAGGCATTGGCCCAGGATCTGGCTAGCCGCGCCGGTATCGAGTTCGATGCAACCACCACTCAGTCCGACCTGCTCTACAAGCTCAGCCGCGAGATCCAACTGGATCAGAACATCCGCAGCCTATTTCATACCCTGCGCGTAGAAGGCAACCGAGCCACCCACGAGTTCCGCACCCAGCACCGCGAGGCCATGGATGGGTTGAAGGTGGCCCGAGCTTTGGCCATCTGGTATCACCAATCCTTCGGCAAGCATGCCCATACCTTCAAACCCGGCCCCTTCGTCACCCCGAGCGATCCCAGCGCTCCGCTACGCGACCTTCAGAGCCAGATCGAACAACTCAAGGCGCAATTGAACGAATCCACACAGCAGTTGGAAAGCAACCAACAGCTGGCAGAGCTGCATAAGCGTGAAGCCGAGGAATACGCCGTACTCGCCGAACAAATGGACGCCGAATCGCGCAGCCATAAGCAGCTGGCGGCTGAGCACGAAGCTGCGCTGCGCAAGCTACGCAGTGAGCACGAGCAACGCATCAAAGCCCTGCAGCTCCAGCTATTAACTCAGCCACAGGCTGCGCAGCAGGTCATGCACTGTACCATGCACGCCACCAGCAGCTTTGACCTGAGCGAAGACCTCACCCGCATCTTGATCGATCAGCAACTGATCGAAGCCGGCTGGGAAGCCGACTCACTCGACCTCACCTACAGCAAAGGCGCACGCCCCGAGAAGGGTAAGAACAAGGCCATCGCCGAATGGCCCACCAGCAGCGCCAAGGCTTGCGCCGACTACGTACTATTCGCTGGCCTCACGCCAATCGCCATCGTTGAGGCCAAGCGCAAGCGTATCAACATCGCCGACCGCATCCCCCAGGCCGAGCGCTATGCCCGTGAATTCAACTTGGCGCCCGAGCATCAGCAGCCCTGGCTGCTGGCTGGCCAAGCTCAGCCCTGGAATGATGGCCAGGGTCGTCACTTCCACGTGCCCTTTGCCTTCGCCTGCAACGGCCGGCCCTTTATCAAGCAGCTCGCCGAACAGTCCGGCACCTGGTTCCGTGACCTGCGCAGCCCGGCCAACACGCGCAGGCCGCTGCCTGACTTCCACACCCCGAATGACCTGCTCGACCTGCTCAAACGCAGCCAGGCAGACGCCGAGGCCAAGCTCAAAGCCGAAGGCTTCTCCTACCTCAAGCTGCGCGACTACCAGGAGAAAGCCATCCAGGCCGTAGAGCAGGCCCTGGCCAACAATCAGCGTGACTGCCTACTGGCCATGGCCACCGGCACCGGTAAAACCCGCACCATCATTGGCCTGATGTACCGATTCCTGAAGGCCGAACGCTTCAAGCGCATTCTGTTTCTGGTTGACCGCAGCGCCCTCGGCCAGCAAGCCATCGACTCGTTCAACGACACCACGCTTGAGCAGAACCACACCCTGGCGCAGATCTACGACATCAAAGAACTGGGCGATATGGCCGCCGAGGCAGAAACCCGCATCCAGGTCGCCACCGTACAAGCCATGGTTAGCCGCATCTTCCGCTCGGATAACCCACCGCCCGTGGGCGAGTTCGACTGCATCATCGTTGACGAAGCCCACCGCGGTTACACCCTCGACCAGGAAATGACCGAAGGCGAGCTGGCCGTGCGCGATCACAGCCAGTACCTCTCGCAATACCGTCGTGTGCTCGACCACTTCGACGCCTGCCGCATCGGCCTTACCGCCACCCCGGCCAAGCACACCAGTGAAATCTTCGGCAAACCGGTCTTCACCTACAGCTACCGCGAGGCCGTGGCCGATGACTGGCTTGTGGATCACGAGCCCCCGATCCGCTACGAAACCCAGCTAAGCCAGAACGGTATTCGCTTTGAGAAAGGCGAGTCAGTAAACGTCATCAACACCCAGACTGGTGAAGTCGACGTGGCGGAGCTGGAGGACGAACTCACCTTCAACATCGAGTCCTTCAACCGCCGAGTCATCACCCCGGCCTTCGACAAGGTCATCTGCGACGAACTGGCCAAGGAGCTGGACCCGTTTGGCGAAGAGAAGACCATGATCTTCTGCGTCAATCAGGCCCATGCAGAGCGGGTGAAAAACCTCCTCGACGAAGCCTTCAAGGCGGCCTACAGCGAGCAGTACAACGAAGCCAGCGTGCGCATCATCACCGGCCAGAGTGACAAGGTTGAGCAACTGATTCGCCGCTATAAGAACGAGCCCAACCCCAATATCGCCATCACCGTCGACCTGCTCACCACCGGTATCGACGTGCCGAAAATCTGCAACCTGGTGTTTATGCGCCGGGTGCGCTCGCGCATCCTCTACGAGCAGATGAAGGGCCGTGCCACCCGCCGCTGCGACGACATCGGCAAAACCGTATTCCGTATCTACGACCCCGTTGGTCTATACGCCAGCTTGGAAGCAGTCGACACCATGAAGCCCCTGGTGAAGAACCCCAACATCAGCCTGGAGCAACTGGTCAGCGAACTCACCAGCGGAGCCAGCCATGACGCACCCGGCAGCCAGGACGACAACAGCCACGCCCATGACGTGCTCGACCAGCTGAGCCAGCGCGTGATGCGTATCCTGCGCAAGGCCCAGCACAAGGCCGAGGACAAACCCACGCTGAAGAAAAAGCTCGATGAGCTGCAAGACGTGTGGGGCGTTGAGCCGGCCCAATTACATAAACACCTGCACGACCTTGGCCCGCAGCAAGCGGCCAACTTCGTCCGCCAGCACAGCCAGCTGATCAACCAGCTCGCCGCCGTCAGCGCCCTGCTCGGCTCGGAGAACTACCCGGTTATTTCCACCCACAGCGATGAACTGCTGGTGCGTGAGCAGAACTACGGGCAAAACCAGAAGCCAGCCGACTACCTGGAAAGCTTCAACGACTTTATTCGCAACCAACTCAACCAGTCCGCCGCCCTTGGCGTGGTGGTCAACCGCCCCAAGGATCTGACCCGCGAGCAACTGCGAGAAGTCCGCCTGCTGCTCGACCAGCACGGTTTCAGCGAAGCCAGCCTGAAAAGCGCTTGGCGCAACCAGACCAACCAGGAAATCGCCGCCAGCATCATTGGCTACATTCGCCAGGCTGCCATCGGCGAAGCCCTGCTGCCCTTCGACCAACGCGTGGCCAAGGCGATGCAAACCATCTACACCCAGCAACCTTGGACGCCCGTACAACGCAAATGGCTGGATCGCCTGGCCAAGCAACTGGTGCATGAAGTGGTCATCGACCCGCAGCAGGTCAACGATGCCTTCCGTAACGACGGCGGCCTCAAAGCCCTGGATCGCAACCTGGGCGGCAACCTGGATCGGGTGCTAGAAGCCCTGAACGAGAACCTGTGGCAAGCGGTTAGCTGAGTGATTGACAGCTGCTGTACATGAACGCTTAAACTGTCCTCAGTCCTAGGACAAAGGACAGTCGCTAGCCGAGGCCGCAATGAAGAGTCAAGACGTTCTGTTGCTGATCAAGTTGATCTGCCTTGAGCAGCGTGAGCGCCTGCAGCAAAGGCTCGACAGCGAAACTGCAGAGCTAATTAAACTCAGCGACATCTACGCAGCCGACCAATGGCAAGGCTGGGAAGATCATTCAGAGCAAGATCCTCCCGTCCACCACGACAGCTACTCCGTTCGCGCACTGCAAGCATCACTCGGTATCAGCAAAACCGAAATTGCCTCAGCGCTAAAGCGCTGCCAGCAGATCGGGCTATTGCGGGTAGACCCAAACACCCAGCTGCCTCGGGTCAACAGCAAAGCACTATTGGGCTTTATCGAGTACGGCTTGCGCTATGTATTTCCAGTCAAACCAGCAGAAATTGTCCGAGGTATTCCCACCAGCTTTTCCGCGCCCGTGCTGCAGGACAAGCTCATGAGCGGTGGTGACCTTATCCATGTTTGGCCAGACGCTTACGGCAATCGCAAGGGGCAATCCATCACCCCTCTATTCAAAACAGTGCCCGGAGCGGTCAAGAAAGACCCTCGCCTGTATGAATATCTGGCCTTGATAGATGCAATTCGCTTGGGTAATGCCAGGGAGGCCAATCTCGCCAACGAAATCCTGCGTGAGAAGGTTCTGCAAGCATGAGCCACACACACAATATTCAAATGCTCGAAGTGGTCGCCCAGGCGCTCGGACAAGACCTTTGCCAAGAGGTCGCATTCGTCGGCGGCTGCACCACAGCCCTGCTGTTGACTGATGAATTCAGCCGCGAAGAAGTGCGTTACACCGACGATGTCGATTTGGTTGTTCATCTCACCGGCTACGCCCAATGGCAAAAGCTGGTCGAGCAACTGCAACAAAAAGGCTTCAAGCAATCACAGCAGGATGACGTCATCTGTCGCCTGCGCCTCGGTGAGTTGAAGGTCGACTTCATGCCCGAAGATGCCGAAACCGCTGATCTGCTGGGCTGTAATAACCGCTGGTTCAAGGACGGCCTGGCCAACGCACAGTGGCACGTGTTACCCAGCGGTTGTCGTATTCGCCTATTCACCCCACCCTACTTTCTCGGCAGTAAACTGGAGGCCTACGCCGGGCGTGGCGCGCAGAACCCGCTAGGTAGCCAAGACCTTGAGGACATTCTCAACCTGGTTAACGGCCGCGAAGAACTGCTGCAGGAAGTCGACGCTGCCGCACCCGAACTACGCACCTACCTGGCAGATAAACTCACCGCGCTGCTAAGCAGTAACGACTTCGGCTACTTAGTGCAGGACGCTGCACGTGGCGATCACGAACGTGAGCAGATCATCTGGCAGCGCTTGCGTCATCTCGCCCAGGTAGCTGCCTGAATGCACGCAATCCTGCAATGGCACACCCAGGCCGGCACCGTCACGCCCGACAACCGGGATGCCTCCGCCCATATCAATCAGGCACATGCCAGCCTCTACCTGATCGCCGATGGCAGCAGCAGCCACCCTTGCAGCGGAGAATTGGCCAAGGCCCTGATTGCAAAGCTCACGCTTGATTTCAGTCTCTTGCCCGCAACTGATCTGAACCCAGAGCAACTGGCCGAAGCGCTACTGCAGATAATCGCCAGCAGCCATCAGGCACTGCGTGACCCACACCCACATGCGGCCTGCAGCTACCTGATGCTATGCCTGCTCGCCGATGCCGCGTTCAGCATCCACGAAGGCGACTGCTGCCTTGGACTGATCGGGCAAAGCGGCAAGATTGACTGGCTGAGTAGCGCGCACTGTGCCGCCAACTGGCAAGGCAACCTCATTCACGCAGAAATTGCGCAAGCCCCATCACGCCACCGCCTGACTCGCTGCTTCAGCGCCAGGCGAGCGAGCAATCCCGAGATAAACCACTGGCCTCTTGAGCCAAACCAGCATTGGCTGCTGGCTACTGATGGCTTTTGGGCGGGCCTTAGCCCCCAGGAACAACAGAGTTTTCTACGCGACGGCAACCTGCCCGCACCACCCACCGATGACGACATCAGCTGCCTGAGCATCATCACACCGCCTACTTGATGAGCCGAATAACACCCCCTATTCGGCTCACGACCCTATAAATCATTTGAGACCCCAGCATGACCAACTCCGACATCGTCCAGAAGCTCTGGAACCTCTGCGACGTGCTGCGCGACGACGGCATCAACTACAGCGACTATGTCACCGAACTGGTCTTGCTGCTGTTTATCAAAATGGAATATGAACAGGTCCAGAACAACGACAGCTTCGCCCACAAGCTGCCCGAGGGGGCGCGCTGGCCGGATCTGGCGGGTAGATCCGGCCTTAACCTGCTGACCCACTACAAACAAACACTGCTCGACCTGGGCCAGAACGCCGACCCGCTGATCGCCGCCATCTATGCCGATGCACAAACGCGCCTGAAAGAGCCGCGCCACCTAGAGCAACTGATCAAAAGCCTGGACGGCATCGACTGGTTCAGCGCCCGCCAGGATGGCCTCGGCGACCTCTACGAAGGCCTGCTGGAGAAGAACGCCAGCGAAACCAAATCCGGTGCTGGCCAGTACTTCACCCCGCGCCCGCTGATTGACAGCATTATCAACTGCCTCAAGCCGCAGCCCGGTGAAACCATCCAAGACCCGGCCGCTGGCACCGCAGGCTTTTTGATTGCCGCCGACGCCTATATCAAACGCCACACCGATGATCACTACGACCTCGACGCCAAGGCCCAGGCCTTCCAGCGCAACAAGGCCTTTGTTGGCATCGAACTGGTGCCCAGCACCCGCCGCCTGGCGTTGATGAACACCCTGTTGCATGGCATGGAAGGCGATGAAGAAGGCGTGGTGCACCTGGGCAACGCCCTCGGTCAGCCCGGTGCCAGCCTGCCCAAAGTCGACGTGATCCTCTCCAACCCGCCGTTCGGCACCGCCAAGGGCGGTGGGGGCCCAACCCGCGACGACCTCACCTACAAGACCAGCAACAAGCAGCTGGCCTTCCTCCAGCACATCTACCGTGGCCTCAAGCCCGGCGGCCGCGCGGCGGTCGTATTGCCGGACAATGTGCTATTCGAGGCCGGCGTCGGCACCGACGTGCGCCGCGACCTGATGGACAAGTGCAACCTGCACACCATCCTGCGTCTGCCCACCGGGATCTTCTATGCCCAGGGCGTGAAGACCAACGTGCTGTTCTTCCAGAAAGGCACACAGGCCAACCCGCGCCAGGAGGAAGGCTGCACCCAGCGCGTCTGGATCTATGACCTGCGGAGCAACATGCCCAGCTTCGGCAAACGCAGGCCCTTCGGCGCCCAGCACCTCAAAGCCTTCGAGGACGCCTACGGCACCGATGCCAACGGCACCAGCCCACGCGCCGAGAATGTCGAGGGCATCGCCGAGCAAAGCCGCTTCCGTGTCTTCACCCGCGAGCAAATCCGCGAACGCGGCGACTCGCTGGATATCAGCTGGCTCAAGGATGCCGACAGCCTGGATGCTAGCGAGCTGCCGGCGCCCGAGGTGCTGGCCGGTGAGGCCATGGCCGAGCTGACCGAGGCGCTGCGTGAACTAGACCAGTTGATGCAGTCGTTGGGCGCCGGGGATGAGGCCGAGCAGCAGAAACGGATGCTGGCGGAGGTGATGGGGTTGGCGGTGGCTCAGGAGGTTGGGGATGAGTGAGTTGCCGGCTGGCTGGACGCATTTTGCGCTAAAGGACATTGGCGGACTGTCCGGGGGCAAGACCCCCTCAAAGGCAACCCCCAAGTTCTGGTCCAGTCCTGATGTGCCCTGGGTTTCTCCAAAGGATATGAAAAGAGACCTGCTGTCAGACTCAGAAGACAAGATTTCAAACGAGGCAGTCGATCAAGCAGGGATGACGCTCTATCCAGCTAACTCCGTGCTGATGGTCACTCGCAGCGGAATCCTTCAGCACACCTTCCCGGTTTCAATGGCTGGTACAGCCTTGACGGTTAATCAGGACATAAAAGTCCTCCGCCCAATCGAGGGAATCAACCCCAAGTATTCCTTTCACCTACTAAAAGGCTTCGGCAGCGTAATCCTCACTCGGTGCAGCAAAGCAGGCACTACTGTGCAGAGTGTTGATTCGGAAAAGCTGGAGGCTTTGATGCTTCCGCTGCCACCGCTCGCCGAGCAAACCCGCATCGCCCAAAAGCTCGATGAACTGCTGGCCCAGGTCGACACTCTCAAAACCCGCATCGACGCCATTCCCGCCCTGCTCAAACGCTTCCGTCAATCCGTCCTCGCCGCAGCAGTTTCCGGGCGGTTGACAGAGGGTTGGCGCACAGCGCACGGCATTGATGAGCCTCAAGCCAGTTGGAAAGCCATTGAGCTAGCAGAGGTCAGCGCACTGGTAACTAGTGGCTCACGTGGCTGGGCTGAATACTACGCCAGTAATGGGGCAATATTTATTCGCTCCCAAGACATCAACACTGACGAGCTAGACACGTCGGATACTGCTTTTGTAAGGCTGCCCGAGTCGAGTGAGGGGAAGAGAACTCGCGTTCAACCACAGGACATCCTCATCACAATTACCGGCGCCAATGTAGGCAAAGTTGCACGAGTCAAACAGGCACTCTCAGAGGCGTATGTCAGCCAGCACGTTGCCTTGGTCAGACTTCAACGCCCTGAACTAGCACCATTTGTAGAGCTTTATCTAAAGGATGTTGGCTCTGGTCGAAAGAAGCTGACAGAACTCGCCTATGGCGGTGGAAAACCTGGGTTGAACCTCTCCAACATTCGAGATCTGGCATTTGCACTGCCCTGCCTAGAGGAGCAAACCGAAATCGTCGTGCGCGTCGAACAACTCTTCGCCTTTGCCGAGCAACTGGAAGCCAAGGTCGCAGCGGCCCAGACCCGTATCGACCATCTGACCCAAAGCATCCTGGCCAAAGCCTTCCGTGGCGAACTGGTACCCCAGGACCCGAACGACGAACCGGCCAGCGTGCTGCTGGAACGCATCCAGGCCCAACGCGCGGCCGCACCCAAGGCCAAGCGCGGCAGAAAGGCTTCAGCCTGAGCACACCATCGACTCGCTGAAGGAGCAGCCCCATGAACCCCAAGGATTGGATTGAACTGCTGCAACGCCTGTTCGGCTGGATCAGTGATCGACGCAATCCGGCCCGCCGGCAGGCCGCACGCGTGCTGGCGACCTTTGAAGCCCACGGCGTGGCTTGCACCGAGATCAATGCACTGCTGCCGGCCTCGCTGCAGCTAACGGCGTACCAGTGGTCCAACCCCGATCAGCTCAAGCTGGTATTGCAACAAGCGCATCTCGATTGGATCAACCAGCATTTCGCCCTGGAGCCGTGCTGGCTGAGCGGTACGAGCAATGCCGCCCACCAGAAGATTTTCAGTTACAAGGCGCCGACTGAACTGCATCAGTGGTTTATGCAGCACGGCCATGTGGCAGAGGGTATCGAGTTTCGGCTCTATCTGATTACCCCGGACACTCACGAAATCGGCCCTGACACTGAGGGCTACTACGCCCTGATATTGGAGCAACTGGGCGATGATCTTTCCGCCTGCAGCCGTTTCTTCCACCTGACCGAAGGTGGTCATTTCGAGCACTACCCAAGCCTGATACATCTGCTGCAGGTTCTGGCTATTGCCCACTACCACGGCGCCATCTTCCAGCGCTCACAGCTGGAGGCCTCTGCCCTGTATCAACTGAGCCATCACCAGGGCCTGATTCCGTCCTGGCTGGATCGCTGCCGTCCCCACCCGCTGGAGGCCGACCATGAGCTATGGCCGCACTTCTCCGGACACTCGCCCTGGCTGGATGCATTACGCGCCGAGGCTGAGGAAGGCCTGCTCCTCGCTGGATCGACCGAAGTGCTTGAGCGACTGCACGACGATACCCAACGTTTTTCCCGCCAGCCCAGCAGCGGACCATTGCCAACTGCTCTAGCTCGATGATTGCAAGGAGGCCCTATGCCTATTCCAGATTTCCAGAGCGTCATGCATCCGGTGTTCCTATCGCCGAGCACACGCCGCTGGGCCTAAACGCTCTCATACCGCACCTGTAGGCTAATCACGTTCATCCGAAGGATATAGAGCCAATGTCCGTACCGACCTACGACCAGTTCATCGAGCCAGTCCTGCGTTTTCTTGCCGCTCACGCGGATGGCGCGACAGCGGCAGAGACCCAGGAGGGTGCTGCTCTTGCGCTTGGTTTGAGCCACGCCCAGCGCGAGGAAACCATCGCCAGCGGTCAGGCGACCTACAAGAACCGTGCAGGCTGGGCACACGACCGCCTCAAGCGTGCCGGCTATTCCAGCAGCGCCAAGCGCGGTTACTGGAGGCTGACCGAAGCCGGTCTCGCCTTCGCCCAAAGCAATCCGGCGCCGCTCAACGCTGGGCAGGTCGAGTACCTGGCGGTGAACTTCATGAGCGTGAAGCTGAAAGCGGCGCCGGATGCTGCCTCACTGGACGAAAGCGACGACACACCGACACCGGCCAATCTGGCCACCAGCAGCCCGCAGGAGCGCCTGGATCAGGCGATCTTCGAGCTACGCGCCAGTGTCGCCGGCGACTTGCTAGACAACCTGCTGCAGGCCAGCCCCACGCGCTTCGAACATATCGTGCTCGATGTGCTGCACCGCCTCGGCTACGGCGCCAACCGTCAGGCTCTGCAGCAGGTCGGCGGCAGCGGCGATGGCGGCATCGACGGCGTAATCTCGCTGGATGCCCTGGGCCTGGAAAAAGTCTATGTGCAAGCCAAGCGCTGGCAGAGTACGGTCGGCCGACCCGACCTGCAGGCCTTCTACGGCGCCCTGGCGGGCCAGAAGGCCAAACGCGGCGTATTCATCACCACCGCCGGATTCACCGCCCAGGCAGTGGACTTCGCCCGTTCGGTGGAAGGACTAGTGCTGGTCGACGGCAAACGTCTGGTCAACTTGATGCTGGATCATGAAGTAGGTGTCAGTTCCCAGCTCTACAAGGTGCCGAAACTCGACAGCGACTACTTCGACGAGTCACTCGGGTAGGCAAAATCACAAAGTGCTGTTGCACCCATAAATTCGAGCTTGTGTAAGTAACCCCGCCCACTCTGGTCATGTAAAGGAGCCCCATGAAACGGGTATTCATCGCCAACTTCGGTCGCGAAAACTACGAGTGGCCCAATTGCCTTGAGCGCTCGACCGTTGCCACCATGAACTCTGTCGAGACACATGACTCATGGCTGGCAGGGGACCGAGAAGGCTTTATCAGCGCTTGCATGGAGCACGAAAGAAGTCATCGTGGCACTGTGCCGACGAAGGCAGTGGCATCGCGCTGGTTCAATCTGATGACCACCATTGCCGAAACCACTGGCGATATCTGGGTTCATCGCGAGAAAGGTGAGCTGTGGTGGACAGAGTCGCTAGCGGAGCCAGCAACCTTTGAGCTCAGCTCGGACCCGACAGGCCAGACGCCGAAGCCCGTATATGTCTGTCACAAGCCGTGCAAGCCCTGGTCAAAAACCAGCAAGAAAGGCCATCGTCTCGACTGGAACAGCCTGCATCCCAAGGCCAGAGACTTCCTCTCGACAGAAGCAACCCTGCAGCAACTCTCAACAGACTACGCAGCGTATGCCCTCGCACTGGTACAGGGCGTCGATCTCAGCCCCTGGCACGCAAGTACCCGCTGGAAAGAGAAAGCCAGCAAGAAGCCAGCTTCTCCAGTGGAGTCATTCAGCGATCTGCAGGTTGCGGCCTATCGCATGGCCCGTACGGCGTGGATCACAACCCAGAACTCCAATGGCCAGGAAACGCTGCAACGAATCAAGAACAAGGACTTTGGCTTTGTCGGCGAAGAAGCGCTGCGCCTCTATATCGAAGATCTTTACCAGATGCAGGAAGGCCTTTGCGCACTCACGGGTATTCCCATGCAACTGGATCGCAACTGTGATGATGAAGAGCTGAGGTGTTCTCTCGACCGCATCGACAGCAACGGCCACTATGCACCGGGTGAACGAGCCCCTTGAAACACAGGACACCGTTTCCCCCTTACCATAAGGGATAGGCAAACGACTGTGTTTATGACTACCAGCAAAGACAAAACCATCGAAGTGCTCGGCCAGGAGCGGCGTCGCCGTTGGAGCGTCGAGGAGAAACTGGCCATGGTGCGCGAGAGCCTGGAGCCCGGACAAAGCGTCTCGGTGGTGGCCCGGCGCAACGGCATCAACCCCAACCAGCTGTTCCACTGGCGCAAGCTCTACCAGGACGGCAGCCTCTCGGCGGTCAGTGCCGGCGAAGCGGTGGTGCCCGCTTCCGAGTTGGCCGATGCCCTCAAGCAGATCCGCGAGCTACAACGGATGCTGGGCAAGAAGACCATGGAGGCCGAGATCCTCAAGGAAGCGGTGGAGATCGCCCGCTCGCGAAAATGGATTGCGCACTCACCCTTGTTGCCGGGGGACGACCAGTGAAGGCGGTCAGTGAGAGTCTCGGTGTGGCGCGCTCGCAATTGACGGCTCGACTCAAACAACCCGCTCCGGGAGAGCGATCGCGTCGACGTCGAACGCTCAATGATGTCGCCCTGGTCGAGCAGATCAAGCAGGCGGTCGGTGAGCTGCCCAGCTACGGCTATCGCCGGGTCTGGGGTCTGCTGCGCCGGCAGCATGAGCAGCAGGCCTTGCCGCCGGTCAACGTGAAGCGGGTGTACCGCGTCATGCGTGACCACGACCTGTTGCTGGAGCGGCGGCGCAAACAGCCAGGTGTGGTGCAACGTCACGACGGACGTGTGGCCGTGGACACGAGCAATACCCGCTGGTGTTCGGATGGCTTCGAGTTCCGCTGCGAGGATGGCGAAAAGCTGCGCGTGACCTTCGCCCTGGACTGCTGCGATCGCGAGGCCATCAGTTGGGTGGCCAGCCCACATGGCTACAGTGGCGACGATGTCCGCGACGTGATGCTGGAGGCTGTCGAGCAACGCTTCGGTGACGAGCTGCCGGTGTCGCCAGTGCAATGGCTGAGCGATAACGGCTCGGCCTATACCGCCGAACAGACCCGGGCCTTTGCCCGGCAGATCGGCCTGCTACCCCTGACTACACCGGTGTGTAGCCCGCAGAGCAACGGGATGGCGGAGAGCTTCGTGAAGACCATGAAGCGCGACTACATCCGCCACATGCCCAAGCCCGATCGAGCGACGGCCCTGCGCAACCTGACCATCGCCTTCGAGCATTACAACGAGGAACATCCGCACAGCGCACTGAACTACCGCTCACCTCGGGAGTTCAGGCGCTTGGCTGAGGCATCAACTTAACGGGGTGCCGGTGTCCGGTTTGATAGGGGCAAGTCCACCGGGCAATCTGCAAGTCGTTTGTCGCTTCGCAAATCGTTGGAAGAGCGACAGCGAGAACGCTGATTTCATGCGACTGATCGATCTGGTCAGAGATACAAGCGGACTTTAGGCCCTACACCTCAAACGACATTTAAATCAGTACACTGGCGGTACAGTGCCCAGCTTTTACAGATTTCGCTCAATTACGCCTGAGCTGCTCTACGACGCTACTTTCAGCTAACTGTACCTACGCTAAGCTACGCACGACTTCACTGGGCTTACAGCGTTTCTAGGCAACTCATAATCCTTTGGTCCACGGTTCGAGTCCGTGTGGGCCCACCACCTTCAAAGCCGCGCAATGCGCGGCTTTGTCATTTCCAGGAGTGGGCTTTTCAAGCCCCTCCTCGCCCTTCCGACCCCGCCGAAGTGCCCACAAGGTGTCCACGCCCTGCCCGCAGGCAGCTGGACGCTGAGCCGAATAGCCCGCACAATCGGCTCACAATATGAGCCGAATAAGTCATTTATTCGGCTCACCGCCCTGGAAGAATTGCCATGAATGACCCCCTCTGGATCTGGCAACAACCTGATTGGCCGGATTTTCGCTGGCAGGCCGAGCGCCTGGCTCCACTGCTGCGCCGCTGCGCCCAGGTCCAGGGGCGCCTGCTGGGCATGGCTGGAACCATCGATGCCGACAGTGAGGCGGAGAATGCGCTGGACGCATTGCTACAGAACGTCGTCACCAGTTCCGCCATCGAGGGCGAGCAACTGAATGTCGAGTCCGTGCGTTCATCCCTGGCTCGGCGGCTGGGCCTGGAAAATGGAGGGAGCAGTACACCGCGCTCAGAGGGCCTGGCCGAGCTGATGCTGGATGCCACACGCGGACATGCGCAGCCACTGACGCTGGAGCGCCTGCTGCACTGGCACCGCCTCCTTTTTCCTGTTGGCGACACGTCTCCCCCTCCTCGCATCCAGGTCGGCGATCTGCGTGGCAATGAGCCAATGCAAGTGGTCTCTGGCCGGCTCGATCGGCCCACGGTACATTTCGAAGCATCGCCGCGCGCAGGGCTGGAAGCGCAGTTGCTGGCCTTTCTCGACTGGTTCGCCTGTAGCCGCGCCGATACCGCCCTTGACCCACAGTTACGGGCTGGTATCGCACACTTCTGGTTCGTGACCCTGCATCCCTTCGATGATGGCAATGGGCGCCTGACTCGCGCTATCACCGACCTCGCCCTGGCCCAGGGCGAGCAGCAGGCCATCCGCTTCTATGCCATGTCCGCCAGCATTCTCGAGGATCGGCGCGGCTACTATCGGATACTGGAAAGCAGCCAGAAGGCTTCGCTCGATATCACCGCCTGGCTGGAATGGTTCCTGGTCACGCTGCTCAAAAGCCTGGAACAGGCGCTGGCACGTATCGACCGGGTACTGGGCAAGGCGCGCTTCTGGCAGGCCCACCGTAAACAGGCACTTTCAGCCGAACAGCTGAAGGTGCTCAACCGCCTGCTCGATGGGGACCTGCCGGGCGAGCGCGGCGGGTTCGAGCACGGCATCAGCGCAGCCCAATACCAGGCCGTGGCGAAGGTTTCCAAGGCAACCGCAACCCGTCACCTAGGCGACCTGCTCGACAAGGGCTGCCTGGTCCGCCTACCTGGCGGCGGGCGCAGCACTCGCTACCAGATCAATTGGCCCGCCTCGCCCCTGCCGCCAGGACAGGACGACCGCGAAGAGCCCTGAATCCCCCGATTCAGCTCGAAGACAACTCACGCAGCGCAGCGGTGGCCAGGAAGCCGGAGCGAGAGGCGTAACGATGGTCGCGCTTCACGCGTTCGTCGATGCGTTGCAGGAGGTTTTCCGGGAGGCTGGCGTTGAAGCGCACGGCCTTGCCCAGGTAGGGAGTGACATCGAAGTCGACCACCGCCCAGACACCGCCGGCGTAGTCGGGGTTGCCCATATGGGCATCCACCTCCAGGGCTTGCGGGAGCGCCTCGCCGTCGGCCACCAGGCCTTCGAAGTGCAGGGCCAGGGCTTCCTGGAGGTTCTCCAGCGCCTGGCTGACGGTACCGCCGGCGGAGAAGCAGCCAGGGACGTCAGGGATGGTCACGCCGTAATCCGAGTCGGCGTCCTTGTGCAGAACCACAGGGAATTTCATGTTGATGCCCTCCTCCTGGGCTGGCGGCCGACTCATCGCAGACCGGCCTGGCGCAGAATGCTGTTCACGGTCCCGATCGGCAGGTTGCTTCTAGGGTGGGGAACGGTCACCGGCCCCTTCTTGGTGAAATGCCGGAACTGGTGATGACTGCCTTTCACCTCCACCAGGAACCAGCCATCCGCTCGAATCAACTCCATCACTTCTCGACTGCGCATCGTCCCTCCGCCCAGCCTTGGTGTGTATGCTACACACCAGACCTGTCTTTATCTACACACGATACACACCGGCTTTCGGTCTCGCCGCCAGGTGCTCCGCCGCAATGGAAGAGCCCCAAGGCGTTGGGCGGTGCGAAAGGGTTGGCGGGCGCGTGAATCAGGGAAATTGCCTACGAAGAATTGGCGTTGCCGTCTTACAAGGCGGCTGCGTAGCGTTCCCTTGCCACGAATTCAGACGTGGTCAGGAGTGGAATCCTGCGCGCATCAACCGTCATAAGCAGATCATTGGGCGTTTTGACGTCCAGTGTTTCTGGCGGTCTATGGCGGATCGTGCGAGGAGGGCCTCGGCCCTACCGGGGATGCCCGGCGATTCCACCCTTGCACGGTCCGCCTCCCTTCCTGGATGTTCGCGGGTGGCGGCTTCTTGAATGCAGCAAGGAGCGACAGCATGACCCCTTCCTCTACTTCCGATTCCGTTCTCGTCCCCTCCGTGTTCCTGCGCCATCGCCGGCCTTTGCGGGCTCTGCTGATCGAGAACCAGGCCTGGTTCGTCGGGCGCGATCTGGCGCGGCTGACCAACAGCCATGTGTCCACGCGGGTTATCCACAAACTGGATGCCGACCAGTGCCGGGTCGAATGCCTGCAGATAGCCGGCGAAGCGCCGGTGCATGAATGGCTGGTCAGCGAGAGCGGCGTCTATGCGCTGCTGATGGTGCACTTCTACCACCCGGAGAATCGTGGGCTACGGCAGTGGCTGAGCAACGAGGTGGTGCCAGCGTTGCGCGATGCAGCGCAGGACGATCCGGACTTGCCACGGCGGCGGGTGGAGCGGGTGCAGGGGCAGCAGCTGAGCGTGCTGGACTGGCAGGGGAAGCTGTGGGTGCGCTTTGCGGATGCCGTGGGGTTGATGGAACAGGAGGCTCGGCGGGATTCGTAGGATGGGTGGAGCCGGAGGCGATACCCATGCTGCCGATGGGTATCGCTGCGCTCAACGCCATCCTACGGGAGCACCAAGGCCGCCGCGCTCAGCGCTTCGCGATGATGTACACCGCATGCACGATGCCCGGGATGTAGCCCAGCAGCGTCAACAGGATGTTCAGCCAGAACGCCCCGCCGAAGCCGACCTGGAGAAACACCCCCAGCGGCGGGAGAAGAATGGCGATGAGGATGCGGATCAGGTCCATGCGGCGACTCCTTGTGGATAGATAACGACCCTTCATCGACCCTGGCGCCTGCGCCCGCGTTCAATCCGATTGCGCCACCCGTTGGACCGCGAGCCGCGGGCGGGCCATAGTTGTGGTGCGCGTCGCGCGGGCGATGGATCGAAAAGGTGCAACCCAGCGGCAGCACCGCCCCTCCACCAAGCCGAGGCCTCCAGGGCCCACAGGGCGTGCTTTTTGCTTATCTCCACGCGCCACCGGCAAGGATAGCTCCAGGCGCTTCATCAGTTATTCGAAATACCGGGTTGCACCCGGTTGCACCTTTGTCGTCCGACGTTTAAATTCTCGCCCATTCCCCGCCGTGCACCATTTTCAATAACAGGTACAACCATGGCCACCACTACCCTTGGCGTGAAGCTGGACGACGCCACCCGTGACCGCCTCAAGCAGGCCGCGCAATCCATCGAGCGCACCCCGCACTGGATCATCAAGCAGGCGATCTTCAATTACCTGGAACAGATCGAGGGTGGCCTCTCCCCCGCCGAGCACTCCGGCCTGGCCGCCGCGGCCGGCGAGGAGTCGCTGGACGCGCTGAACGAGCAGGGCCTGCAGGTGTTCCTCGACTTCGCCGAGAGCATCCTGCCGCAGTCCGTGCTGCGCGCCGCCATCACTTCCGCCTACCGCCGCCCGGAAACCGAGGCGCTGCCGATGCTGCTGGAGCAGGCGCGCCTGCCGCAGGACAAGGCCGAGGCCGCCAACAAGATGGCCCTGGGCATCGCCGAGAAGCTGCGCAACCAGAAGAGCGCCGGCGGCCGTCAGGGCCTGGTGCAGGGTCTGCTGCAGGAGTTCTCGCTGTCGTCCCAGGAGGGCGTGGCACTGATGTGCCTGGCCGAGGCGCTGCTGCGCATCCCGGACAAGGCCACCCGCGACGCGCTGATCCGCGACAAGATCAGCAACGGCAACTGGAGCCAGCATCTGGGCCAGAGCCCGTCGATGTTCGTCAACGCCGCCTCCTGGGGCCTGCTGATCACCGGCAAGCTGGTGTCCACCCACACCGAGGCGGGCATGACCTCCTCGCTCAACCGCATCATCGGCAAGAGTGGCGAGCCGCTGATCCGCAAGGGCGTGGACATGGCCATGCGCCTGATGGGCGAGCAGTTCGTCACCGGCGAGACCATCGGCGAAGCCCTGGCCAATGCCGCCGCCATGGAGAGCCGCGGCTTCCGCTATTCCTACGACATGCTCGGCGAAGCCGCGCTGACCGATGAGGACGCCAAGCGCTACCTGGCCTCCTACGAGCAGGCCATCCACGCCATCGGCAAGGCCTCCCATGGCCGCGGCATCTACGAAGGCCCGGGCATCTCGATCAAGCTCTCGGCGCTGCACCCGCGCTACAGCCGCGCGCAGTACGACCGCGTGATGGACGAGCTGTACCCGACCCTGCTCGGCCTGACCCAGATGGCCAAGCAGTACGACATCGGCATCAACATCGACGCCGAGGAAGCCGACCGCCTGGAAATCTCCCTCGACCTGCTGGAGCGCCTGTGCTTCGAGCCGAGCCTCGCCGGCTGGAACGGCATCGGCTTCGTCATCCAGGGCTACCAGAAGCGCTGCCCGTACGTGATCGACTACGTGATCGACCTGGCCAAGCGCAGCCGCCACCGCCTGATGATCCGCCTGGTGAAGGGCGCCTACTGGGACAGCGAGATCAAGCTGGCCCAGGTCAACGGCCTGGAAGGCTACCCGGTCTACACCCGCAAGCCTTACACCGACGTGTCCTACATCGCCTGCGCGCGCAAACTGCTGGCGGTGCCGGAGGCCATCTACCCGCAGTTCGCCACCCACAACGCCCATTCGCTGTCGGCCATCTATCAGATCGCCGGGCAGAACTACTACCCGGGCCAGTACGAGTTCCAGTGCCTGCACGGCATGGGCGAACCGCTGTACGAGCAGGTGGTGGGCAAGGTCGCCGACGGCAAGTTCAACCGCCCGTGCCGCATCTACGCTCCGGTGGGCAGCCACGAGACGCTGCTGGCCTACCTGGTGCGCCGCCTGCTGGAAAACGGCGCCAACACCAGCTTCGTCAACCGCATCGCCGACCACAGCATTTCCCTGCAGGACCTGGTGACCGACCCGGTGCAGCAGGTCGAGCAGATGGCCGCCCAGGAAGGCACCCTCGGCCTGCCGCACCCGCGCATCCCGCTGCCGCGCGACCTCTACGGCGAGGGCCGGGCCAACTCCGCCGGCCTCGACCTGGCCAACGAACACCGCCTCGGCTCGCTGAGCTCGGCGCTGCTCTCCAGCACCAACCAGGCCTACGTGGCCCAGCCGGTGCTGGGTAGCGACGCGCCGGCGCCGGCCGCCGCCGAACCGGTACGCAACCCCGCCGACCACCGCGACGTGGTCGGCCAGGTCCACGAGGCCAGCGAAGCGGACGTCAACGCCGCCCTGCTCAGCGCCCAGGCCAGCGGGCCGATCTGGCAGTCCACCCTGCCGGCCGAGCGCGCCGCCGTGCTGGAGCGCGCCGCCGACCAGATGGAAAGCGAGATGCAGCAGCTGATGGGCCTGCTGGTGCGCGAATCCGGCAAGACCTTCGCCAACGCCATCGCCGAAGTGCGCGAGGCGGTGGACTTCCTGCGCTACTACGCGGCCCAGGCCCGCGAGTTCGCCAACGACAGCCACCGCCCGCTGGGCCCGGTGGTGTGCATCAGCCCGTGGAACTTCCCGCTGGCGATCTTCAGCGGCCAGGTGGCCGCCGCCCTGGCCGCCGGCAACACCGTGCTGGCCAAGCCGGCCGAGCAGACCCCGCTGATCGCCGCCCAGGCCGTGCGCATCCTGCTCGAAGCCGGCGTGCCGGCCGGCGTGCTGCAGCTGCTGCCGGGCCGCGGCGAAACCGTCGGCGCGCGCCTGGTCGGCGACGAGCGCGTGCGCGGCGTGATGTTCACCGGTTCCACCGAAGTGGCCGGCATCCTCCAGCGCAACATCGCCGGCCGCCTGGACGCCCAGGGCCGCGCCATTCCGCTGATCGCCGAGACCGGCGGGATGAACGCGATGATCGTCGACTCCTCGGCGCTGGCCGAGCAGGTGGTGGTGGACGTGATCAACTCCGCCTTCGACAGCGCCGGCCAGCGCTGCTCGGCCCTGCGCGTGCTGTGCGTGCAGGCCGACGTGGCCGACCGCGTGGTGCAGATGCTCAAGGGCGCCATGGCCGAGTACGCCATCGGCTCGCCGGAACACCTGAACGTGGACATCGGCCCGGTGATCGACGCCGAGGCCAAGGGCAATATCGACCGCCACATCCAGGCCATGCGCGACAAGGGCCGCAAGGTCTTCCAGGCCGCGCGGGTACACGGCGACGCGCTCAAGCGCGGCACCTTCGTGGTGCCGACCCTGATCGAGCTGGAGAGCTTCGACGAGCTCAAGCGCGAGATCTTCGGCCCGGTGCTGCACCTGGTGCGCTACGAGCGTTCCGACCTGGAGCAGCTGCTGGCGCAGATCAACGCCTCCGGCTACGGCCTGACCCTCGGCGTGCACACGCGCATCGACGAGACCATCACCCAGGTGGTGAGCAGCGCCCATGTCGGCAACCTGTACGTGAACCGCAACATCGTCGGCGCCGTGGTCGGCGTGCAGCCGTTCGGCGGTGAAGGCCTGTCCGGCACCGGCCCGAAGGCCGGCGGCCCGCTGTACCTGTTCCGCCTGCTGTCGACCCGCCCGCGCGATGCGGTGGCCAGGCAGTTGGCCGGCGACAGCGTGCAGGCCCTGCCGCGCCCGGCCGAGCGCGAGAAGGCCGTGCAAGCCCTGCGCGACTGGGCGGGCAAGCAGGAGCCGGAGCTGGCGAAGGTGGCGGACGAGTTCGCCGCCCAGGCGCAGAGCTACCGCTGCCATGTGCTGACCGGCCCGACCGGCGAGCGCAACACCTACACCCTGCTGCCGCGCGAGCGCGTGCTGAACCTCGCCGAGGAGCGCAACGACCTGCTGGTGCAACTGGCCGCGACCCTGGCGGTGGGCAGCCTGGCGGTATGGCCGGCGAGCCAGCGCGAGCTGCGCGAGAGCCTGCCGAAGGAGGTGCTGAAGCGGATCGAACTGGTCAACGACTGGACCGCCGCCGAAGCCGCCTTCGACGCCATCCTGCACCACGGCGATTCCGACCAGCTGCGCGAGGTGTGCGAACAGGCCGCCAAGCGCAAGGGCGCGATCGTCGGTGTGCATGGGCTGGGCAAGGGTGAAACCGATGTAGCGCTGGAGCGCCTGCTGGTGGAGCACGCCCTGAGCGTGAACACCGCGGCCGCCGGCGGCAACGCCAGCCTGATGACCATCGGCTGATGTAACGGCGGCGGCCCTACCCGGCCGCCGCCTGCGACACCCGCGCCTTGCGGCGCGAACCGCGCTACCTCCCTCGCCGAGGGGGCTACCCGCCCGGTAGCGCGGCCTTCCTTCCAGGCACTGCGTGCCTCGCGTCCAGCCAACCGGCGGACGCCGCGGCGGGGCTACCCTCCTCGCCGCATCCTTGAATACTCGGAACCGGCCCAGGGTCCGGCGAGCTAGAGCAGAACAAGGCGGAAACAGGCGAGAGCGCGGAGTTTACGCGCGGTAAATGAGCAAGCTCTCGCCTGTTTCCAACGCAGTTATGCCGACGCGCAGCCGACCATGGGCCGGTTCCTAGAGGAACCAGCGGTATTCCCGCGCGCTCACCTCGTCCATGAATTCGAGGTGGTCGTGGCGCTTGTTCTCGCAGTAGACGAAGACGAACTCGCTGCCGAGCCCTTCCTTGACCACCGGGTGGCTCTCCATGGCCGCCACCGCGCCGAGCATGTCGCGGGGGAAGTCGATGCCGCTGTCGCGGTCTTCGTTCAGCGGGGCGATGGGCTCCTTGCCCGCCTCCAGACCGTATTCCATGCCGGTGAGGATGGCCGCCAGCACCAGGTACGGGTTGGCGTCGGCGCCGGCCAGGCGGTGCTCGATGCGCAGGTTCCTGCCGTCGGACTCGGGGATGCGGATGCACGCGTCGCGGTCTTCGAAGCCCCAGCTGGCCTTGCTCGCCGCGTTCACCCGGGAGCCGTAGCGGCGGTAGGCGTTGTGGTTGGCGGCGAAGATCGGCATGCAATGCGGCAGCAGTTCCAGGCAGCCGGCCACGGCGTGGCGCAGCGGGCGCTGGTTCTCGCCGTCGAGCAGGTTGCGGCCGTCGCGGTCGTACAGGCTCACGTGGACGTGCATGCCGCTGCCCGGCGCGTGCAGGTAGGGCTTGCTCATGAAGCTGGCGCGGTGCCCGTGCTTGAGCGCCACGCCACGGGTGGCGCGGGTGAACAGCGCGGCCTGGTCGGCGGCGTGGAGGCCGTCCTCGCAGTGGGCGAAGTTGATCTCGAACTGGCCAGGGCCGATCTCGGCGGTGATCACGTTGGCGTCCACGCCCTGTTCGCGCGAGGCCTCGACGATCTCGTGGAGCACGTCGGAGAAGCGCGACAGGCGCTCGATGTGCATGTTCGGCTGGTCGTCCTCGTCGTCGCACAGCGGGTCGCGCGGGTACTGCGGCAGGCCTTCCTTGAGCTTCTTGTCGAACAGGTAGAACTCCAGCTCGAAGGCCACCACCGGACGAATGCCCTTGCCTTCCAGGCGCTTGAGCACGCGCGCCAGCACTTCCCGCGGCTCGAACTCGATGGGCGCCTCGGTGCCGTCGGAGCTGATGATCATCTGCCCCAGCGGCTGGCTCTCCCAGCGCACCGGCTTGAGCGTGCCGGGGATCAGCCGGCGCGGCGCGTCAGGGTCGCCATCGTTGAAGCAGTAGTCGCCGATCGGGTGCAGGCCACCCTGTACGCCCAGCAGCACGCAGTTCTGCGGCAGTTTCAGGGGCGAGCCGGCGGCGACTTTCTCCAGCATGTCCACCGGGTAGCGCTTGCCGTAGAAGTGCCCGGGGATGTCCAGGCAGATCAGGTCGACGTAGCGCACGTCCGGGTTCTGGGCGCGGAAGGCGCGTACTTCGCTGAGCAGGTCGGGGAAGGTTTGGCGGTTCATCTTCTTGGTGCCTGTGTCGGGCGCAGCCGGATGCCTCAGGTGAAGATCCAGAGCACCCTCGTTGGTTTGTCTGTCAGGTTGCCGTAGCGGAATTTCGCGTGCGGCGGCAGCTGGAAGCTGTCGTTGGGGTAAAGGGTGACGGTCTCGTCCTGGTACCAGAGGGTCAATTCGCCCTCCAGCACGAAGCCGCCCTGCTCGGAGCTGTCGTTGAGGTGGTCGTCGCCGCTGGTGGCGCCAGGGGCGAGGATGCTGTCGAGCATGGAGAAGCCGCCGGACATGTTCGGCGAGGCGAGGATGTCGGTGATGCCGCCGGCGTAGTAGAGCGTGCGGCGGTCGGCCGGTCGGGTCACCCAGGCCAGCTCGCGCGCCGGGGCTCCGGCGTAGAAATAGGTGGTCGGCACGCCGAGGGCTTCGCTGATGGCGGTGAGGTCGGCCACGGTCGGGCGCGACAGGCCGCGTTCGACCTGGGAAAGGAAGCCCACCGAGCGACCGATGCGCTCGGCCAGGGCGCCGAGGGTCAGGCTCTTGTGCTTGCGCAGGTCGCGGATCAGGGTCGCGAGGTGTTCGTTCTGGTGTTCTTGCATAGGCGCTTTCCGGCTCGGGTCAGAAGAAGTCCCGCAAGCGATACCAGGCTTTGCCGACGGCTTCCAGTGGCGCGGCGAATCGCTGGCCGCCGGGGAAGCCGGGATTGCTCAGGCGTTGATACAGCTCAAGCTCCTCGCCATGCCCGAGCATGGCCTGGCTGACCGCGCGGGCGGCGGCCAGGCTCGGCAGCACGCCATGCCCGGAATAGCCCTGCAGCCAGTAGAGGTCGCCGCGGCGACCGACGTCCGGAGTACGCCGCATGCTGCAGTCGATGTGCCCGCCCCAGGCGTATTCCAGCTCCACCCCGCGCAGCTGCGGGAACACCCGCTCGACGTAGGGCCGGGTGGCGGCGCGGATGTCCGACGGCAGGCCGCCCAGGTAGGTGCAGCCGCCGCCGAACAGCAGGCGGTGGTCGGGGGTCAGTCGGAAGTAGTCGAGGACGAACTGGTTGTCGGTGACGCAGCAGTTCTTCGGCAGCAGCGAATGCGCGAGCTCCGCGCCCAGCGGCGCGGTGGCGACCTGGTAGGTGCCCACCGGCAGGATGCGCGCCGAGACCTGCTTGTCCAGGCCGTCGATATAGGCGTTGCAGGCCAGCACCAGGGACGCGCAACGGATGCTGCCGTGCTCGGTCTGCACGAGGTAGCCGTTGCCCTGCTCGCTGTAGCGCAGCGCGCGGGTCTGTTCGAAGATGCGCCCGCCGGCCTTTTCCAGCGCGCCGGCGAGGCCATAGGCGAGCTTCAGCGGGTTGAGGTGGGCGGAGTTCGGGTCGTACAGGCCGGCCAGGTAGCGCTCGCTGGCGATCCACTGCGGCAGCTCGGCGCGGGAGACCATCTGCAGGCCTTCGTAGCCCCAGCGGCGCGAGGCCTCGCCCTGCCACTCTTCGAGCATGCCGACGCGACGCGGCAGCACGGCGGTCCACAGGTGGCCGACGCGGTAGTCGCAGTCGAAGCCGTGGCGCTGCGGCAGGTCGCGCATTTCCCGCGCGGCCCAGAGCATGCCCTGCCACAGGCGCAGGGCACCTTCATGGCCGAGGTCGGCCTCGATCGGGCCGAGGTCGCTGGACCAGCCCGGCAGCGCCTGGCCGCCGTTGCGCCCGGAAGCCGCCCAGGCGATGCGGCTGGCCTCGATGACGCAGACCTGGCGGCCAGCCTCGGCGAGCTGCAGCGCGGTGTGCAGGCCGCTGAAGCCGGCGCCGATCACCAGCACCTCGCATTCCAGCGCATCCGTCAGCTGCGCGCGCGGCTGCAGCAACTCCGGGTTGGCGCCGGCGTAGTAGGTACCGACGGGCTGGCTGGAATGCAGGAACATGGCGGCCTCGTGAAATTGTCATGCTTGTTTTTCATGAAAACTAACACAACAAATTTCACGACGCCAGCCCGGCGTTTCACCTAGCCGTTGGCGGCGACCGCCGGCGCGCGTTCCTCGCGGCTCTCGCGCAGGGTGGCGAACACCACCAGCAGCACCAGGACACCGGCCAGCACGGCCGACGAACCCACGGTGCCGAAGTCCAGGCCGCCCTTCTCGTGGCTCTTGGTCAGCACGTCGCCGAGGGTCGCGCCGAACGGCCGGGTGAGGACGAAGGCCAGCCAGAACAGCAGCACCGAGGAGATGCGGGTGGCGTAGTGCAGCAGCACGATGAAGGCGATCAGCCCGCCGATCAGCAGCGCACCGCCGGCGAAGCCCAGGCCGGAATCGTCGGCGAGGAAGTCGCCCAGGGCGGTACCCAGGGTGTTGGAGAAGAGGATCGCCACCCAGTAGAACAGCTCGCCCTTGAGGTTGCGGATGTCGCCCACCGCCAGCGGAACGCCGCTCAGGCGCCAGAGCGCGAAGATGGCCACCAGGATGCTGACCAGGATCGCCGAGCCGCTGGCATAGCCCAGGCCCAGGGTGCGGTCCATGAAGTCGGACATGGTGGTGCCGGCGGTGCTGGTGGAGAGGATCACCAGCCAGTACAGCCAGGGGCTGTAGCGGCGCGAGGCGAGCTGGCCGAACAGGGTGACCAGGAACAGGCTGATGAGGATCAGCGAGCTGACCGCATAGCCGACGTTCAGGGTCATCGACAGCAGGTCGCCGGCGGTTTCCCCCAAGGTGGTGGCGCAGATCTTCATCACCCAGAACGCCAGGGTGACTTGCGGCAATTTGTTCATCGATCGAGACACTCCGAAGCTTGCGATGCCCGCCGCGCGCACCCATCTATTCCGGGAGTTGGAGCTCCACGGCCGAGGTGCTGCATGACGGGGACGTAGGGCGCCCATGGGGCGACCCGCCGCATAGACTGGCGCGCGTCGGGTGAAAAGGCGGTCAAGGGCGAATCAAGAAAAGGTCGCCCGCCGGCAACGGCCCGCCCACCGACGGATGACAGATGCCCATCTGTTGCTATGTTCTTAGGAGGGATAAAGGCCGCCAGGCGTGGTTCGGGCTGGCGTTGAGGGGATAATTGGATGAATCAGATGCTGAAGCCGCAACCGTACTGCAAGAACTGCCGTCTGGCGCCGCCCTCGCTCAGCGACGACAAGATCCTCGAACTGGAAGCCATCATCAAGCCCGGGCACCTGCTGCACAAAGGCGACCACCTGTTCCGCCAGGGGGATACCTTCCACAGCGTCTTCCTGGTGCGCTCCGGCTCGCTGAAGACAGTGACCACCAACGAGCAGGGCCTGGAGAAGATCACCGGGTTCTACTACGCCAACGAGATCTTCGGCTTCTCCGGCATGGACGAGGGCCGCTACCCGGTGTCGGCCATCGCGCTGGAAAGCACCCTGTGCAGCGAGATTCCGTTCGACCAGCTGGAGCAGCTGTCCCAGGAAATCCCCGGGCTGTCGCACCAGTTGCTGTTGATGATGAGCCGCAAGATCCGCGAGGACCAGCAGATGAAACTACTGCTGTCGCGGCTCAACGCCGATTCGCGGATCGCCGCCTTCCTGCTGAACATCTCGGCGCACTTCCGCGAGCGCGGCTTCTCGGCCATGCGCTTCCGCCTGAGCATGTCGCGCCACGAGATCGGCGATTACCTGGGGCTGGCGGTGGAAACCGTGTCGCGCAGCTTCACCCGCCTGCAGAAGAACGGCCTGCTGCAGGTGAACGGACGGGAGACGGAGATTCTCGACTTCACCGAGCTGTGCGCGCTGGCCGGCGGCGAGATAGAGCTGTAGCGCCCTCATCGCGGACGGAGCATGCCGATAGTGCAGGAGCGGGCCCTGCCCGCGACTCGCGCGCAAGGCGCGCTCCTACAAGAGGAGCGCCACGGCTGATCTAGCATGCGGCGGTGGGGCGAAGCGCCCCAGCCGGGAATAAAAGCCGCCCCTATGGACCAAAACGACGTCCGAGGGCGGGCGCGAGGCAGGTTGCGGGAAGCAGCCGCGTCAAGCGACGGAGCTGCCTCCCTGGCATTCGGGGCCCTGCAGGCGGGCCGTCCAGTCTTCCACCACGCCACTGGCCAGGCGTTGCGCGGCGATCTTGCGCCAGCGCAGCGAGAGCGCGTCGCACGCCATCATCTGGCGCAGGCCGCAACGCTCCAGCGGCTCGTCGAAGAACCAGCGCAGCAGGCTGGCAACGCTCAGCTGCGGGTAGTGTCGCTGCACCAGTTCCAGCGGCGCCCCGGCGCTGACCATGCCGGCGCGGCGCACCCGGTAGAACCAGCCGCAGCGCCCCTGCTGCTGCAACTGCAGCGGCAGCTCCGGCAGATTCCAGCGGCGCCCCAGGCAGTAGCACGGCGAGCGCGGCTGGCTGACTTCGAGCAGCGCCTCGCCCCAGCGGAACAGGTCGCCGACGCAGACGTCGGCCTCGTTCACACCGAAGGTCGAGAGGTTCTCGCCGAACGCCGGCTGCTGCCAGCGCTGCTGCGGATGCAGCTTGCGCCAGTGGCGGTAGTGCTCGGCCGGGTAGTGGTGCAGCACGCGGTCGAGCCCGTCGTAGAGGCGCGGGTGACCGGCCTCCTCGCCCGGCAGGCCTTCAGTGCCCAGCCAGACTTCCCTTCGCGTTTCCAGCTTGTCGATGGCACCTTGCAGGCCGCCCCAGCACTCTTCGACTTTGCCTATGAAAACGCCCTGGATGACGATGCTTTCCACCTTTGTCTACCCACCTGTGGTAGCGGACAGGCACTAGACTAGAGGCTCGGATAGGTTCCTATCCATTTCGATTTTCCAGTTTCGTTGATAAGCAAAGCTTATGGATTTTCGCCAGCTCCGCTATTTCGTCGCACTCTACGAGGAAGGCCATGTCGGCCGCGCCGCCGAGCGCCTGGCGCTGTCGCAACCCGCGCTGTCGCAACAGATCCGCCAACTGGAGCAGAACCTCGACGTGGCGCTGTTCCAGCGCAGCGGCAAGCGCCTGCTGCCGACGGTGGCGGCGCACACCCTGTACAACCACGCGGTGCCCCTGCTGGAAGGCCTGGAGCGGGCCCGCGAAGCGCTGCGCGGCTTCCGTGGGCAGACCGCGCGCAGCCTGGCCATCGGCGTGCTGCAGACGGTCAACGCCAACCTGGTGCCCTACCTGGTGGAACGCCTGCACGCGGCGCAACCGCACCTGCAGGTGCGTATCTACGAATTGTCCGGGGTGGAGATCGAGCGCCGCCTGCTGGCCGGCCAGCTGGATATCGGCATCGGCTTCCTGCCGCCGCGCCAGCCGGCGCTGCACGGCGTGGAGCTGTACCCGGACGAACTGCAGCTGGTGATTCCCGCCGACCACCCGCTGCGCGAGTTCAAGAAGGTGTCCCTGGCGCAGGCGGCGGAATTGCCGATGCTGTTGCTGGGCGAAGAGTTCCGCGCCCGGCAGATCTGGCAGGAGCAGCTGGCCGCCATCGGTCGCCGGCCACGGGTGCAGGCCGAGCTGAACCACATGAGCGGCATCCTCGACAGCCTGCCGCACAGCCGCTTCGCCACCGTGCTGCCGGGGCGCGCACGGCAGCTGCACAGCAACCGCGAGCTGCTCTGGAAACCCCTGAGCGAGCCGCGCATTCCGCTGAGCGTGGGCCTGGTGTACCGCGACGCGCAACGCCAGCACAGCACCGTGGAGTTGCTGCGCTCGCTGCTGGAAGGCGCAGTGCAGCGTTTTTCGTAGAAGCGGACTCATCCGCGATCGCGTAAACGCCGGCCTTGCCGGCGAATCGCGGACAACGTCCTACCGACCAAACACACACTCCCTGTTCCGTCGTCCCCGCGAACGTGGGACGCGGCTCCATCGCGAACAGCGCTTGCGCTGGCCCGAAGGGGAATCATCCAGAGTCTATGGGCTCCCGCGTTCGCGGGAGTGACAGAATGGGGCGCGTACGCAAGACAGTTGCTCCTACGAGGTGCAAGAGAAGCACCGTCGCAGGATGGCGTTGAACGCAGCGATACCCATCCTACGAAAAGCACCGCAGCGCAGCCGGCAAGACAGTTGCGCCTACAGGCTGCCCATGAGAAATCGCGGGCAAAAGAAAACCCCGCCTTGCGGGCGGGGTTTTGCAGACCGATATCCTGACGTCCGTGCTAGCCACCGTCCTTGGTGGAATCCCTTTCTTTCCGTTTTGTCGTCGGCGCTTCCTGCGCAATGTCCTGACTGAGGTAAAGATTACTCGCCGGGCCGGGTGGTCGAAAGACGCCAAATGACACCGCGTCGTGTAAGCCTAGGCTTACACGGCTGTTGCGCCCCTGAAACGACAAGGCCCCGCCAAAGCGGGGCCCTGTCAGGCGGAGCGACTTAGAACTGCGCAGCGTCGAGCAGGTACAGCGACTCGCTGCCGGCCTTCACCGAAGCGCTCAGCGAGTGGATGCGCGGCAGCAGGCGGGCGAAGTAGAAACGCGCGGTGCCGAGCTTGCTGGCGTAGAACTCGTCCTGGGTGTCCTTGCCCAGCGAAGCGCGCGCCATCAGCGCCCAGATGTAGGCGTAGGCGGTGTAGCCGAATACCTGGAGGTACTCCACCGAGGCGGCGCCGATCTCGTTGGGGTTGCCCTTGGCGCGGTCCAGCACCCAGGCGGTCAGCTCTTCCAGGTTCTGCACGGCGGCGTTCAGCGGGCCGGTGAACTCGGCCAGCTCAGCACCGGCGGAGGCGGTGAAGGCCTTGATCTCGTCGGTGAAGTGCTTGGCGAAGGCGCCCCCGCTGCCAACGATCTTGCGGCCCATCAGGTCCAGCGCCTGGATGCCGTTGGTGCCTTCGTAGATCTGGGTGATGCGGCAGTCGCGCACCAGCTGCTCCTGGCCCCACTCGCGGATGAAGCCGTGGCCGCCGAACACCTGCTGGCCGTGGACGGTGGTTTCCAGGCCCATGTCGGTGAGGAAGGCCTTGGCCACCGGGGTCAGCAGCGCCACCAGGTCCTCGGCGCGCTTGCGGGTGGTCGGCTCTTCGCTGTACTTGGCGGTGTCCAGTTGCATGGCGACGTAGCTGGAGAAGGCGCGACCACCCTCGTTCAGCGCCTTCATGGTCAGCAGCATGCGACGCACGTCCGGGTGGACGATGATCGGGTCGGCCGCCTTGTCCTTGGCCACCGGGCCGGTCGGCGCGCGGCTCTGGATACGTTCGCGGGCGTACTCCACGGCGCTCTGGTAGGAACGCTCGCCGGTCGCCAGGCCCTGGATGCCGACGCCCAGGCGCTCGTAGTTCATCATGGTGAACATGGCCGCCAGGCCCTTGTTCGGCGCGTCGACGATCCAGCCGGTGGCGCCGTCGAAGTTCATCACGCAGGTGGCCGAGGCCTTGATGCCCATCTTGTGTTCGATGGAGCCACAGGACACCGCGTTGCGCTCGCCGAGGGAGCCATCTTCGTTGACCATCACCTTGGGCACCAGGAACAGCGAGATGCCCTTGGAGCCGGCCGGCGCGTCGGGCAGCTTGGCCAGCACCAGGTGGACGATGTTCTCGGTCAGGTCGTGCTCGCCGCCGGTGATGAAGATCTTGGTGCCGCTGATCTTGTAGCTGCCGTCTGCCTGGGGCTCGGCCTTGGTGCGGATGATGCCCAGGTCGGTGCCGGCGTGCGGCTCGGTCAGGCACATGGAACCGGCCCAGGTGCCGGCGTACATGTTCGGCAGGTACTTGGCCTTGAGTTCTTCGCTGGCGTGGTTGAGCAGCGACAGGCAGGCGCCGGCGGTGAGCATCGGGTACAGGCCGAAGGACAGGTTGGCCGAGTTGACCATCTCCTCGACCTGCGCGCCGATCACCTTCGGCATGCCCATGCCGCCGAACTCCGGCGCGCCGCCCACGCCCACCCAGCCGCCTTCGGCGTAGGTGCGGTAGGCCTCGGGGAAGCCGGCCGGGGTCTTCACGCCCTCGGCGCTCCAGCTGCAGCCTTCCTCGTCGCCGCTGCGGTTCAGCGGGGCGATCACGCCGCCGGTGACCTTGCCGGCTTCCTCGAGGATGGCGTTGGCGGTGTCGACGTCGACGACTTCGGCCAGGCCCGGCAGTTCTGCCCAGAGCTTACTGACCTCGAAGACTTCGTGGAGGACGAATTGCATGTCGCGCAGCGGTGCTTTGTAGTCAGCCATGTTGGGAATCCTCGAGCGAAACAACGGCTGAACAGGCAGCCAGCGGTATTCAGGATGAAACGTACACAAGAGTACGCCGACGGAGTCTACTCTGACAACTCCACAGAGCTATAGCGTCATGTTGTGAACGAATTATTATCAATCAGTCACAAAAATTTTCCGACCCACAATGCCAGCGGCCCCGGCCGCCATGGGACGACCGGGGCCGCTGACGCCGCGATCAGAGGGCGAACTGCTCGGCGGAAAGGCGCATCAGGCCTTCGCCGCCGGCCTCCACCGCCGCCTTGTGCGCGATCGCGCGCGGCAGCAGGCGGGCGAAGTAGAACTCCGCGGTGACCAGCTTGGCCTGGTAGAAGTCGGCCTCGTCGCTGCCCTGCTCCAGCTTGCCCTGGGCCACCAGGGCCATCTGCAGCCAGAAATAGCCGAGGGTGATGTAGCCGGAGAACATCATGTAGTCGACCGCCGCCGCGCCGACTTCGTCGGGGTTCTTCATGGCGGCCATGCCGACCTTCTGGGTCAGCTCGCCCCACTGCTTGTTCAGCGCCGCCAGCTGCGCCACCTGGGCCTTCAGCTGCGGATGCTCGGCGTTGGCCTGGCACAGCTGGTGCACCAGCTTGGTGAAGCCCAGCAGCAGTTTGCCCTGGCTGCCGAGCACCTTGCGGCCGAGCAGGTCGAGCGCCTGGATGCCGTTGGTGCCTTCGTAGATCGGGGCGATGCGGCAGTCGCGCACCAGCTGTTCCATGCCCCACTCGCGGATGAAGCCGTGGCCGCCGAACACCTGCATGCCGTGGTTGGTCACCTCCAGCCCGGTGTCGGTCATGAAGGCCTTGCAGATCGGAGTCAGGAAGGCCAGCAGGTTGGCCGCCTGCTCACGCTCTTCTTCGCTCGCGGACAGGTGCTCGATATCCAGCAACTGGGCGGTGAAGTAGGCCAGCGCGCGGTTGCCCTCGTTGAACGCCCTCATGGTCAGCAGCATGCGCCGCACGTCCGGGTGGACGATGATCGGGTCGGCCGGCTTGTCCGGCGCCTTGGGCCCGGTCAGCGCGCGCATCTGCAGGCGCTCGCGGGCGTATTTCACGGCGCCCTGGTAGCTGACCTCGCCGAGGCACAGGCCCTGCATCCCGGTGCCCAGGCGCGCGTGGTTCATCATGGTGAACATGCACGCCAGGCCCTTGTTGGCCTCGCCGATCAGGTAGCCGGTGGCGCCGTCGAAGTTCATCACGCAGGTCGCCGAAGCCTTGATGCCCATCTTGTGCTCGATGGAACCGCAGCTCACCGCGTTGCGCGAGCCGGCTTCGCCGTTCGCGTCGAGGTTGAACTTGGGCACGATGAACAGCGAGATGCCCTTGGTTCCGGCCGGGGCGTCGGGCAGCTTGGCCAGCACCAGGTGGATGATGTTGCCGCTCATGTCGTGCTCGCCGGCGGAGATGAAGATCTTCGTGCCGCTGATCGCGTAGCTGCCGTCGGCGTTGGGTACGGCGCGGGTCTTGATGATGCCCAGGTCGGTGCCGCAGTGCGGCTCGGTCAGGCACATGGTGCCGGTCCACTCGCCGGCGGTCATGCGCGGCAGGTAGGCCTGCTTCTGCTCGGCGCTGCCATGGGCGTGGATGGCGGCCATGGCGCCCTTGGTCAGGCCCGGGTACATGGCCCAGGAGCAGTTGGCCGCGCCGATCATTTCGCTGACCAGCAGGCCGAGCGACGGCGGCAGGCCCTGGCCGCCGTATTGCGGGTCGGAGGACACGCCGTTCCAGCCGCCCTCGACGTACTGCGCGAAGGCTTCCTTGAAGCCCTTGGGCGTGGTCACCACCCCATTGTCGAAATGGCAGCCCTCTTCGTCACCGGAGCGGTTCAGCGGCGCCAGCACCTGTTCGCAGAACTTGGCGCCTTCCTCGAGGACGGCAGCGACCATGTCCGGGCTGGCGTCGGTCGCCCCCAGGGCCTGGTAGCGGCCCGCGAAATCGAAGACTTCGTCGATCAGGAAGCGCACGTCGCGCAGGGGAGCCTTGTACTCGGGCATGGCAGTTCTCCAGTCGGTTCGGCGCCGATCCGGCGCGGGAAAACCCTGAACCTACTGTGCGCCGGAAAGCACCGGCAATCACCCTGCACGCGATGAATGCGGGCCCATAACCGCGAGCGGCCTCAGGCGGTGCGCACCGCGCCGCGACGGCTCTGGCCATGCACCGAGACGCGGTTGCGGCCGCCGCTCTTGGCGGCGTACAGCGCCTGGTCGGCGGCCTTGATCACGTCCTCGGGGTTGCGCTGCACGGCGTCGCGCTCGGCCACGCCGATGCTGACGGTGACGCTGATCGACTGGCCGGCCTTGCCCTGGCGCTGGCTGCGCCCCTGGCGGTCGTCACGCGGGCGCTTGTCGCGGTCGCGCAACTGCATGGTGTAGCCCTCCACCGACTCGCGCACCGCTTCCAGGTGCGCCAGGCAGTCGTCCAGGGTCTTGCCGGAGAACACCAGGGTGAATTCCTCGCCGCCGTAGCGGTAGGCCTTGCCGCCCCCGGTGACACGGCGCAGGCGGCCGGCGACCATGCGCAGCACCTGGTCGCCGACGTCGTGGCCGTGGGTGTCGTTGCAGCGCTTGAAGTGGTCCACGTCGACCATCGCCACCACGTATTGCTGGCCCAGGCGCTGGAAACGCTCGTTCAGCGCGCGCCGTCCCGGCAGGCCGGTCAGCTCGTCGCGGAAGGCCATCAGGTAGGACTCGTGCGCCACCGCCGCGGCGAGGTTGAGCATCACCACGCTGCTCATCGCATGCAGGCCGTAGGGCAGGATGAACACCTTGGGCAGCATCCACAGCAGGGCGAACAGCCCCAGCAGCTGCGCCGCGTGCAGCGGGCGCGGCTGGCGCAGGTAGGTAGCCAGCAGGGCGCCGCCGGCAATGATGAAACCCAGGTAGGACAGCTGCGCCAGGCTCATCCAGCTGCCGTGCAGGCTTGGCCAGTAGACGCTGGCGACCAACTCCAGCATGCCTTCCGGGAAGCTGCGGGCGAGCCCGGTGAACAGCGCCGCCACGGCCACCAGCGCGGCGACACGGGCGAGCAGGTCCTGGAGCAGGTGCGAGCGCTCCTGCCAGGCGCCGTAGAGGCCGTAGAGCAGCGGCAGCAGCACGCAGACCAGGTGGAACACCAGCGCCGCGTCGGCGCGCGGCGCCCGATGCGCGCGGAAGTAGTCGACCTGGGTGTCGAGCAGGAAATAGGCGATGTACACCACCACCAGCATGGCCAGCTGGCGCTGCCGTCCGTAGATCAGACAGAGCGCGCCGCCCAGCAGCAGGAGCAGGGTCGGCAGCACGTTGAACAGCGAGACGAAGAACTCGTTCATCCCGGTCAGCGAACCGGCCACCACGCCGGCGGGCAGCAACAGGGACGCGAGGAAATGGCTAGGCCGGTAGCGAGAGATGAGGCGCACAAGGGGTCCAGGGGGTTGCCGGGCACGCCTCTGCTGGCGTGCGACCAGGTGGCGTAATGATGGCAGCTTATTGCGCCGCGCGCCTGCATCCGCGCACAAAAAAGCCCGCCGGGTGGCGGGCTTTTCCGATGGCTGGACGGCCGCCGAAGCGGCCGCGGTCAATCAGTAACCGAGGGAGAAATCTTCCTCGGCCAGGTCCATCAGGTTGCTCGCGCCGGACAGCATGGTGGCGGCATGGGTGCGGGTACGCGGCAGGATGCGCTGGAAGTAGAAGCGCGCGGTCTGCAGCTTGGCCTTGTAGAAGGCTTCCTCGCTGGTGCCGGCAGCCAGTTTCTCGGCGGCCAGGCGTGCCATGTCGGCCCAGAAGTAGGCCAGGCAGGCGTAGCCGGAGAACATCAGGTAGTCGACCGAAGCGGCGCCGACTTCCTCGCGGTCCTTCATGGCGGCCATGCCGACCTTCATGGTCAGGTCGCCCCACTCCTTGTTCAGCGCGGCCAGCGGCGCGACGAATTCCTTGACGGCTTCGTTGCCTTCGTTGGCCTGGCAGAACTTGTGCACGATCCTGGTGAAGCCCTTGAGCGCTTCGCCCTGGGTCATCAGGACCTTGCGGCCCAGCAGGTCCAGCGCCTGAACGCCGGTGGTGCCTTCGTACAGCATGGAGATGCGGCTGTCGCGGACGTTCTGTTCCATGCCGTGCTCGGCGATGAAGCCGTGGCCGCCATAGATCTGTACGCCGTGGTTGGCGGACTCGAAGCCGACTTCGGTCATGAACGCCTTGGCGATCGGGGTCAGGAAGGCCAGCATCGAGTCAGCGGCTTTCTTCTGCTCTTCGTCCTGGCTGCGCTGGACGATGTCGACCTGCTTGGCGGCGAAGTACAGCATGGCACGGTTGCCTTCGGCGAACGCCTTGGCGGTCAGCAGCATGCGGCGGACGTCCGGGTGCACGATGATCGGGTCGGCGGCCTTGTCCGGGGCTTTCGGGCCGGTCAGCGAACGCATCTGCAGACGCTCGCGGGCGTAGGCGATGCCACCCTGGAAACCGATCTCGGCGTGGGCCAGGCCTTGCAGCGCGGTACCCAGGCGAGCGGTGTTCATGAAGGTGAACATGCAGTTCAGGCCCTTGTTCGGCGGGCCGATCAGGAAGCCGGTGGCGGCGTCGAAGTTCATCACGCAGGTGGCGTTGCCGTGGATGCCCATCTTGTGCTCGATGGAGCCGCAGGAAACGGCGTTGCGCTCGCCCACGCCGCCTTCGACGTTGGGCAGGAACTTCGGCACGATGAACAGCGAGATGCCCTTGGTGCCCTGCGGGGCGTCGGGCAGGCGGGCCAGCACGATGTGGACGATGTTGTCGGCCATGTCGTGTTCACCGGCGGAGATGAAGATCTTGGTGCCGGAAATCTTGTAGGTGCCGTCGGCCTGGGGTTCGGCCTTGGTGCGCAGCATGCCCAGGTCGGTGCCGCAATGCGGCTCGGTCAGGCACATGGTGCCGGTCCACTCGCCGGAAACCAGCTTGGTCAGGTAGGTGGACTGCTGCTCCGGGGTGCCGTGGGCGTGCAGGGTGTTCATGGCGCCGTGGGACAGGCCCGGGTACATGCCCCAGGACCAGTTGGCCTGGCCGACCATCTCGCTGATGGCCAGGCCGAGGGATTCCGGCAGGCCCTGACCGCCGTGCTCGACGTCATGGGCCAGGCTCGGCCAGCCGCCTTCGACGAATTGCTCGTAGGCAGCCTTGAAGCCGGTGGGGGTCTTCACACCCTCGGGGCTCCAGGTGCAGCCTTCCAGGTCGCCGACGCGGTTCAGCGGAGCGATCACCTGTTCGCAGAACTTGGCACCCTCTTCGAGGATGGCGTTCACCATGTCCGGGGTGGCGTCTTCGGCGCCCGGCAGGCTCTGGTAGTGCGCTTCGTAGCCCAGCAGCTCGTCGCGAACGAAACGGATATCACGCAAGGGGGCCTTGTAATCAGGCATAGCGGTAACCTCTACGAAGGGTTCTGGAATATGGGCGACCGGTAGCACGGTCGCTGTGCGGGATCGTTCCCGGCCGCCCAGTCGCCGCGCTGCGCGCCACGACTCTCAAACAGGCGTTTGAAACATACGTTTACGCCATACCCTTGTCAAGCGCGCAAGCCGACTGCCCGGTCACGCGCGCGGCTCGCGCCAGAGCGGCGCGAACCCGGAGCTTCCGGTCGACAGGCGAAGCATGGCCACGGGCCTGCCGGCAGGCGGCCCTGGCGATATATCTGAAGGGGGATTCTGAGGGATACGAGAAGGATCAGACGCTGATATCGATCAGCGTCCCGAGGGTTTCATCGGCAGTCTGCAGCACGCGGCTGGACGCCAGCGCGGCGTACTTGCCCTGCTCCATGTCGACCACCGGGCGCGCCACGTCGTCCTTGGCCACGGGCTGCGCGGCCACCTGGGCGGCGGCGCGGTCGACCTGCTGCAGGCCGCGTTGCAGCCCCTGCAGACCGGCACTGAATGCGTTACCGGAAATTTCCATGGTCGATCTTCCTCGGGGAAAGCTACCGCCTATTCAAGCAGGATCGCCCTTGATATTCAAAGGCCATCAGTCCGGAAGATCGAGAATGCCCAGGTCCAGGTGCCCGGCCACGGCGAACGGCGTGGGCGCGGCCAGGCGCGGCACGCGGCCGATGCACGGCGCCGGCAGGCGCTCGGCGAGGGTCGCCAGGTTCTCTTCCAGGCGCGAGGTCTTGGCATCGACGATGTTGGCCACCCAGCCGGCCAGCTGCAGGCCGTCACGCAGGATCGCCTCGGCGCTGAGCACCGCGTGGTTGATGCAGCCCAGGCGCACGCCGACCACCAGGATCACCGGCAGGTCGAGGCGGATGGCCAGGTCCGACAGGCTTTCCTCGCCGGCCAGGGGCACGCGCCAACCGCCCGCGCCCTCCACCAGGGTGAAGTCGGCGCCGCGTTGCAGCACATGGCGCACCGGCCCGGCCAGGGTGTCGACGTTCAGCGCCACGCCGACTTCGCGGGCAGCCAGGTGCGGGGCGATGGCCGGTTCGAAGGCGAAGGGGTTCACCTCTTCGTAGGCCAGCGGCAGGCTGCACTCGCCGAGCAGGGCCAGGGCGTCGCCATTGCGCAGGCCCTCGGGACGGCGCTCGCAGCCGGACGCCACCGGCTTGGCGGCGGCGGTGGACATCCCGGCCATGCGCGCGGCGTGCAGCAGGCCGGCGGCGATGGTGGTCTTGCCGATTTCGGTGTCGGTGCCGGTGATGAAAAACGCGTGTGGCATGGGGTTCCTCTGGAAA
>NZ_JARJLT010000302.1 GCF_029335315.1 Pseudomonas citronellolis
GGCGTCGGCGCCGACGTTGTCGGCGAACTTGCGCCACACCGGCTGCATCGCCTCGCGCCAGTCGGCGCGCTGCTGCGGGGTGAGCTTGTGGATCTCGCTGGCGCCGCCGGCGAGGATGCGCGCGCGGGCCTCGGCGTTGAGCTGCTCGGCCTGGCGGTTGACCTGCACGGTGACCTCGGCCATCACCTCCTGCAGGGCCTGTCGCACGTCCGCCGGCAGGCCGTTCCAGAACTGCGCGTTGGTGATCACCATGTAGTCCACCAGGCCGTGGTCGGACTCGGTGAAGTACTTCTGCACCTCGTTGACCTTCTGGCTCTCGTAGTTCGACCAGGTGTTCTCGGTGCCGTTGACCACGCCGGTCTGCAGGCCCTGGTAGACCTCGGCGAAGGACATCTTGCGGGAGATCGCGCGCAGCGCGCGGAACTGCTCGTTGAGCACGTCGGACGCCTGCACGCGGAACTTCATGCCGCGCGCGTCGGCCGGCTCCAGCAGTGGCCGGTTGTTCGCCGAGAGCTGCTTCATGCCGTTGTGCCAGTAGGCCAGGCCGAGGATGCCCTTGCCCTGCATGCTGGTCAGCAGGGCGCGGCCCTGGGGGCTGCGCTGGAAGCGGTCGACGGCCTGGATGTCGTCGAACAGGAACGGCAGGTCGAATATCTGCACCTTCTTGGTGTACTGCTCGAACTTGGCCAGGGATGGCGCCAGCATCTGCACGTCGCCGAGCAGCAGCGCCTCCAGCTCCTTGCCGTCGCCGAACAGCGAGGAGTTCGGGTAGACCTCCACGCGCACCCGGCCGGGCAGGCGCTCCTCGGCCAGGCGCTTGAACAGCAGCGCGCCCTGCCCCTTCGGGGTGTTCTCCGCGACCACGTGGGAGAACTTGATGACTATCGGCGCGTCGGCGGCCTGCGCCGCGACGGCGCAGGACAGCGCCAGGACGGCGAGCAGGGCCCGCCGGATCGATCGAAACATCGCGTCACCCTCAATTTGTTCTTGTGCTTGCGAGGTGGGCCGGGCGTTGGGCCCGCGATGAGACTGACGCAATGGCGGCGTTCGGAGAATTCGCGATTTCCCATGGCCGCGTTAGGCAAAGCGGAAGGCCAGGCGCGACACGGCGACGGGCCTGGGGTTCAG
>NZ_JARJLT010000303.1 GCF_029335315.1 Pseudomonas citronellolis
GGCGTGCTGCACAAGGAAGGCAATCGCTGGGTCGCCGACAGCGGCAACAGCCAGGGCCTGCACTTCAACCCGGAGTTCCTCCGGGCGATCAACCAGCTCGGCGAACTGGCCGACATTCTCTACACCGATGGCGGCATGGGCATGACCTTCCAGCTCCAGGCCAAGCCGGTGCGCAATGTCGTGCAGACCAGCTTCATCCTCGACGGCGTGGCCCTGGAGTACTTCAACCAGGTGCAGAGCTGGCAACAGTTCATCTGGCCGGGCGGCAGCGACCACCCGGGGGCCTCGCTGAGCTGGACCAGCACCCGCGGCGGGGCACGCCTGTTCGGCGACTACGCCGGCACCTGGGGGCTGATCCGG
>NZ_JARJLT010000304.1 GCF_029335315.1 Pseudomonas citronellolis
GGCTGTCCGAGCAAGTGAGCAGGAATGGTTTCAACCTGCGACTTGGTTGCCAGCTGACGCTGATGTTCCCGCTCACACCGAACGGTCCCCTCTCCCTTCAGGGCGGGGCGCGCAGCCGAGGGTTAGGGAGAGGGCGCGAAGTCACCTCCCAAACCGAAATCGCCAGCGAGCCCGGATCAGCTCTCAAAGATCCAACACCAACCGCGCCGACTTCGCCCGCGAAACACACGCGCAAATCTGCTTGTTGGACGCCTTCTCCTTGCTCGACAGGCAGTTGTCGCGGTGCTCCGGCTCGCCGTCCAGCACCTCGACGATGCAGGTGCCGCAGATGCCTTCGCGGCACTCGGTGTCGATGTCGCAGCCGTGGGCCTGGAGCACGTCCACCAGGCTGACGTCGGCCGGCACCTGGAGCACCACGCCACTGTTCGCCAGCTCCACTTCGAAGCTGCCGGCCGGGGCGCTGTTGGCCGCCGGGTCGGCCTGGAAGTGTTCCAGGTGGATGGCGTCTTCGCTGCGGCTGCGCTTGGCGACGTCCACCACCTTGTTCATGAACGGTGCCGGGCCGCAGGTGTAGACGTGGGCGGCCGCCGCGGCGCGCTCCAGGCAGGCGGCCAGCGCGGCGTCGAGGTCGGCAGGTTCCACGCCATAGTGGAATTCCACCTTGCCGGCGAAGGCCGGGCCGGCCAGCAGCTCGACGAAGGCGGCGTGTTCCGGCGAGCGGGCGAAGTAGTGCAGGCGGTAGGGCTCGCCCCTGGCGTTAAGCTTGTAGGCCATGCTCAGCAGCGGGGTCACGCCGATGCCGGCGGCGAACATCACGTGCTCGCGGGCCTCGGGGGCGAGGCGGAACAGGTTGCGCGGCGCGCCCATTTCCAGCTCCATGCCTTCGGCCACCTGCTCGTGCAGGGCCGCGGAGCCGCCGCGCGAGGCGCTTTCCTTCTTCACCGCCACCAGGTAGGCGACGCCGTCGTCCGGCGGGCTGCACAGGGAATACTGGCGGGTCACCCCGGTGGGGCCGGTGACGTCGACGTGGGCGCCGGGTTCATAGGTGTCGAACGGCTGGCCGTCACTGCGCACGAGGCGGAAGGAACGGATGTCCAGGGCTTCGTCGACGATCCTTTCGATTCTTACCTTCATCATGGTCTTACCTTGCAAGGCTTCAGGGCGGGCGGCGCGC
>NZ_JARJLT010000305.1 GCF_029335315.1 Pseudomonas citronellolis
GGGAGCGCCAGTGAAAATCGCAGTATTCGGAGCCACCGGGCTTCTCGGCCACCACGCCGCGCGCGCCATCCGGGCCGCCGGGCACCAGTTGGTGCTGATCCACCGGCCGTCCTCGCAGATCCAGCGCCTGGCCTACCTGCAGCCCGAATGCCGGGTCGCCGAACTCTACGACTACAAGGCGCTGGAGCGCGCGCTCGAAGGCCTCGACGGGGTGATCTTCAGCGCCGGCTACTACCCGGTGCGGCCGCGCCGCTGGCAGGAAGAAGTGGCCAGCGCGCTGGACCAGACCAACCATTTCTACGCCGCCTGCCAGCACAACAAGGTGCCGCGCATCCTCTATGTCGGCTCGGCTTTCGCCATGCCCATGCATCCCCAGGGGCTGGCCGGCCACGAGGGGCTGTTCTACGAGAACCTGCCCACCGGCAAGAGCGCCTACGTGATGTGCAAGTGGGCGCTCGACGAGCAGGCCCGCGAACAGGCCCGTGGCGGCCTGCCGGTGGTGATCGGGATTCCCGGCATGGTCCTCGGCGAGCTGGACATCGGCCCGACCACCGGCCGCCTGATCACCGCCATCGGCCGCGGCGAGATGTCCCACTACGTACCGGGGCGGCGCAACGTGATCGACGCCGGCGAGGCCGGACGCGGCCTGTTGATGACCCTGGAGCGCGGGCGCGTCGGCGAACGCTACCTGCTCACCGGGCACAACCTGGAGATGGCCGAGCTGACCGCCACCATCGCCCGCCTGCTGGGCCGCCCGGCGCCGCTGCCGATGCCGCTGCACCGCGCCCGCGCGCTGGCCACCCTCGGCCGCTGGCGCTACCGCCTGACCGGCAAGCTGCCGCTGCTCGACGACACCGCCATCGAGGTGATGGCCGGCGGGCAGTTCCTCGATGGGCGCAAGGCCCGCGAGGAGCTCGGCTTCGAAAGCCACGTGGCGCTGGAGGACACCCTGCAGCGGGCGATCGACTGGTTCCACGCCAACGGTTATCTGTAGCTACTGTAGGCGCGCGCCTTGCGCGCGATCGCGGGCATGGCCCGCTCCTACGGCGGTAGGAGATGCCCCATCGCCGGATTCATGTGCCCCGGGCCGTGGCGTAGGGCGAATAACCGTTCGCGGTTATCCGCCGCCGGCCAAGGCACCGGTGCCTGACGCAAGCGGCGGATAACGCCCTGGGCGTTATGCGCCCTACGGGATTTCAGGGCAGCGCCTGTTCGGCGAACGGGCGGTTCTGCAGGCCCATCTGGCTGCGGAAGCTTTCCATGTCGATCAGCGTGCACAGTTCCTGCAGTTCGCCGCGGCTGTTGAACAGCCAGTAGGCCATGCCGGGAATGCTGATGACCTTGTCGCTGGCCGGGTAGCCGAAGGCCGGGCGGGTGATGGTGCCGACCAGGGTGCTCCAGGTGAACACCTTGTCCCCCTCGCGCACGCATTCCTCGATCACCACGTCCAGTTCGTCCATGGACGCGCGGATGCCTTCGATCAGCGCGCGGTAGCCGGCGCTGTCCAGGGGCTGGGCGGAAAAGCTGCTCTTGTAGAGGAAGTCGGGGCTGTGCAGGCGGGTGGCCAGGGCGAGGTGGCCCTTGTTCCAGCTCAGGTCGATGTGTTGCCGGGCAATGCGTTTGAGATCCTTGTCGGTCATGGCTGTTTCCTTCAGCTGGGGACGACAGCCTGGAGTTTAGGCTGCCGGC
>NZ_JARJLT010000306.1 GCF_029335315.1 Pseudomonas citronellolis
GGGATGGGGTGAGCCTGCGAAACCCATGCGGTGGTGATGATGGGTATCGCTTCGCTCAACACCCTCCTACGACGGTGCTTCTCCTGCGAACAGCGGGGCTCAGCCGTAGCGCTTCTTCGCCTCGATGGCCAGGCCGCTGCCGATCCCGCCGAAGCGGTCGCCGTCGACGTGGTGGGCGTTGGGCAGCATCGCCGCCACGCTCTGGCGCAGCGCCGGCACGCCGCTGGAGCCACCGGTGAAGAACACCGTGTCGACCTTCGCCGGGTCGATGTCGGCGTCGTTCAGCAGTTGGCTGATGCCGGCGCGCACGCGCTCCAGTTGCAGGTCGATGGCGCTTTCGAACAGTTCGCGGGTCAGTTCGGCGACCAGGCCCGGCTCGACGCGCGCCAGGTCGATGTCGCGGCGCGGGCTGTCGCTCAGCTCGATCTTGCTGGCTTCCACCTGCATCGCCAGCCAGTGCCCGGCGCGCTGTTCGATGAGGCGGAACAGGCGGTCGATGCCGGTGCCGTCGACGATGTCGTAGCGCATGTTCTTCAGTGCCAGCTGCGACTTCTGCGCGTACACCGCGTTGATGGTGTGCCAGGTGGCCAGGTTCAGGTGGTAGCTGGTGGGCATCAGCGCGTCGGACTTCATCTTGCTGCCGTAGCCGAACAGCGGCATCACGCCCTGCAGGCTGAGCTGCTTGTCGAAGTCGGTGCCGCCGATGTGCACGCCGCCGGTGGCGAGGATGTCGTCCTGGCGCTCGGCCTGTTCGCGGCGCGCCGGCGACAGGCGCACCAGGGAGAAGTCCGAGGTACCGCCGCCGATGTCGACGATCAGCACCAGTTCCTCGCGCTCGACGCTGCGCTCGTAGTCGAAGGCCGCGGCCAGCGGTTCGAACTGGAAGGACACGTCCTTGAAGCCGAGCTTGTGCGCCACCGCCACCAGGGTGTCCTGGGCTTCGCGGTCGGCCTCGGGGTCGTCGTCGACGAAGAACACCGGGCGGCCCAGCACCACGGCTTCGAAGTCACGGCCGGCGGTTTCCTCGGCGCGTTTCTTGAGTTCGCCGATGAACAGCCCGAGCAGGTCCTTGAACGGCAGGGCGCTGCCCAGCACGGTGGTCTCGCTCTTGAGCAGGGGCGAGCCGAGCAGGCTTTTCAGCGAGCGCATCAGGCGCCCCTCGTAGCCTTCCAGGTATTCGTCGAGGGCCTGGCGGCCGTAGACCGGGCGGCGTTCCTCGGTGTTGAAGAAGACCACCGAGGGCAGGGTGATCTTGCCGTCTTCCAGTGCGATCAGCGGCTCGGTTCCGGGACGCCACCAGCCGACGGTGGAGTTGGAGGTGCCGAAGTCGATGCCCAGGGCGCGGGCTTCAGTGGAGTGCAGCATGGCGGAAAGGTCCGGGGAAAAAACGGCCGCGCAGTTTACGCGAGTGCCGGCGCCGATGCTCGGTTATCGGCTGGCGCGCCGCTGGACGGTGGACGTTATAGAGTGCTTGGGTAGGCCTTGTAGTTTTGCTACATTTGCAGTCCTGTAGTTTTCCTACAAGAGTTTGCAGATTCCGCAGAACCCCGTCTCCCACCTCCAGGTCGCAGTTGGAACCCGCCATGCACAGAGCCTCCCACCACGAGCTACGCCAGAGTTTCCGGGCGTTGCTGAACTCTTCCTCGTGCTACCACACCGCCTCGGTATTCGACCCGATGTCGGCGCGCATCGCCGGTGACCTCGGTTTCGAGGTCGGCATCCTGGGTGGTTCTGTAGCTTCGCTACAAGTGCTCGCGGCGCCCGACTTCGCCCTCATCACCCTCAGTGAATTCGTCGAACAGGCTACCCGCATCGGCCGCGTCGCGCGCCTGCCGGTGATCGCCGACGCAGACCACGGCTACGGCAACGCGCTGAACGTGATGCGCACCATCGTCGAGCTGGAGCGCGCCGGCGTGGCCGCGCTGACCATCGAGGACACCCTGCTGCCGGCGCAGTTCGGCCGCAAGTCCACCGACCTGATTCCGGTGGAGGAGGGCGTGGGCAAGATTCGCGCGGCGCTGGAGGCTAGGGTCGACCAGGAGATGGCGATCATCGCGCGGACCAACGCCGAGGTGCTCGAGGTGGATGACGTGATCCGCCGCACCCTGGCCTACCAGGCCGCCGGCGCCGACGCCATCTGCATGGTCGGCATCCGCGACTTCGAGCACCTGGAGCAGATCGCCCGGCACCTGAGCGTGCCGCTGATGCTGGTGTCCTACGGCAACCCTCAGCTGCGCGACGACCAGCGCCTGGCTCGGCTCGGCGTGCGCATCGTGGTCGACGGCCACGCCGCCTACTTCGCCGCGATCAAGGCCACCTACGACTGCCTGCGCGAGCAGCGCGGCGTCGACGCTTCCGACCTGACCGCCTCGGAGCTGGCGAAGAAATACACCCTGCCGGAGGAGTACCAGATCTTCGCCAGGGAATACATGGAAGTGAAGGAATAGGCGCGGCGCCTCGCCTCAGCCGTCGCCGAGCCGTTCCAGCAGGTGCTCGACCTGGGCGTTGAACGGGTAGAGCAGGGTGCCCGTCGGACGCTCGGTCAGCCGCAGGTAGCGCCAGCGCGCGCGCATCGCTTCGCCTTCCGGGGTCGACGGAAGGGCGGCGAATTGCGCTTCGAGGGTGTCGCGCACCCCGGCGATCCGCTCCTGCAGGCCGCCGACCTCTTCCCCCAGTAGCCGCCGGTTGGCGATCCGCGCCTGGAGCAGGGCCAGGCGCTGCAGATTGTCGGCCAGGCCGGCGGCACCGCCCGCCGCTGGGGTGTCGATGCGTAGCTCCTGCAGTAGCGCCGAGACTTCCAGTGCCTGGGCCAGCGCTTCGCGCAGGGCCCGGCCGCTGCTGATATAGCCGTCGGCCACCCGTCGCACGGTTTCTCCGTAGAGTTCCCAGACGTCGCGCAGGGTCGCGCTGTTGCCCTGCGCGTCGACCTGGGCCTGGAAACGCGCGTCGAGGTTTTCCAGGCGCAGCAGGAAGCGTTCGTCGCCGGTGGCGCTGTACAGCAGCAGGTAGCGCTGCGCGGCCTGCAGGGTGGTGTCGAAGGACGCGAACGCGGCGCCGGGCGCGATGACCGCGAGCAGAGGGATCAGCAGGGAGAGGATGAGTCGGCGCATGGGCGGTTCCTGACGATGGAGCCGCCCATTTTTTAGGCTGGGGAGTGAAGGCGCTGCCGGACCGTTCCGGGGGAGCGGTAGACCACTTCCGGGCCGTGGGTCAGGCGCCGCCCAACTGGCCGAGCATGGCCTCGATCTGTGCGTTGAACGGGTAGAGCAGCAGCTTGCCGTTGCTCTGGCTGATCTGCAGGTAGCGCCAGCGCTTGGCCAGGCTTTCCGACAGGGCCGGGTCGGTCTTGGCGAGCGCGTCGATACGCTGCTGGATGCGTGCGTCCAGGGCCTTGATGTCGCTGGCCTCGGCGTCGGCGCGGGTACCGTCGACCTTGCGCAGGTTGGCCTGGCGCGCGGTGAGCAGGGCGCGCTGGCGCAGGTCGTCGGCGAGGTCCGGGGTGGCCTGCGGGTGGGCCTTGAGGTAGGCGTCCAGGGGCTCGGCGAGCTTCAGGCTCTGGGCCATCTCGGCGTTCGCATCGAGCTTGCGCGCGGCGTGGTCGGCGAGCAGTTTCTGCCGGCCCTGCTGGTAGCCGGCCCAGAGCGCGCGCAGGGCGTCGGCGTCCTGGCGCTGGGCGAGAGAGGCTTCCAGGCGCTTGCCGGCGGCGTCGAGGCCGACGAGGAAGTGCTCGTCGCCGGTGGCGCTGTACAGCAGCAGGTAGCGGTTGGCATCGGTCAGGCTCGCTTCGCTGGCGGGTGCGCCGGCGGCGTGGGCCTGGGCGCCGAGCAGGGCGCAGAGGGCCAGCGGCAGCCAATGGCGGGAACGAGTGTGGCGGGTTCGCATCGGGAAACATCCATGGCGGAAAAAGCGCGCTATTGTTCTCGCTGCGCGACGCCTGGGGAAGGGGCTTTTCAGCGCACCCTTCGAGGTTTTCACGATTCGACGCGGGCGTGCGCCCCTTGCAATTGGCCGCCGGGGCGGCCATATCATCAGTCTGTACAGTTTTTGAGCGGAGGTTGCCATGGCCAGCGGTTGGGCGAACGACGGCGCCGTGCAGGAACAGATCGACAGCACCATCGAGGACGCCGTCGCCAGGGCGCGCAGCCAACTGCCCCAGGGCGAAAGCCTGGAGCGTTGCGAAGAGTGCGACGCGCCGATACCCGAGGCGCGACGCAAGGCCGTGCCCGGCGTGCGACTGTGCGTGAACTGCCAGGCCGCCCACGACCAGGAGCAGGCGGCCTTCGCCGGCTACAACCGGCGCGGCAGCAAGGACAGCCAGCTGCGCTGAGGCGCCCTAGAGCAACCGCGGCGGCTGCCCGGCGGCCTGGCGCTCGGCCTTCCACTCGTCGAGGCTGGGGGCGGCGAGGTCGCCGTCCAGGTGGTGGATGATCTCGAAGTAGTCCTGGCGCAGTGGATCCTTCAGTACCTCTTCGCGGGTTTTCACCCGTACCGCATAGATGCGCTGCACGTTCTGGTGGTCGAACGCGCGCCAGTACTGCTCGCCCTTGAGCAGGCTGTAGCGGTGGCCTTCCAGGGCGCTGATCAGCGCTTCGCTGCTCAGGCTGTTGGCGCGCCGCGCCGCCTGGGCCCACTGGTGGACGATGCTGTAGGCGGAGGCCGCGGCGCTGGAGGGGTACATCTCGTAGCGTTTCATGTAGTCGGCGACGAAGGCCTTGCCGTGGGCGCTGTTCTCCCGCTCCGGCACGTTCCAGGTCCAGGGCGCGCTGCCGAGCACACCCTGCATGACGCTGGGGCCGGCTTGCTCGATGACGTTCAGCGTCAGGTTGGGTGCGACTACCTGCATGCGCCGTGTCAGGCCGAGGTCGTGGGCCACCCGCATGGCGCGCACCAGGTCGCGGCCGAACAGCGACAGCACCAGGACCTGCGCATCGCTGGCGGCGGCCTGGGTCAGGGCGTCGCGGTAGGGCGCCAGGCCCACGGCCGGGAAGGGGATGCGCACGCCGACATGCCGGGCGCCGTCGGTGGTGCCCGTGGCTTGGCGCAGCGAGGCTTCGGTGGTGTGGCCCCAGGTGTAGTCGGAGGTGAGGTAGAAGTAGCGCTGGTTGGCGTGTTCCCGGGCCAGGTACTGGCCGAGCACGCGGGCGCTCATCCAGGCGCTGGTGCTTTCGCGGAACATGTAGCGGTGGCCGTCCTTGCCGGTGGTGTCGTTGGAGTAGGTGAGGGTGCCGAAGTACAGCAGGCCGCGCTGCGCGGCGCGCTTGCCGGCGGCGATGGCCACCGCGCTGGAGGAGCCGCCGAAGAGCATGCTGGCGCCCTCGTCGGCGAGCTTGTCGACGTTGGCCACCGCCTTGGCGGTGCGCGAGGCGCTGTCGAGGCTGGACAGCCGCAGCGGGCGGCCGAGCACGCCACCGGCGGCGTTGAGTTCGTCGATGGCCAGCAGCGCGCCGCGCATCTGGTCGAGGCCTTCCTTCTGGTAGCTGCCGGTGCGCGGGTAGTTCAGGCCCAGGGTGATGGGGTCGGCGGCGTGGGCGCAGAGGCTTAGCCCCAGCGCCAGGAGCAGGGCGGCGGTCAGTCGTTGCATGGGGAGTCCTTGTTGTTCTAGCGGGACGGGCACGTGGTCCGGCACAGGCTAGGAGGTGGACCCCGGGGGGAAATGTGGCGTGGTTGGGGGCGCCGGGTTCTTCCGAAATCGCCCCGGTATTTCCGGCATATTCCGCAGTCGCCCTTCGTAGGCGCGGGCCGCGCTCGCGATCGCGCGCATGGCGCGCTCCTGCAGGGGATGGGCCGGGCGTTTTGCGTAGCGGGCCATGCCCGCGATGACCCGCTCCGGGCCAGCGCGGCGAAGCTCAGAACAGGAAGTAACGCTGCGCCATCGGTAGCACCTCGGCCGGCTCGCACCACAGCAACTGGCCGTCGGCGCGCACCTGGTAGTTCTGCGGATCGACCTCGATGTGCGGCAGGTAGGCGTTGTGGATCAGGTCGGTCTTCTGCACCGTGCGGCAGCCCCGCACCACGCCGATGGCTTTCTGCAGCCCCAGGCGCGCGTGCAGCCCGTCATCCCAGGCGGCCTGGCTGAGGAAGGTCAGGCTGGTGGCGTGGCGGCTGCCGCCAAAGCTCGCGAACATCGGCCGGTAGTGCACTGGCTGCGGGGTGGGGATGGAGGCGTTGGCGTCGCCCATCAGGCTCGCGGCGATGGCGCCGCCCTTGAGGATCAGGGTTGGCTTCACGCCGAAGAAGGCCGGGCGCCAGAGCACCAGGTCGGCCAGCTTGCCCACTTCGATGCTGCCCACTTCGTGGCTGACGCCATGGGTGATCGCCGGGTTGATGGTGTACTTGGCGATGTAGCGTTTGGCGCGGAAGTTGTCGTTGCGCGCGCCATCGCCGGGCAGGCCGCCGCGCTGCTTCTTCATCTTGTCGGCGGTCTGCCAGGTTCGCGTGATGACTTCGCCGACGCGGCCCATGGCCTGGCTGTCGGAGCTGATCATGCTGAAGGCGCCGAGGTCGTGGAGGATGTCCTCGGCGGCGATGGTCTCGCGGCGGATGCGCGATTCGGCGAAGGCCACGTCCTCGGCGATGCTCGGGTCCAGGTGGTGGCAGACCATGAGCATGTCCAGGTGTTCGTCGATGGTGTTGCGGGTGAACGGCCGGGTCGGGTTGGTGGAGCTGGGCAGCACGTTGGCGAAGCCGCAGGCGCGGATGATGTCCGGCGCGTGGCCGCCGCCGGCGCCTTCGGTGTGGTAGGTGTGGATGGTGCGGCCCTTGAAGGCGGCCAGGGTGGTTTCGACGAAGCCGGATTCGTTGAGGGTGTCGGTGTGGATGGCCACCTGCACGTCGAAGCGGTCGGCTACGCCCAGGCAGTTGTCGATCGCCGCCGGGGTGGTGCCCCAGTCCTCGTGCAGCTTCAGGCCGATGGCGCCGGCGCGCACCTGTTCTTCCAGCGGCAGCGGCAGGCTGGCGTTGCCCTTGCCGGTGAAGCCGATGTTCATCGGGAAGGCGTCGGCGGCCTGGAGCATGCGTGCCATGTGCCAGGGCCCGGAGGTGCAGGTGGTGGCGTTGGTGCCGGTGGCCGGCCCGGTGCCGCCGCCGATCATGGTGGTGACTCCGCTCATCAGCGCTTCTTCGATCTGCTGCGGGCAGATGAAGTGGATGTGCGTGTCGATGCCGCCGGCGGTGAGGATCATGCCTTCGCCGGCGATGACTTCGGTACTGGCGCCCAGGGCGATGTTCACGCCCGGCTGGATGTCCGGGTTGCCGGCCTTGCCGATGGCCTTGATGCGGCCGTCCTTGAGGCCGACGTCGGCCTTGACGATGCCCCAGTGGTCGAGGATCAGCGCGTTGGTGATGACGGTGTCGACCACCTCGGCGGCCGGCAGCTGGCCCTGGCCCATGCCGTCGCGGATGACCTTGCCGCCGCCGAACTTCACTTCCTCGCCGTAGACGGTGAAGTCCTTCTCCACCTCGATCCACAGCTCGGTGTCGGCCAGGCGCACGCGGTCGCCGACGGTGGGGCCGAACATGTCGGCGTAGGCTTGGCGGGAAATCTTCATCGGGGCTCCTTGGCGGCCAGGGGTATTCGGTACTTTTCCTGAGCTTTCTGTTCGGGGCTGAACATGCCCTCTCCCTGAAGGGAGAGGGCGGGGGAGAGGGCGCTCTTGCTGGCGCGGATTTACAGCGCGCCCATCACCCGCCCGGCGAAGCCGAACACGCGGCGCTCGCCGGCCAGCTCCACCAGCTCCACCTCGCGGCTCTGCCCCGGCTCGAAGCGCACCGCGGTGCCGGCCGGGATGTTCAGGCGCATGCCGCGCGCGGCGGCGCGGTCGAACAGCAGGGCGTCGTTGGTCTCGAAGAAGTGGTAGTGCGAGCCGACCTGGATCGGCCGGTCGCCGCTGTTGGCCACCGCGAGGCTGAGGGTGCGGCGGCCGGCGTTGAGTTCGATCTCGCCGGGCTGGATGTCGTATTCGCCAGGGATCATGGGGCGCTCCGTGGGTCGAGGGTCAATTGCATGAAGGTCAGGTCGAGCCAGCGGCCGAACTTCTGGCCCACCTGCGGCATCTGCCCGGTGGTGGCGAAGCCGAGGCGTTCGTGCAGGCGGATCGAGGCGGCGTTGCCGCTTTCGATGGCCGCCACCATCACGTGCAGGCCCTGGGCGCGGGCGCGCTCGATCAGCGCCTGCATCAGCTGCGGGCCGACGCCTTTGCCGCGCTGGTCGGCGCGCACGTACACCGAATGCTCGACGGTTTCGCGGAAGCCGTCGAAGGCGCGCCAGGGGCCGTAGCTGGCGTAGCCCAGCACTTCGCCGGCGTCTTCCGCGACCAGCACCGGGAAGCCCTGCTGGGCGCGCAGTTCCAGCCAGGCGCGACGGTTGTCGAGGTCGATGGCGATCTCGTTCCAGATGGCGGTGGTGTTGAGCACGGCGTCGTTGTAGATGTCGCGCAGAGGGCCGAGGTCGGCTGGGCTGGCGTCGCGGATGTGCATGGTGGCTTCCCTATGTCAGAAATCGCTCAAGGCCGTAGCGAGCGCAGTGCAGGCGAGGCGCTCGTCGACGAGGTCGCGGAGTTTACGACTGTAAATGAGCAGACCGAGTCGACGAGCAACGCGGCCTGCGCAAGCGCAGTAGGCATTGAGCGATTTCTCAAGCGATGGGCTGGTGAACGGTGACTAACTTGGTGCCGTCGGGGAAGGTGGCTTCCACCTGGATCTCGGCGATCATTTCCGGCACGCCTTCCATCACCTGTTCGCGGCTGAGCAGGGTGGTGCCGTAGTGCATCAGTTCGGCCACGCTGCGGCCGTCGCGGGCGCCTTCGAGCAGCGCGGCGGAGATCAGCGCCACGGCCTCCGGGTAGTTCAGCTGCAGGCCGCGGGCGAGGCGGCGCTCGGCCACCAGGCCGGCGGTGAAGATCAGCAGCTTGTCTTTCTCGCGTGGAGTGAGGTCCATCAGGTGCTCCAGATTCTCGGGGGGACGGCCTCGCGGCCGAGCAGCGCGGGCCGCAGCGCGCGCCACAGTTCGATGAGCCAGGCGCGCGCGTGCAGCGCTTCGCCGGCCAGGCAGCGGGCGACCAGCAGGCCGGGCAGCTGGGTGAGGTTGCCGCGCCCCAGGCAGGGTAGCGCGCGGCAGGCCTGGAGCAACTGCGCGTCGATCTGCCCGCTGGCGATCAGGGTGGCCATGACCGGTTGCCCGGCCAGGCCGATGGGCGAGTCGAGCAGGCGGTCGCCGCCGTCGATGCGCTGGCGTTCGTGCCACAGGCGGCGGCCGTCGCGGCGGATGTCGAGGGTCGCGGCGAAGCGGCCCTGGTCGAAGCGCTCGCCGGCGGCGGGGCGGCCGAGGGCGACCACGTCCCAGTAGAACAGGCGGGCGTCGCAGGCGAGGTCGATCTCGCCGTGCAGTTCGGCCTGCGCGCCGGCGTAGACGATGGTTTCCTGCGGCAGCCATTCCAGGGTGGCACCGGGCTCGACGCGCAGGCGCAGGCGCTGCCGCGCCGGGGTGGCGGCGCGGTACCACTTGGCCGCGCCGGGGCTGGTGAGCTGCGCCCAGGCGCCGGGGCCGGCGTGGATGTCGAGGTCGAGGGTGTCGCCGCCGGCGATGCCGCCGGGCGGGTGCACGACGATGTGCTGGCAGACTTCCGGGCCCTCTGCGTAGAGGTGCTTCTGCACGCGCAGCGGGCCCAGGTGGCGCCGCGTCACTGGCCGCGTACCGGCGCCGAGGCGGGCGTAGGCCAGCTCCAGCTCGGCGTGCCAGGCGGGGTGGAAGAGGGCGGCGGGTGCGTTCATCGAAACTCGGTTCTGTGGCGGTTGCCCTTGCCAGAGCAATTGGCGTGCCTTCTGCGCCAGGATAGTGCGTGGCCGCCACGAGGCCTGGCGTGGCGGGTTTCGCGGGTTGTCCGATCGGTCAGGTATGGGCGCGATTGCGGTGCGTAGCGCATCGGCTCGCACCAATGCGGTGCATGGATTGTAGGAGCGAGCTTGCTCGCGAACAGCCCTGCAGCGAAGCCGTTCGCGAGCAAGGGCTAGGCGCCCCCCCTCGCTCCTACGAAAAGCGAAAAGCCGAGGGTTCAGATGGTGACCAGGCCGCGCACGCCTTGGCTTTCCATGTCCGCGCCGCGGCCCTGCTGGACGATCTCGCCGCGCGCCATCACCAGGTACTGATCGGCCAGTTCGGCGGCGAAGTCGTAGAACTGCTCCACCAACAGGATGGCCATGTCGCCGCGCTCGGCGAGTTTGCGGATCACCGCGCCGATCTCCTTGATCACCGAGGGCTGGATGCCTTCGGTGGGCTCGTCGAGGATCAGCAGGCGCGGGCGGCTGGCCAGGGCGCGGCCGATGGCCAGCTGTTGCTGCTGGCCGCCGGAGAGGTCGCCGCCGCGGCGTTGCTTCATCTCGCGCAGCACCGGGAACAGCTCGTAGATGAACTCGGGCACTGCCTTGGCTTCCTTGGCGCCGAAGCGCGAAAGGCCCATCAGCAGGTTTTCCTCCACGCTCAGGCGCGGGAAGATTTCGCGGCCCTGGGGCACGTAGGCGATGCCGGCGTGCACCCGCTGGTGCGGCTTGTAGCCGGTGATGGGCTTGCCTTCCCAGCTGACGCTGCCTTCGCGCGCCGGCACCAGGCCCATCAGGCAGCGCAGCAGGGTGGTCTTGCCGACGCCGTTGCGCCCGAGCAGGCAGGTGACCTCGCCGATCTTCACGTCGAACGACAGGCCACGGAGGATGTGGCTGCCGCCGTAGTACTGGTGGAGCTTGTCGACTTGCAGCATGGGCATTTCCTTTGAATCGAGCTGCGGCGGATAACGCTGCGCGTTATGCGCCCTACGGTTGGCTGCGGCGTAGGGCGAATGAAGCGGAACGCTTCATCCGCCATCGTTCTAACGGCCCAGATAGACCTCGATCACCTGCTCGTTGGCCTGCACTTCCTCCAGCGAGCCCTCGGCCAGCACGTGGCCCTGGTGCAGCACGCTGACGTGGTCGGCGATGCTGCCGACGAAGCCCATGTCGTGCTCCACCACCATCAGCGAGTGCTTGCCGGCAAGGGACTTGAACAGCTCGGCGGTGAACTCGGTCTCGGCGTCGGTCATGCCCGCCACCGGCTCGTCGAGCAGCAGCAGTTGCGGCTCCTGCACCAGCAGCATGCCGATCTCCAGGAACTGCTTCTGGCCGTGCGACAGCAGCCCGGCCGGGCGCCGCCGCGACTCGCCGAGGCGGATGGTGGCGAGCACTTCCTCGATGCGCTCCTTCTGCTCGCCGGTGAGCTTGGCGTGCAGGCTGGCCCATACCGACTTGTCGGCTTTCTGCGCCAGCTCCAGGTTCTCGAACACCGAGAGCGCCTCGAACACCGTGGGCTTCTGGAACTTGCGGCCGACGCCGGCCTGGGCGATCTCCACCTCGCTCATGCGGGTGAGGTCGTAGGTTTCGCCGAACCAGGCCTTGCCGCCGTCGGGGCGGGTCTTGCCGGTGATCACGTCCATCAGCGTGGTCTTGCCCGCGCCGTTGGGGCCGATGATGCAGCGCAGTTCGCCGACGCCGATGTACAGCGTGAGGTCGCGCAGGGCGCGGAAGCCGTCGAAGCTGACGTTGATGTCTTCCAGGGTAAGGATGGTGCCGTGGCGCACGTCCAGGCCGGCGCTTGCGCTGGCGCCCAGGCCGACGGCGTCGCGGCCGGTGCCGCTGGGGTCGAAGGCCGGTTCCAGCATCAGGTGGGGTACGGCTCTCATTGCGCTTTCTCCCGCTTGATCAGCCCGAGGATGCCCCGCGGCAGGTACAGGGTGACGACGATGAACAGGGCGCCGAGGAAGAACAGCCAGTACTCCGGGAAGGCCACGGTGAACCAGCTTTTCGCGCCGTTCACCACGCCGGCGCCGAGCAGCGGGCCGATCAGCGTGCCGCGCCCGCCGAGGGCGACCCAGACGGCGGCCTCGATGGAGTTGGTCGGCGACATCTCGCTGGGGTTGATGATGCCCACCAGCGGCACGAACAGGGCGCCGGCCAGGCCGCAGATGACCGCCGACAGGGTCCAGACGAAGAGCTTGTAGCCGCGCGGGTCGTAGCCGCAGAACATCAGGCGGTTCTCGGCGTCGCGCAGGGCGGTGAGCACCCGGCCGAACTTGCTCCGCGCCAGGGCGAAGCCCAGCGCCAGGCTGGCCGCCAGCAGCAGCACGATGGCCAGGAACAGCGCGGCGCGGGTGCCCGGCGCGGTGATCGGGAAGCCGAGGATGCTGCGGAAGTTGGTGAAGCCGTTGTTGCCGCCGAAGCCGGTCTCGTTGCGGAAGAACAGCAGCATGCCGGCGAAGGTCAGGGCCTGGGTCATGATCGAGAAGTACACGCCCCTGATCCGCGAGCGGAAGGCGAAGAAGCCGAACACCAGGGCCAGCAGCCCCGGCGCCAGCACCACCAGGCACAGCGCCCAGAGGAAGTGCTGGGTGCCGTACCAGTACCACGGCAGCTCGCTCCAGGAGAGGAAGGTCATGAACGCCGGCAGGCTGTCGCCCGAGGCTTCGCGCATCAGGTACATGCCCATGGCGTAGCCGCCCAGGGCGAAGAACAGCCCGTGGCCGAGGGACAGCAGGCCGGCGTAGCCCCAGACCAGGTCCAGGGCCAGCGCGACTATGGCGTAGCAGAGGATCTTGCCGGTCAGCGTCAGGCCGTAGGCCGACAGGTGCAGGGCGTTGCTCTCGGGCAGCAGGTGCAGCAGCGGCAGCGCGAGCAGCACGGCGAAGGCCAGGCCGGCGAGGCCGAGGCTGAGCTTCGGCCCGGCCTTCTGCGCGGCGCTGATGGTCAGTGGCTGGTTCAATCGATGACCCTCCCTTTCAGAGCGAAGAGCCCCTGCGGGCGTTTCTGGATGAACAGGATGATCAGCGCCAGGATCAGGATCTTGCCCAGCACCGCGCCGATCTGCGGTTCGAGGATCTTGTTCGCCACGCCCAGGCCGAAGGCGGCGCAGACGCTGCCGGCGAGCTGGCCGACGCCACCGAGCACCACCACCAGGAAGGAGTCGATGATGTAGCTCTGGCCGAGGTCCGGGCCGACGTTGCCGACCTGCGACAGGGCCACCCCGCCGAGCCCGGCGATGCCCGAGCCGAGGCCGAAGGCGAGCATGTCCACGCGCCCGGTGGGCACGCCGCAGCAGGCCGCCATGTTGCGGTTCTGGGTCACCGCGCGAACGTTCAGGCCCAGTCGCGTGCGGTTCAGCAGCAGCCAGGTGAGCGCCAGCACGAACAGGGCGAAGCCGATGATGACGATGCGGTTCCACGGCAGCACCAGGTTCGGCAGCACCTGGATGCCGCCGGACAGCCAGGCCGGGTTGGCCACCTCGACGTTCTGCGCGCCGAACAGCACGCGCACCAGCTGGATCAGCACCAGGCTGATGCCCCAGGTGGCCAGCAGGGTTTCCAGCGGGCGCCCGTAGAGGTGGCGGATCACCGTGCGTTCCAGGGCCATGCCGATCGCCGCGGTGACGCCGAAGGCCACCGGCAGCGCCAGCAGCGGGTAGTACTCCAGCAGGCCGGGGGCGAAGCGTTGCAGCAGCGTCTGCACCATGTAGGTGGAGTAGGCGCCGAGCATCAGCATCTCGCCGTGGGCCATGTTGATCACCCCGAGCAGGCCGTAGGTGATGGCCAGGCCGAGGGCCGCGAGCAGCAGGATGGAGCCCAGCGACAGGCCGCTGAAGGCCTGCCCGAGCAGGTCGCCGACCTGCAGCCGGCGCTTGACCTGGGCCAGGCTGGTGGCGGCGGCGGTGCGCACCTGTTCGTCGGCTTCCACGGCCGGGTCGAGCAGGTTCTGCAGGCGCGTCAGGGCCAGCGGGTCGCCGGATTCACCGAGCAGGCGCACGGCGGCCAGGCGCACCTGCGGGTCGGCGTCGGCCAGTTGCAGGTTGGCCAGGGCCAGCTGCAGGGCGGCCTTCACCTTGTCGTCGGTTTCGGCGCCGGCGCGCTGGGCGAGCAGCTCGCGCTGCGCCGGCTTGGCGCTCTTCTGCAGCTGCCGAGCGGCGTCCAGGCGCGCGGCCGGGTCCCTGGCGACCAGCTGGTGGCTGGCCAGCGCGGTGTTGAGCAGGCCGCGCAGGCGGTTGTTCAGGCGCAGCTTGTCGGGTTCGCCGGCGGCGGCGATGTCGCCTTCGGCGGGGTGGTATTGCTTGTCGTCGCCGAGGAGGAAGGCATGGTTCTGCGCGTCGACGGCGAAGCGGCCGGCCTGGAGCGCTTCGAGCAGCGTCAGGCGCTCGGCGTCCGGGGTCGTGGCCCATTGTTCGAGCAGTTTGCCGCGCGCTTCGTTGTCGGCGGCGGCGAAGTCCTGCGCCGGGCCGGCATGGGCGGGCAGGGCGAGGAGCGTGGCCAATGCGAGGGCGCAGGTTTGGAGCAGGCGGTAGAGGGCAGTGGGCATGGTGTGGTTCCTGAGAGGCTGGCGCTTGGGCTAGAACACCCTCTCCCCAGCCCTCTCCCTGAAGGGAGAGGGGGCCGTACGGCATGCGACTGGGAGCATGGAGCTCACTGTCGCGCGTGAGGTTGGCGTGGCGTCCCCTCTCCTGGGGAGAGGGGCTCTGGCGAGCGCCGACTCAGTTGCTCTTCACCGCATAGTCCGGCTTCTTGTCGTTGCCCGGGATGAACGGGCTCCAGGGCTGGGCGCGGATCGGTTCGGGGGTCTTCCAGACCACGTTGAACTGCCCGTCGTCCTGGATTTCGCCGATCATCACCGGCTTGTGCAGGTGGTGGTTGGTCTTGTCCATGGTCAGGGTGAAGCCCGAGGGCGCCTTGAAGGTCTGCCCGCCCATGGCCTCGCGGACCTTGTCGACGTCGGTGCTGCCGGCCTTCTGCGCGGCCTGCGCCCACATGTGGATGCCGACGTAGGTGGCTTCCATCGGGTCGTTGGTCACGGCGGTGGAGTAGTTCGGCAGGTTCTTCGCCTTGGCGTAGGCCTTCCAGGCAGCGACGAACTTCTCGTTCTCCGGGTTCTTCACCGACTCGAAGTAGTTCCACGCCGCGAGGTTGCCCACCAGCGGCTTGGTGTCGATGCCGCGCAGCTCTTCCTCGCCGACCGAGAAGGCCACCACCGGCACTTCGGTGGCTTCCAGGCCCTGGTTGGCCAGTTCCTTGTAGAAGGGCACGTTGGAGTCGCCGTTGACGGTGGAGATCACCGCGGTCTTGCCGCCGGCGGAGAATTTCTTGATGTCGGCGACGATGGTCTGGTAATCGCTGTGGCCGAACGGCGTGTAGACCTCCTGGATGTCCTTGTCCTGCACGCCCTTGCTGTGCAGGAAGGCGCGGAGGATCTTGTTGGTGGTGCGCGGGTAGACGTAGTCGGTGCCGAGCAGGAAGAAGCGCTTGGCCGCGCCGCCGTCCTCGCTCATCAGGTATTCCACTGCCGGGATCGCCTGCTGGTTCGGCGCCGCGCCGGTGTAGAAGACGTTCGGCGACATTTCCTCGCCCTCGTACTGCACCGGGTAGAACAGCAGGCCGTTGAGCTCCTCGAACACCGGCAGCACGGATTTGCGCGAGACGCTGGTCCAGCAGCCGAACACCACCGCGACCTTGTCCTGGGTCAGCAGCTGGCGCGCCTTCTCGGCGAACAGCGGCCAGTTCGAGGCCGGGTCGACCACCACCGCTTCGAGCTTCTTGCCGTTCACCCCGCCCTTGGCGTTGATCTCGTCGATGGTCATCAGCGCCATGTCCTTGAGCGAGGTCTCGGAGATGGCCATGGTGCCGGACAGCGAGTGCAGGATGCCGACCTTGATGGTCTCGGCGGCCTGGGCGGCGAAGGGGAACAGGCCGGTGAGCAGCAGCGCGCTCACCGCCAGGGTGCTTTTCAACAGGGGACGACGTTTCATCGCGGCAGCCTCCTTGGCTTCCTGGACCGGGGAGGGTGCCGGGCGGATCATGGGCCGTCGCCTGTGCAGCCTCCCGATATGGGTAGGGGACCCCTGCGGGTCGGGAGGGCTATCGCAGCATCCGTGCCAAGCAGCGCAAAGTCTCGCCGTAGAAGGCTCGCGCGGGATTTTTTGCCGGTTTGGTCAGGCTTTTTGGTGCACCAGGAGCGTGCATTCCAGGGATTCGCACGCGCGG
>NZ_JARJLT010000307.1 GCF_029335315.1 Pseudomonas citronellolis
GGGCCAGGGTCAGGGCCAGCAGCGCGGCGCCCAGCGGCAGCCAGAACAGGTCGCGCTTGGGTTGGTGGCTGAAGGTCTTCACCTTGTGCGGGGTGATCTGGTCGAGGGTGGCGTACACCTGCTGCAGCGCGCCGCTGTCGCCGGCGCGGAAGTAGCGCCCGCCGGTGGTCTGGCTGATCCCCTGCAGGGCTTGCAGGTCCACCTTCGCGTCGCCGCTGGCCTGGGGGTCGCCGATGCCGATGGTGTGCACCACGATGCCCCGGTCGCGGGCCATGGCCGCCGCGTGGTCGGGGGTGATGGCGCTGCCGGTGTCGTTGCCGTCGGTGAGCAGGATCAGCACCTTCTCCTGCTCCCGGGTCTTCTCCAGCAGCTTGATGGTCAGGCCGATGGCGTCGCCCAGCGCGGTGTTCGGCCCGGCCATGCCGATGCCCACCTCGTCGAGCAGGGTCGACAGGCTGGCGTGGTCCAGGGTCGGCGGCGACTGCGGGAAGGCGCCGGTGCCGAAGACGATCAGGCCGATGCGGTCGTCCTTGCGCCTGGCGATGAAGTCGCGCACCACGCCCTTCACCGCCGTCAGGCGGTCGGTCTTCTGGCCGTCGGGGCCGGTATAGTCGCGGGTCTGCATGGATTGCGAGATGTCGATGGCCAGCATCAGGTCGCGGATCGGCAGTTCCTTCTCGATCGGCTTCTCCACCAGCACCGGCCGGGCGCACGCGGCCACCAGCAGCCCCCACACCAGCAGATTCAACGGTAACTGCCAGCGCCCGCCTGCGCCGGCGTGGCCCGGCGCCTGGCCGGTGGCGCGGCTCATGGCGGCGAAGAACGGCACGCGCAGCGCGCTGCGCGACTCGTGGTAGGCGCGCAACAGGCGCCAGGCCAGCCAGGGCAGCGGTAGCAGGAACAGCAGCCAGGGATAGTCAAACTGCCACATGGTGCGCCTCGATCCAGTGTCGGCTGGCCGCCAGCAGCGCTTGCACCTCGCCATCGGCCAGGGCCTGCACACGCTCGGCCGGGGCGTAGGCCAGCAGCGCCAGGCGCTGGGCGAAGTCCGCCGGCAAGGGTGCGGCGCTGCGGCGTTGCAGGAACGCCTGCCAGTCGTCGCCGCCCAGGCGCGCCGAGGCTTCGCCGCCGGGCATCGACAGCGCCACACGCTTGAGCAGCGCCGGCAATTCACGCAGCGCGGCCAGGCGCCGGTGCGGGTCCGCCAGGCTGGCGCTGAGCGTGTCGAACAGGGCCAGCGCCTCGCGCCGGTAACGGTCGCGCCGCCAGCGCAGGTAACGGCGCACGGCCCAGGCCGCCAGCAATGCCACAACGATCAGCAGCACCAGCAGCCAGCCCCAGGTCTGCGGCCAGTAGCTGGCGACCGGCGCCGGCAGGGCCAGTTCCTGCATCCGGTCGAGGCTCGGCGTGGCCACGAGGGTCATCGCGGTATCCCCGTCAGCCGGCCCAGCTCGCCGCGCAGCTGTTCCAGGCTTTCGCGCCCGGTGCTGAACATCATCAGCGGCACCTGGCTGCGGCGCAGCAGCGTGGCCACGTCCTTCAGGCGCCCGACGAGGAAGTCGCCCAGGGGCTGGTGCACCTGGCGCCGGCCCACCTCCAGCTCCACCTGCAACTCGCCCTGGGTCACGGTGACCCGGCCACGGTCGGGTATCTTCATGGCGATGGGGTCGAACACCTGCAACGCCAGCACGTCGTTGTGCGCGCTGAGCTGGCGCAGCAGTTGCAGCGTCTGCGGGCCGACCCCGGCAAAGTCGCTGATGATCACGATCAGCGCGTCGTGCCCGGCCACCGCCAGGCACTCGCGCAGTACCCGGTCCAACTGGCCCGGCGACTCATCCTCGGTGCGCGTGGCGCGCAGGGCGTGGTTGTGCCGCACCACCGCCGCGCACAGCGCCTCCACCCGCGCGCGGCTGCGCAGCGGGCGGATGTATTCGATGGCCTGGTCGCCGAACACCAGGCCGCCGACGCGATCGCCCGAGCCCAGCGCCATCCAGGCGCCGATGGCGGCCAGCTCGGCGGCGGTCACCGACTTGAAGTTGCGCTGCGAGCCGAAGTACATGCTCATGCGCTGGTCCACCAGCAGCAGCGTCGGGCGGTCGCGCTCCTCGGTGTAGGCGCGGATGAACGGCTTGCCATAGCGCATCGACGCGCGCCAGTCGAGGTGCCGCAGGTCGTCGCCGGGGCTGTACTGGCGCAGCTCGTCGAAGCTCAGGCCGCGGCCGCGCAGGCGCGCCGCGTGGTTGCCGGACAACACGCTGGCCAGCGGTTGCCGCGAGAGAAAACTTAGCCCGCGCACCTGGTGCTCCAGCAGCATCAGCTGGGGCAGCGAGGCGTAGACGAACCCATCGGCGACGGTCTGCATGGCCACCCTCCCCTCAGGCCGGCACCGCGACCTTGTCGAGCAGGCGGTCGATCACCTGGTCGGCGCCCACGCCGTCGGCGACGGCGTCATAGGACAACAGCAGGCGGTGGCGCAGCACCGGGTGCAGCACGGCGCGCACGTCGTCCGGCGACACATAGTCGTTACCGTCCAGCCAGGCGTGGGCGCGCGCCACGCGGTCCAGGCTGATGCCGCCGCGCGGGCTGGCGCCCACCTTCAGCCAGCGCGCCAGGTCGGCGTCGTAGTCGGCCGGGTGGCGGCTGGCGTTGATCAGGTCGATCAGGTAGCGATCGATGGCCTCCGACACATGCACCTGGCCCACTTCGGCGCGGGCCGCGAAGATCGCCTCCTGGGCCAGCGGCGTGGGCGCTTCGGCGCGGCCACCGCCTTGCTGGCGCTGCTCCTCCTCGCGCACCAGGCGCAGCACGCGGGTTTCGTCTTCCACCTTGGGGTAGTCGATCAGCAGCTTCATCAGGAAGCGGTCCATCTGCGCCTCGGGCAGCGGGTAGGTGCCCTCCTGCTCGATGGGGTTCTGCGTGGCCAGCACCATGAACAGGCCGGGCATCGGGTGGGTCTGCCCGGCCACGGTGATCTGGCGTTCCTCCATGGCCTCCAGCAGGGCCGCCTGGACCTTGGCCGGGGCACGGTTGATCTCGTCGGCGAGGATCACGTTGCCGAACAGCGGCCCGGCCTGGAACTTCAGCTGGTTGCCGGTTTCGGTCTGCTGCAGGATCTCGCCGCCGGTGATGTCCGAGGGCAGCAGGTCGGGGGTGAACTGGATGCGGCTCATGCGTGCGTCGAGATTTTTCGACAGCGCCTTCACCGTGCGGGTCTTGGCCAGGCCAGGCAAGCTTTCCAGCAATACATGGCCGTTGGCCAGAAGGCCCAGCAGGATGTGCCGGATGGTCTGTTCCTGCCCCAGCACCTGGGCCGCCACGCTGGCCTCCAGGCTGGCGATCTGCTCGCGTGTGCTCACTGTCTGTTCCTTGTTCTGGCCATCAAGACGCCCGTGGCGAACCACCGCGGGACGATGCGGTAACTGTAGTCAGCCGAAAGGTCGATGGTGTCATTGTCGCCTAATGAACAGCCCTGACCGGCGCCAGAGTCGCCGCGCTTGCACTACCCGCCCCAGTATCTAGGCTCTATTGCAGCCGCCGCAATCCCTCGAAGGGGTGGTTGGGCGGCCGCCGAACGAGCACAGGAAGCGCCATGAACGACAAGAAAACAGTCACCCGCCCACCGTATTGCGCCTTGACCCTCGCCTTGGGCCTGCTTTCCAGCCCCGCCTGGGCCGCTGACCTGCTGATCTACGAGGTGGGCCAGGAGGGCAATGGCTACGCCAACGCCGGTTCCGCGGCACTGACCCTCGACCCCAGCGTGCTGATGAACAACCCGGCCGGCATCACCGAGCTCAAGGGCACGCAGATCAGCGCCAACGGACAGCTGATCCTCGGCCACTACACCTTTGCCCGCGACTCCAACAACCAGTTCGACGGCAACGAAGGCGGCAACGCGCTGAAGTACCTGCCCGGCGCCAGCTTCTTCATCAGCCACCAGATCGACGACCGCAATGCCATCGGCTTCGGCATGTATGGCAACTTCGGCCTGATGGCCGACTACGACGACGACTGGGCGGGCCGCTACTTCAACCAGGAGTCGACCCTTATCGGCGTGTCTTTCCAGCCGACCCTGGCGCACAAGTTCACCGACGACTTCTCGGTAGGCATCGGCCCGCGCCTGGTCTACGGCTACCTGCGCGAGGAAGTCGCGGTGAACAACAGCGTGCTGGGCCTGGTGGACCGCCCCGACGGCCAGTTGCGCTACAAGGACACCGATACGGCCGCCGGCTTCAACATCGGCCTGCTCTACAAGATCACCCCCAGCACCCGCATCGGTTTCGCCTACACCAGCAAGGTCAAGTTCGAGTTCAAGGACCGCCCGGAACTCAAGAACATCAACAACCCGCTGCTCAACCTGGCCCTGAACCGGGTCAACGTCGACCAGTTGGAGTTGGACATGAACATCCCGCAGACCGCGTTGCTCAGCGTGGTGCACGAGCTGGATTCGCAATGGAGCCTGCTCGGCAGCGTGGGCTGGCAGGACTGGAGCGACTTCGGCAGGGTCGGCGTCGAAGTGGATACCAACGCCGCCGGCACCAGCACCACCGTCGACCGCAAGTACAAGGACTCCTGGAACGCCTCGATCGGCACCTTGTATCAGTACAGCCCGCGCCTGCGCTGGGGCATCGGCTTCGGCTACGACAGCCCGATGGTCGACGACAGCGACCGCACCGTGGACAACCCGGCCGGCGCCGTCTGGCGTATGTCCACCGGGGTCAACTACGACCTCGGTGACGGCATGGACGTGCACTTCGCCTACACCCTGATGTGGCTGGGCGACATGGATGTGGAGCAGACCAAGAAACGCTCCGGCACCACCCTCTCCGGCACCTACAAGGCCACCGCCCTGCATGTGCTGGGCGGCGGCGTGACCTGGCGCTTCTGATGGCCAGCGTACGCGGTACCGCGTTCCTCCAGTACGGCGAACTGCTCGGCCAGCACGGCGTTTCGCTACGCGCGCACCTGGCGCCGTTCAAGGTCGACATGGATGTGGTCGGCAACTTCGACAGGCAGCTGCCCTACCAGAGCCTGGCGCAGATCTTCGAGGGCAGCGCCCGCGCGCTGGGCCTGCCGCACCTGGGGCTGGAGCTGGGCGAGCGCCAGGGCCTGGCGCTGATCGGCCCCTTGCAGCACCTGGCGCGCACCGCCCCCACCGTCGGCGAAGCGCTGGTGGCGGTGCTGCGCTACATGCGCCTGTACAGCCCGTCGATCCACTACCGCCTGGAGCGCCGCCCCGGCCAGGCGCTGCTGTACTTCGACAACGCCCTGCCCAGCAGCCAGGAGTTGCCGCAGATCGTCGAGAAATCGGTACTGCAGGGGCGCCTGCTGATCAGCGAAGTGCTGGGCAGGCCATTCCAGCCGCGGACAGTGCTGCTGCGCCATGGCCAACTGGGCGACTTGAGCACCTACGAGCGCTACTACGGCTGCCCGGTGCTGTTCCACCAGGAGCACAACATCCTGGTGCTGCCGCCGGAAATCCTGCAACGCCCCAGCGCGCAGCACGATGCCACCCTGCATGCCATCCTGCGTTTCTACCTGGAGGCCCAGGGCGACATCGAGGGTGACCTGCGCGCGGAAGTCGAGCAACGCATCCAGGCGCTGTTGCCGAACCATCGTTGCAACCTCGAACACGTCGCCGGCAGCCTGGGCCTGCACCCGCGCACGCTGCAGCGGCGCCTTGCTGTCGACGGCATCGACTTCGAGGACCACGTCGACCGCATCCGCCGCAACCAGGCGGAAAAGATGCTTCGCTACAGTGGCCTGGGCGTCGGCCAGATCGCCCGCCAGCTGGGCTACCTGCGCACCACCTCGTTCTGCCGCGCGCACCAGCGCTGGTTCGGCATGACCCCCTTGGAACACCGTCGCAAGCTGTGCCCGGAACTGCCGATCGTGAGCGGGGACGACGACTGATCCGGCCCGGGCAAGCCGACTACACCGCCAACACTAGAAAGCAGCACCGTCCACAAGGAGCAACTCGAATGAAGTTGAAGACGTTAGCGGTATCCCTGTGCCTCGCCTCCCTGGTCCTCTCCGGCTGCGCGAGCAAGTACGTGGCGCCGGAGGAATACTCCGGGTTCCTGAAGAACTACAAGGTGCTCAAGGAAGAGAAATCGCCTTCCGGCGCGCCGGTGATGCGCTGGATCCAGCCGGGCGTCGACGTCAACCGCTTCAGCAGCGTGTACATCGAGCCCAGCCAGCTGTACCCGCAGCCGCAGCCCACCGAGAAGATTCCGCAGAGCACCCTGACCGGCATCACCAACTACTACGACCAGGCCCTGAAAACCCAATTCGCCAAGGTGCTGCCGCTGGCCAGCGGCCCCGGCCCGGGCGTGCTGGTGGTGCGCCCGGCGATCACCGCCGTGAGCGCCTCGACCAAGGGCCTGCAGCCCTACGAAGTGATCCCCATCGCCCTGGTAGCCGCTGGCGTCAGCGCCGCCACCGGCATCCGTGACCAGGACACCAGCATCGCCACCGAAGCGGCCTTCCTCGACGGCAGCAACAACGAAGTGGTGGCCCAGGTGGTGCGCAAGGGCGCCGGCGCCGAGCTGGACAACTCCTCCCAGGTGATGAAGGCCAGCGACGCCCGCGCGGTGATCGACGGCTGGGCTTCGGACATGGTCAAGAGCTTCCAGGCACTGAAGAAGTGACCACCCTGCCCCGGTGCGGATGCACCGGGGCATCTTCTCCCCCACTCATTTGACGCCCGCGACTCTGACCCAGGCTGCCCAGCCTGGACGCCAGCGTCATCCTGTAGGCGCGCGCCATGCGCGCGATTCGCGGGCACGGCCCGCTCCTACGAAGAGCGCCTCGGCGCTGCCGGCAAGACAGTTGTTCCTACCAATTGACTCCGGGCTTCCCGGCCGCAGCGAACGGCCCCTCTCCTGTTTGCGGCGGCCCGTGTAGGGGATAACCCAGTCGCCGCGCCCTCGCAGCCGGCGTGGTTGGTTTTGTAGGAGCGGACTCCGTCCGCGAATAGCCCCGCGCGACGGCCCATCGCGGACGGAGTCCGCTCCTACGGCGAGTCAGGGCCTGACCCTGTTTTTAACGAAAAATCCCACGAGCCATTGGCCTTGCCGTCTTACGAGGCGCGCCCATAGATTCGACTCCCGCCACGGTCAATCCCGTGGCCCGGATCGCAGTCCGGAAACGCTTCCTCTCGCATCCAGCGCCAAGGCTTATCGCCCTGGCGTTTTGCACACCCCCAGCTGCATTGGTGGGTCGTGTGGGGCAGGCAATTGCCTGGCCGGGTGACGCGAGAGCTGCTCCGGTACTGCGACCCCGCACGACCCGCCTCCCCAATCCCGGGTTGGCGGTTCCTTCCTCCAACAGGAGCAATGGAAATGCACTATCCAACCCACAGTGACATGCGTGCAATACCGTCCCACCGCCCCGCTCGCACGGAGGTGCCCCATGGCTGATCACAAGCTCCAGGCGCTGCGCCAACAGTGCTACGAGGGCGTGCTGTACGTGAACCCCAGTGCGCCGACCGAGAACCTCTTCGGCGTTGCCGAGCGCCGCCTGAAGGCCCTGGAGGACATCCTCTGCGTGCTGGAAAACCACAACGACGAGCACCCCCTGGTGCTGGAGACCTCGCGGATAGCCGCCGCCCTGGCGCCGCTGGCCGGCGAAGCCCGGCAACTCTTCACGCTGGCCCAGGAGGCCCGGGACGAAGACCGCCGCTGAGTGCCGCAGCAACGAAAATGCCCTCCGAAGAGGGCATTTTTGCGTCCGGCCTTTGAGGGGGCTCGTAAGCATTACAGCACCGTATGTCGCTGCGGCTTCCGTGTCTCGACGTTATTAATTATGATTAATTTTTAATCAAGCTGACTGCTGGATGGCAAAAATGAAAAACGCCATGCCAGGGCTAGCTCAGCCTGAGCCGGCTGGAATCTGGGCGCGACGGGTATCCGAAGCCCGCCCCACTGGAGCAACGATTATGGCCGCCACCGCCAAAACTCGATCAGTTACCGCTCACGTCCCTGTAGAGCTGGCCGAACGCGTTGACGAGATCGCCGAGCGCCTGGAGCGTTCCAAGAACTGGATTGTGAAGCAAGCGCTGACTGAGTGGCTCGACCAGGAAGAGGAACGCAGTCGCCTGACTCGCGAGGCGCTGGCCGATGTGGATGCCGGCCGTGTGATCGACCATCAGGCTGTCCAGGCCTGGGCCGACAGCCTGAGCACCGATTCCCCATTGCCCATACCGCGCTAATGGAGTTGAAGTGGACGAGCAAGGCCCTGTCGGATCTGGCTCGTCTCTACGAGTTCCTGGCGACGGTGAACCGGCCCACCGCTGCGCATACGGTGCAGAGGCTCGCGACGGCACCGACTGCGTTGCTGGCTAACCCTCGTATCGGGGAGCGGCTGGAGGAGTTCGATCCGCGAGACGTGCGGCGGATTCTGGTCGGGCATTACGAGATGCGCTACGAAATTGTCGACTCCACCATCTACCTGTTGCGCCTGTGGCACACCCGCGAGGATCGCTAATAACTGGCGAGACTCCATAGACAAGCCAACGTTCGCGGGACAGCCAACTCACCGTTATGGCGAATAAAAAATGCCCTCCGAAGAGGGCATTTTTTCGTCTGGCGTTCGTCAGACCGGCTGGCGGGCGTAGCGCGCCAGGGTGGTGTCGCGCTGCATCACGGCCAGGGTGTTGGTGTACACCTGCTCGCCGGTAGCGTCCTTGCTGGCGAAGATTTCACCGAAGTGCTGCTGGGTGACCTGGGCGAAGTGCGCGCGGTCCTTGGCTTCCACGCCGAGCAGCGTGGCGTAGGCGTCCAGCGCCTCGCCGTGGCCCTTGGCCATGTCTTCGGCGATGTTGTCGAGCATGCCGTTCATGGCGAAGATCGAGCGGCCGCCGTAGCCCAGGCGGGCGTCGGAGTTACAGCCGTTGGTGCCGGAGGTCAGGCCGAAGGTGGCGTTGCCGGAGGTGCCGTTGGTGGTGGTGGCCAGCAGGTGCGGGAACAGGCCACGCTGCCCTTCGAACACCATGTTGCCCCAGCCGCAACCGTTGCCCCCGGCCTGGTCGGCCTGGGCCAGCAGGCTGGCGGCACCCAACACGGCGAAGATTGCACTCTTGGTCAGCAGTTTGCTTCTCATGAATTCGTTCCTTGGTCAGTGAACTTCGTCGAGGTGCAGGTGCCTGTCGCTGCGACTCACGCAGGTACGTGCGCTCGCAGGTAAATCTAGGCAAGGAATCGGCGCCGGGCAATGCGCAACCGGTGATTTCACTGCGATTCGTCGTCGCTGCCGGCTTTCCCGGCCGGTGCCTTGGCCGGCGCGGCGTACCAGCGCTCGCGCGGCACCCATTTGGCGTCGCGCGGGTCTTCTTCGTAGTGCGGCGACATGATCTGCACGCCGTGCTCGTTGAACACGTCCTGGATGTTCGCGTGCAACACGCTCAGCAGCTCGGCGCGCGGTCGCGGTTCGCTGGGGATGGCCTGGGCCACCAGGCGGTACTCCGGATAGAAGTCCGACAGCGCCGTCTGGAACACCTGCGGCCGCGGCTTTTCGAGAATGCCGTCGGTGCGCCGCGCGGCTTCCACCAGCATCGCTTCCACCTGGCGCCAGGGCGTGTCGTAGCCGATGGTCACCACGGTATCCACGATGTAGCCGGGGCCCGACACGGCGCGTGAATAGTTGCGCGTCACGGAACCGGTGATCATCGAGTTGGGCAGCGTCAGCACCTCGCCCAGGCCGGTGCGGATGGTGGTGTTGAACATGCCCACTTCGGTGACGGTGCCTTCGTTGTCGCCCACGCGCACGTACTCGCCGACCCTGAGCGTGCGCGAATAGGTGAGGATCAGCCCGGCGGCGGCCTGGCCGACCATGCTCGAGGCGCCCAGCGAGATCATCAGGCCCAGCAGCACCGACAGGCCCTTGAAGGCATCGGTGCCGGAACCGGGCAGGTACGGGTAAGCCATCACCAGGGCGAACAGCCAGATCGCCAGGGAGGTCAGGCGGGTGGTCGGCTGCAGGGTTTCCAGGGTCAGCCAGCGGATGGTCCCCGGCCGCGCCATGCGCTCCAGCAGGCGGCGGGTGAAGCCACTGACGGCACGGGCGATGAAAAAGATGGCGATGGCCACGGCGATGCCGGGAATGGCGCTGACGATGCCGTCGAGCAGGTAGTTGAACAGCCGCAGCAGGTAGACGTTGAGGCTTTCGCCCCAGGGCCGCGTGTAGGGGAACTGCGAGAGCACGAAGCTCAGCCACTTGTAGGTGAACAGCAGCACGAACAGCCAGTAGGCCAGCGCCAGCAGGCGATCCACCAGGTAGTACAGGTACTGCATGTCGAACAGCGGCGTATGCGCGACCTTGATCTGGTGGGTGCGCTCGCTCATCAGTTGCGGCAACAGCCCGCGCAGCTTGCGGCGGACGAAGCCGGTGCCCTTGAGCAGCAGCACGTAGACCAGCGTGGCCACCGCCGAGAAGCCCAGCGCCGTCAGCAGGAAGCGCAGGCTGCGCGCCTGCCCGGTTTCCGCCACTACCACGCGCAGGGTGGCGGCGGCCTGCTCGGCGGCCGCGCGGGCGTCGCCGCCGGGTGGGTCGAGGTCCTGCGGCGAGACGATGAAGGCCCGCCGGCCACCCAGCAGCACCAGGTAGCTGTGCAGAATGGGGTCGACGCCGACCTTGAGTTCCTCGGTGCCCTGCAGCAGGTCCTCGATCACCGCCTTGGCGCGCTGCACGCGCATTTCCGGGGTTTCCCCGAGCAAGGTGGCATGCAGCACGATGACGCTGCGGTTGGCCACCTTCAGTTCCGCCGGCGCGCCCGGCACGCCTTCGGTGGTGTCCAGCGGCGGTTCCGCCAGCGCCAACCCGGGCAATGCGATGAACAGCAACAGCAGCATGCTGACCCAGCGCCTCATTCATCCAGCTCCTTGGCCCCTCGCGATGGGCAATGACGTTGAACCGACGGCGATCGTTCCGCCCTCGCTCAAGCGTAGCCACTGCGACGCCGTTCGTCGGGCTTTGCGCAGCAATCCGTCGCGTCGGGGGCGGCTGGCGCGCCAATCAAGAGTGGCTTCCGGCGCCTGGCGAACCTCGCCACCGAGTAGCGCAGCGAGCGCTTCGCTTTTCGGCTATCGCGTCTGCGCACGCCTCCTAGACTCATTGCCAACGAACTCGCCCATCCTCCAGGAGGAAGCAATGCCCATCCATCCCCTGCGCGCGGCTATCGCCGCCTGCCTGATCGGCACCGCCGGTCTCGCCGCCCTGCCCGCCTGCGCCGCCGACCAGGCACCGGCCTCGCCACTGATCAAGCAGCTCAACAACGGTAACTGGCTGGACCCCAAGGAAGCCGAGAGCCTGCGTGACGAGCTGTACTACCAGCGTGCCATCCACGCCTACATGACCATGCTGCCGGCGCTCAACGTGATCGGCATGCGCGACGGTTCGGAGAAGGCCTTCGGCGGTGGCTACAACGTGCTGCCGATCTGGAAGCAGCGCATGGACGCGCGAACCATGGTGCCCACGCCCAACGCCGACGTGATCTATTCCATGAGCTACCTGGACCTGAAGAAGGACGGGCCGCTGGTGGTAAAGGCGCCGGCGCACGTGATCGGCATGTTCACCGATTTCTTCCAGCGCACCCTCACCGACGTCGGCGCCATCGGCCCGGACCGTGGCAACGGCGGGCTCTACCTGTTGCTGCCGCCGGGCTACGACGGGCCGGTGCCGGGCGGTTACTTCGCGGTGCGTTCCTCCACCTACAACGTGTTCCTGTTCTTCCGCACGGTGATGGCCAAGGGCGACGGCAAGCCCGACCCGGCGCCGGCGGTGGCGGCGGCCGAGACCACCCGCGTGTACCCGCTGTGGGCGACCGAGAAGGACGTGAAGCCGATGCAGTTCCCCGACGCCAGCGGCAAGGCGCTGGACATGATGTACCCGGTGGACAACACCTACTGGAGCAAGCTCAAGGCCTTCGTCGACTACGAGCCGGTGGCCGCCATCGACCCCGAGCTGCGCGGCGTGCTGGCCTCCATCGGGATCGTCAAGGGCCAGCCGTTCGAGCCCACGCAAAAGCAGCAGGCGCTGCTGAAAAAGGCCGTGGAAACCGCGCCGCGGATGATCCTGGCCAACCGCCAGCTGGGTCGAGAGGACAAGCGCAACCTCTACTACACCGACCGCCAGTACGAGAACACCTGGGCCGGCGGCACCGCCGACTGGATGCAGGACAGCTACCTGGACGTGAGCCAGCGTTCCAACTTCTTCCAGTTCGCCTATTCCTCGGCGCCGGCGATGGTGATGCACACCACCGGGGCGGGCTCGAAGTACCCGTTCACCGGCCGCGACAAGGACGGCAAGTTCCTCGAAGGCGCCAGCACCTACAAGCTGCGCCTGCCACCCAATCCGCCGGCCGCGCTGTTCTGGGCGGTGACCGCGTACAACGTCACCGACGGCACCATGCCGCAGACCGGCCAACTGTTGCCCTCCACCAACAGCTACTACGACATTCCCAAGCAGGCCGACGGCTCCATCGAAATCTGGTTCGGCCCGGAGAAGCCCAAGGATATCGCCGACGCGGCCTTCATCCAGACCATTCCCGGGCGCAATTTCCTCGTTGCCCTACGCCTGTATGGCACCGGCGATGCCTTCTACGACCAGACCTGGAAGCCGGATGACGTGGTGAAGGTGAAGTGAGGCCAGCACGCTGTCAGCGCTGGTGATCCTGCAAGACGGGAAGTTCGTGGCGCCGCCGGACGCCGGGGGATTCCCCGCCGCGCTGGCGGCGTAGCCGGATGAGGTCGGCGAGCAACGCCAGGCGGCCGGGAGGCTCCGCCGGTTCCGCGGCGTAGCGGGCCCGCCCCCAGGCCTGTAGCGCGGTGTATCGCTCCAGGCTTTCGTCCGCCCCGTTGCACCGCAGCCAGCGTTGGCCGGCACGCCAGGCCGATGGGCTGGCAGGCCCGAGGGCGCCGAGGCGAACGCAGAACCTCAGAAACAGCCAGGGTTCGGCGCCACCGATGCGGCGCCGGGCGGTGCCCCACCAGCGCCCCAGGTGCAGGGTCAGGCGGCGCCGATAGACGACCGCCAGGCCGAGCAGCGCGGCGGCCAGCGGCAACGCCAGCAGCGTCCGCCCCGGCAGCAGCGTGAGACGTTCCCACCAGGACAGGCGCAGGCGCGCGTCGGTCTCGCGCAGGGCGTCGGCCTGTACCTTGGCGCCGGCCAGGTGCGCGGTGCGGAATTGGTGGCTGCCCAGTTCGTACCAGCGGATGTCGAGCGCTTGCAGGTCGAGGCTCGACCTGGCGCCGGGCGCGTAGAACCAGTGTTCGGTTCGGCGGCCGCCGGTGAAGTCGCCATAGTCGTTGAGGTCGGTGACCTCGGCCTGGTGTTGCACGGCGTCGGCGTCCACCGCCAGGGCGGGAATCTGGTTGCCTTGCACGCCCAGGGCCTCGACGGTCAGGCGGCGCTCCAGCAGTTGTCCGGCGCGCAGGCGAAGGTGGCCCAGGGCCTCGGCCGCCAGTTCGTGCGGCGGTTCGTCGCCACTCTGCAGGTAGAAGCGCTGGCTCAGTTTGAGCGCCGTGGCCGGCAGGAAGGCCTGCAGGGAACCCGCGCCGGCCGGCAGCGCCACCTGCAGGATCGGCGCTTCGATGGGCAGCAGCGGCGAATCGGGCTGGTCGGGGTCGACCTCGATGGCGTCGGGCGAAAGACGTAGCGCGCCTTCGGCCAGGGGCGTCAGCAGGTAGTTCTGGGTGGCGCCGCGCTGGGTGGCGCCGCCGTGTTCACGCTCGATCGAGGGCGTGAGCATCATCAGCGGCAGCAGGGTCGCGCCGGGCATGTCCCAGTGCGGGTAGCGCGGGTACCAGTTGACTCCGTCGGGCATCCATACGCTGACCTTCAGCAGCACGCTCTGCTTGGGCACCAATACCGGCGGCAGCGCCGCCGGCTCGGCGCCCAGGCCGCGCAGTTCGACGTGGGCCTCCCAGCCCGTGTCGTCGGCGCCGGCGAACCCGGCCAGCGCGAGCATGGCCAGGCCCAGCAGCCAGCGCCTGTTCACTCGCCCTCCCCCTCGGCGTCTTCCTGCACTTGCAACAGGAACAGCGTCTTGAGCATCTCCCGTGGCGAGCTCTTCACGTTGGACATCCACTGGTTCAGTTCGTCGTCGCTCATGTCGCTCGCGGCCGGTGCCGCGTCATTCGGCGCATGGCGTGGCGTCAGCTCAATGCGGACCGAACCGACGTCCGCGTCCCCCGGCTCGGCCTTCTGTCGCTCGCCGGGGCGCTTGGCTAGCTCGTCGAGCACCGCCTGCACGGCACCGGCGTTGGCGCTGGCCTCGGCCAGCCCGGGGTCGAGCAGCAGCGCCTGGCGATAGGCCTTCAAGGCGGCCTGGTAGCGTTGTTGCCGCGCCAGGCTGTTGCCCAGGTAGAACTGGCCTTGGGCGCTTGGCACCTGGGCAAAGGCGGCGGCCGCGCTCGGGTAGTCCTCGGCCAGGTAGTAAGCGCGGCCCCGGCGGTACGGGTCGGCGAAGCGTTCGGCGGCGCCGCGGTAATTGCCACGGTCCAGGGCCTGCTGGCCTTGTTGGTCGCGGGTCCACCAGAGGTCGCGCCAGTCGGCGCGGGCGTCGGGGGTGTAGGCGCCGGTGAGCAGCAGGGTCAGGGGCAGCGCCAGGCCGAGCACGCGCAGTTGGCGATAGAGCAGCAGCGCGATCGGCAGCATGGCCAGCACCAGCCAGTAGCCGGCGTCCTCCCAGTGCCACTGCGGGTCGCCGTTGTGCGCCCTTTCCAAGCTGCCGTGGATGCGCTGGCGCAGCCAGGCGATGTCCTGCCCGCCCGCATCCAGGCCGGTGACGGCGACGCCCTCGGCCTTCAGCGCGGCGAATTGGTCCAGGGCCAGGCCGTTGTCCGCCGCCGGCCACCCGGCTGGGGCGAAACGCGGCGGGCCGCCCTCGGCGGTGCCGACGGCCAGCACTTCGACGCCGGCGAAGTGGCGGTGGAATTCGTCGAGTTCGGCGCGCTCGGCCGGGCTCAGGCTGTCGGTCATGATCACCAGGTTGGCCGGCAGCGCTGTGCCCGACATGGCCTTGCGGGCGAGGTCGAGCGCCTGCCCGAGGCCGGGGCGCGACGCGGCCACGCCGGGCATCAAGTCCGGCTCCAGCGGCGGCAGGAAGAGTTCGAAGAAGCTGTCGTCGCGGGTGGGCGGTATCACCAGGTGGGCGCTGCCGGCGTAGGCGATGACGCCGAACCAGGCCTGCGGCATCGCCCGGCGCAGCGCCTCGATCCTGGCCTTGGCCGCGCGATTGCGGTTCGGCGCGACGTCGCTTGCGTACATGCCGCCGCCATTGCCGAGCAGGACCAGCACCAAGGCCTGCTCACGGACTTCGGCGGGTACCTGTTTGCTCCAGCTGGGCCCGGCCAGGGCGAGCATGCCCAGGCACGCCAGCAGCCATAACCACTCCCGCGCACCGAAGGCGAAACGCCCGGCATGGGCGCGGATCAGCGCGCCGGCGAGCTTCGCGTCCAGCACCCGGTGCCAGGGCGAGTCGGCCGCGCGGCGGCGCCGATGCAGCACGCCGGCCACTGCGCAGAGCGCCGCGCCGAGCAACCACCAGGGGTGCAGGAAGTGCAGGTCAGGCATGGCCACCCCGTTTGCCGCGCAGGCGCAGCGCAATCAATGCCAGCGCGCCCAGCGCGGCCAGCAGCGGGTAGCGGTACAGCGGCAGGCGATAGGACCAGCCGAGCTGCCGGAGCTTGCGCGGGTTGATGCGGTCGAGGGTGGCGTATACCTCCTGCAACGAGCGGGCGCTCTGACCGGCGAGCTGGAAGGTGCCGCCGGTTTCGCTGGCGATTCTGCGCAGCAGCGGTAAGTCGCTGCTGTCGTCGCCCTCCTCGCCCAGGCCTATGGTGTGGATGCGCAGGTGTTCCTTGCGCGCCAGGCGCAGGGCGACTTCCGGCGGCAGCGTCGAGGATGTGTCCTTGCCGTCGGTCAGCAGCACCACCATGCGCTCCCTGTCCTGGCCGCCCGCGTCCAGTTGGCGGAACATCTTCAAGGTGCTGCCGAGGGCGTCGCCGATGCTGGTCTGCGGGCCGGCCATGGCTGGGCGCAATTCGTCCACGCGCTCCAGCAGCACGCGGTGGTCGCGGCTGAGCGGGGCGAACGGGTAGGCCTGGCTGCCGAAGACGATCAGGCCTATGTTGTCGTCCGGGCGCGCCTGGATGAACGAACGCACCGCCCGCTGTAGCGCGGCCATGCGGCTGACTTTGGCGCCCGCCTCGTCCTGCATGTCTTCGGTGGCCATCGAGGCGGACACATCCAGTACCAGCAGCAGGTCGCGCACCGGCACCTCCCGGTAACTGGCCGGCATCAGCAGTTGCGGGCGCGTGGCGGCGCACAGCAGGCACAGCCAGAGCGCGGCGAATGCCGCCAGCAGCAGGCGGTCGCGGCCGGACGGCGCGCTGGCCGCAGGCTCGGGGCCGAGCAGATTCGGCAGGTTGGGCACGCGCACGCTGTGGCCGTGGGTGCGAGCGCCGGCCGGCAACAGGTGCAGCAGCAGCGGCGCGGGCAGCAGCAGCCACAGCCATGCCCATTCGAACGCCAGGCGCTGCAGCCAGGGCGCCAGGCTAGCGAACATCGGGCAATTCCTGCAGCCAGCGGGCGAAGGTCTCGGCCACCGCTGCGTTGGCCGCCGGCTCCAGGCGCGCTTCGCGCCGATGGTGACGATCGAGCAGAGCCTGGCGTGTCGACTCGTCCAGCCCGTCGAGCTGGTCCAGGGTGGCGCTGTCGCTGAGCCCGGCGACGCGCTCGCGACTCTGGTGCACCAGGCACACGCGCTTGATCAGGGCGAACCAGGCATCGCCACTGGCTTCGGCCCGCGCCACCCGGGCCAGTGCCTGTGCCTGGCGGCGCCAGCGGCGGCGACGGTAGCGGCGGTAGCGCAACAGCAGGTACGCCAGCAGCGCGAGGACGAGGGCGGCGAACAGGAGCTTCCAGGCCAGGGTCTGGGGGAACAGGCTGACCGGCGCGGGCGGCGACAGTTCGGCCAGGTCCGGCAGCTCGATGCCCGGTATGTCGTTGCGCGAGGGCGCGCTCACCGGCCGCTCCCTACCAGGCTCAGGGCCTGGCCGAGCTGGGCCTGCGCGGTTTCGTAGGTGCTGAACGGCGCCTGGCCAAGGCCGGCCTGGGCCAGGCGCGCCAACAGCGCGGCGAAGTTGCGCCGGGCGCGGTCCTCCACTCCATGGCGCTGGGCGTCCGGCGAGAAACGCAGCTCGGCTTCGATGCCGCCGTAGGTGGCGAGGAACTGGCCCTGCTGCGGCCAGTTGTCGAGGATGCCGTCGTAGATCGGGATCGCCAGGCCCCGGCTGCGCGCGGCGAGTTCGTCTACCAACCGCCAGGTCGGTTCATCGACGTTGTGGAAGTCGCTGATCAGCACCACCACGGCGTCCTTCGCCACCAGCCGCAGCAGGCGCGCGAGGGCCAGCGGCAGTTGCGTCGCCGCGCGGGTTTCGCCGGCGCCGACGCCGAGCGCGCGGTTGGCCCGCGCCAGTTGCTCGAAGGCCTGGATGAGGTGGCCGCGGTCCTGGCGTGGCGGGCAGCTATCGACCTGCCGCTCCCCCACCACGACCAGGCCGCAGGGCTGCCGCCGATGGTGGGCGAGCCACATCAGCTGCGCGGCGGCGCGGGCGGCCAGCACCGATTTGAGCTGGGTGCGGGTGCCGAAGAACATGTCCTGGGTCTGGTCCACCAGAAGCAGCAGCGAACGCTGTCGTTCCTCGTTGAACACGCGGACGAAGGGTGCGCCGCCCATTCGCGCGGTGACTTTCCAGTCGATGTCGCGGACGTCGTCGCCCTGCAGGTAGGGGCGGATCTGGTCGAAGGCGCCACCGCGGCCGTTGAGCCGCGACGGCCGGTTGCCCAGCAGCAGGCTCTGGCTCACCCGCGGGAAGCTGATGGCCATCTGCCGGGCGATGGCGGCGTAGCCGAGCAATTCCGGCAGGTCGACGTAGACGCCCTCCTCCGCGCTCACGGGCATCACCCAGCGATGACCAGGCCGAGAATCCTGTCGATCGCCGCCTCCACCGTCACCCCTGCGGCGGCGGCCTGGAAGGTCAGCACCAGGCGGTGGCGCAGCACGTCGTGGGCCACCGCCTGGACGTCACGGGCGTCCACGTAGTCGCGCCCGGCCAGCCAGGCGTGGGCCCGCGCGGCGCGCTCCAGGCCCAGAGTGGCGCGCGGGCTGCCGCCGGCCGAGAGCCATTGCGCCAGTTCGTCGTCATGCGCAGAGGGCGCGCGACTGGCGCGGACGATGGCGACTATGTAGTCCTTGATCGCTTCGCTGACGTGCACCTCGGCCACCGCCCGCCAGGCCTGGTAGACCACCTCGGCCGCCAGGCGCTGGGCCGTTTCGGGCTCCGGCGCGGCGTCCTGTGGGGTCTCGGCGTACTGGCGCCGGTGCTCGTCGCGCACCAGGTCGAGGATGCCCTTTTCGCTCTGCGCCGAGGGGTAGTCCACCTTGACCTTCATCAGGAAGCGGTCGAGCTGGGCCTCGGGCAGGTTGTAGGTGCCCTCCTGTTCCACCGGGTTCTGCGTGGCGAGGGCCATGAACAGGCGGGGCAGCCGGTAGGTCTTGCCAGCCACCGTGACCTGGCGTTCTTCCATGGCTTCGAGCAACGCCGACTGGACCTTGGCCGGCGCCCGGTTGATTTCGTCGACCAGCACCAGGTTGCCGAACAGCGGCCCCTGGCGGAACTGGAACGCCGTTTCCAGCGAGGCGGCGTCGGGCACGTAGATTTCCGAGCCGGTGATGTCGGAGGGCAGCAGGTCGGGGGTGAACTGGATGCGCCGGAAGCTGGCTTCCAGGTTGTCGGCCAGGCTGCGGATGGCGCGGGTCTTGGCCAGCCCCGGCATGCCCTCCAGGAGCAGGTTCGAGTCGCACAGCAGGCACAGGACGATGCTGCGCACCACCCTTTCCTGGCCGATGATCGAGCGGCTCACGCGCTGCTCCAGGGCGAGTATCTGCGAGTGGGTGTCCATGCGTTTCCGG
>NZ_JARJLT010000308.1 GCF_029335315.1 Pseudomonas citronellolis
GGGCCGAGCGGAGCGGGTACTGCTTTACTTGCGGCGGGTCTTCGCGCGGCGTACTTCACGGCGTTCCGGATCGACCTGCTGAGGTACGTTCAGGAAAGCGGTGGCGGCGAAAAAGCTGGCAAGAGCGGCAAAGCTGGTCACGATAGTCTCCAAAGGCGCCGGGGAAAATGGGTCCCGACTGCCTGATAGCCATTTTCCCTGATCTTTATGACAAAAAGAAGTGAATGGTCTTGATGATCGGTATCTAGGCGGTCGATGGGGCTGCTTGTTGGCTTAATCGCAGGTTAATTTTCTGAAATTGACCTTTGCCTCAGGAATCCCTGCCGCCGAGGGCGGGGTCGGCGAATCGTTTCACTGCTACCGTTTGTCGCATTTCAAGCCTTTTATGGCCGATACGGCCTGATTCCAGCAGGCTCTGTAGGAGCGCGCCATGCGCGCGAATCGCGGGCGTGGCCCGCTCCTACTGGGTGTTTTCCAGAGCGTAGGGCGAATAACCGTTCGCGGTTATCCGCCGTTGGTTTCGGCGCGGAAGGTATCGGCGGATAACGCTTGGGGCGTTATGCGCCCTACGGGGTGTTTTCCAGCAGGGCCAGCAGTTGCTCGCGGACGCCCGGCTGGCGCAGCAGGCGGCGCAGGTCGGTGGCCGGCTCGGCGGGCAGGTTCAGGTGCTGCGGCTCGATGCTGTCGCCGGGGCTGACCAGCAGGGCGAAGTGGATGACGTTCTCCAGCTCGCGGATGTTGCCCGGCCACGGGTAGGCCTCCAGTGTCGCCTGGGCCGCCTCGCCGATATGCGGCACCGGCAGTTCCAGGCGCTGGGCGTGGACGCCGAGGAAGTATTCGGCCAGCGGCAGGATGTCGCCGATACGCTGGCGCAGCGGCGGCAGCTCGAGGTTGCCGTCGTCCAGGTACTGCGCGAGCCCTTCGAGGAACTTGCCGGCGGCCACCGCCTGGGCCAGGTCGATGCTGGTGGCCACCACCAGGCGCACGTCCACCGGGATCGGTTCGCGGGCGCCGACGCGCAGTACTTCGCGTTCCTGCAGCACGCGCAGGAGTTTCTCCTGCAGCGACAGCGGCAGGTCGGCGATCTCGTCCAGGTACAGGGTGCCGCCGTTGGCCGAGCCCAGCCAGCCGGCGCGGCTGCCCACCGGGCCGTTGTGCGCGCCGGGGGCGTAGCCGAACAGCTCGGCCTCGGCGAAGTTGCGGCTCAGCGCGCTGCAGCTGACCGCGACGAACAGCCCGGGGCGTTCGCTGGCGCGGTGGATGTGCCGGGCCAGCAGTTCCTTGCCGGTGCCGGTTTCGCCACGGATCAGCACCGGCTGCAGGCCCGGCGCCAGGCGCTCGACTTCATCGCGCACCTGGTGCGAACGCGGGTCGAAGAACACCAGCGCCTTGGCGCGGATGCTCAGCGGGCTCTTGTCGGCGTCGGGGAAGGTCAGCAGCGGTTGGGGGACTTTCATTGGGGGATCTCCGTCCGTTCAGAGCGCGTCCAGCGCCTGCAGGAAGTCGGCGACGATGTCCTCGCTGTCCTCGATCCCCACCGACACGCGCACCGTGCCGTCGTGGATGTCGAGCTGCGCCAGCGCCTCGGGGGAGAGGGCGCGGTGCGAGGTCTTGCCGGGATGGGTGATGCTGCTCGCCACGCCGGCCAGCGACGGGGCGAACTCGGCGCGTTGCAGCAGGCCGATGAGGCGGTCGACGTGGTCGAGGCCGCCCTTGAGGGTGAAGGCGAGCATGCCCGAGGCGCCCTTGGGGAACAGGCGTCGAGCCAGCGGGTGATCGGGGTGCGAGGGCAGGCCGGGGTAGTACACGCGGCTCACCTGAGGGTGCCGCTCCAGGGCTTCGGCCAGCGCCAGGGCGTTGCGCGAGTGGGCACCCATGCGCAGGGCCAGGGTCTTGGCGCCGCGGAAGGTCAGCCAGCTTTCGAAGGGGCTGGCGCTACCGCCGGCGTTGATCTGGAAGCGCCGCGCGCGGGCCACCCACTGGGCGTCGCCGACCAGCGCGCCGCCGGTGGCGTCGCTGTGGCCGTTGAGGTACTTGGTGGTGCTGTGCACGACCAGGTCGGCGCCGTCGCGCAGCGGCTGGTAGAGCACCGGCGAGAGGAAGGTGTTGTCCACCAGCAGCTTCAGCCCGTGTTCGCGGGCGATGGCCGCCAGCGCCGGCACGTCGCTGACCCGCACCAGCGGGTTGGAAGCGGTCTCGGTGTAGATCAGCCGGGTGTTCGGGCCGATGGCCGCGCGCACCGCGTCGAGGTCGCCGACGTCGACCAGGCTGGCCTGGATGCCGAAGCGCGCCAGTTCCTTTTCCAGCAGGCTCTGGGTGGTGCCGTACAGCTCGCGGCTGGCCACCAGGTGGTCGCCGGCGTTCAGCGTGCCGAGCAGCGCGGCGGCGATGGCGGCCATGCCGGAGGCGCTGAACAGCGCGTCCTCGCCGCCCTCCAGGTCGCGCAGCAGTTCCTCCACGGCGCTGTGGTTGGGGTTGCCGATGCGCGTGTACATGTAGTTGTCGGGGTTGCCGGCGAGGAAGTCGTCGACCTGTTCCAGGGAGTCGTAGACGAACACCGAGGTCTGGTAGATCGGCTGGGTCTTGGCCCGGGTGACCATGCGCCGGTCGCTGTCCTGGCCGCTGTGCACCGCGCGGGTGGAGTCGCCGTGGCCGGGTTCGGTGGGCTGCTTGCTCATGCTGGGGTCCTCTTCGCTCGCTGCGGCGGTCCGCTGGCGGTAAAAAAACAAACGCCGGGATCACC
>NZ_JARJLT010000309.1 GCF_029335315.1 Pseudomonas citronellolis
GGGCCTTGGGGTTGCCGGCGACGTACTGCAGGGTGCCGCCGACGCTGTCGAGGGCGACGCTCAGCAGGGTTTCCCAGCGTTCGGTGTCGGGCTCGGCCGGGTCCGGGTGGAAGCACACCACCGCCTGCTCGCCGGCGGCGCCGCAGAAGGCGTCGGCGCGTTCGACGAGGTCGGCGCGGGCCATGTTGGCGGTCATCGCCGCCAGGTGGTCGTAGCGCGCGTAGGTGGTGGAGACGTCGGCGGTGCGCTCGCCGCGCGCCTGCTGCGGGTCGACGAAGTGGTTGGTGTGCAGCAGCCAGCCGTCTTCGCGGGCCGGCACCACGGCGGTCAGCGCCGGGCTCATTTCGATGCTGGCGGCGCGCAGCTCGGCGTCGTCGCGGCTGAACACGCTGAGCACGGTGGAGGCGCTGACCCGCGCCGTGCCCACCAGGTCGATGGCTTCGCGCACGCTGGTGGCCTCTTCCAGCACCCGGCGGGCGATGGCGTGCACCGGCACGCCGGCTTCGGCGTTGTCGGCGGCGTGGTGCAGGATGTTGAAGTGCAGGCCCAGGCCGGCGCTGTTGACGCCGATCTTGCCGAGCATGCCGAACTCGGTGAACAGCTTCACCGTCAGGCCGCTGCCGCCCAGCAGCTTGAGGATCAACCCGTGGGGCACCAGGCTGTCGTGCCAGTCCCAGGTCTGCAGGCTCAGCGGCGCGGCGGCGCCGTGGGGCGCGTAGATGGCGGTGGAGCACTCGCCCTCCACCGGCTGCTGCGGCATCACCGCGAGGATTTCGGTGCGCGCGTTGAGCGCCGCCAGTTGCCACAGCGGCAGGCGTGCGCCGGCGGCCAGGCCTTCGATTTCCCGCGCCAGCGCCGGGCACCAGGTTTCCAGCGCGGCCAGGCTGGCCTCGCCGATCTGCCGCACCCGCTCGCTGGGCACGCCCACGCGGGGGAAGAAGTCGAGGTAGAGCGCGAGCGTCTGGCCGATCTGTTGCGCCCAGCGCTCGCCGATCTGCCGCCCGCGTTCGAACGGCTCGCGGGTTTCGCTGACGAAGGTATGGATTTTCACTGCAAGGCTCCTGTCGTTTCGAATCGGTTTCAGCGCTGCGCGGTTTGCGTCTGACTATAGACCTGGCGGCCGCCGAACCAGGTGCCGAGCACCCGGGTGTCGCGCAGCGCTTCGGGCGCCACGCTGAACACGTCGCGGTCGAGCAGCACCAGGTCGGCCTGCTTGCCCGGCTTCAGCGAGCCGATGCGGTCGTCCAGGCGGATCATCCGCGCGGCGTTGAGGGTGTAGGCCTGGAACATCACCTGGCGGTCGATGGCCTCGTCGGCGTTGAGCACGCCCTTCGGGCCCTTGCGGGTCACCGCCTGGTAGATGGCCTTCCACGGGTCGGGGGTGGTGATCGGCCAGTCGCTGGCACCGGCGATGGTCGCACCGTGCTTGAGCAGCGAGTGCGCCGGGTAGGTGTACATGAACACCATGGCGTCCACGTAGGGCTTGACCAGGTCGATGCTGGATTCGTCGGCGCTGGCCCAGTAGAGCTGCATGGAGGCGATCACGTCGAGCTGGCGGAAGCGCTCGAAGTCCTTCGGGTTGACCATCTGCAGGTGGGTGATGGAGTGCGGGATGCCGCTGTTGCGGTCGCGCCGCGCCTGGGCCATGCCGTTGAGCGCCTCGTGGATGGCGCGGTCGCCGATGGCGTGCACGTGCACCAGCCAGCCGCGCGCGTCGGCGGCGCTGACCAGCTCGCCGAAGTGCTTGGGGTCGATCAGCAGTTCGCCGAACTTGTGCGAGTTCTTGTAGGGCTCGAGCATGGCTGCGCTCTGCGCCGGCACCTCGGCCACGCCGTCGGCGAACACCTTGATGCCCGGCAGGGTCAGGTTGGGCACGCCGAGGAATTGTTGGCGCACCTTGTCCAGCTCGTCGAGGTCCTTCGGGGTGGCCTTGGAGTCGGCCATCAGCAGCGCGGCGACGTGGGCGGAAAGGTCGCCCTTCTCGGCCAGGGCCTTGTAGATCGGCAGCACGCCGGTGGAGGCGTTGGTGATGTCGGCGCCTGGAATCTCGTTGGCCAGTGGGTCCATCCAGGCGGTGATGCCCAGGCTGTTGTAGTAGCGCAGCGCGGCGTAGGCGCCACGGGTCAGCTCCTCGGTGGTCGGCAGCGGCAGCATGGCCTGCAGCGGGTAGAGCCCGGCGTCGACCAGGAAGCCGTTGGGCGTGCCGTCGGCGTGCACGCCGATAGTGGCTTTCTCCTCGCCCTTGAGGCTGGCGACCTTGGCCGCGTCCACCTTGGCGAGCTTGAGCATGGCCTGGTTGGCCCAGCCGGTGTGCAGGTCCCAGCCGACGAAGAGGATCGGCTGCTCGGCCCACTCGCCCTGGTTGAAGGTGTTCTCCAGCGCCGCGATGTCGCCCCAGTAGGTGGACGGCAGGCCGCCGACGCTGAGGTACTCGCCGCGCTTCGCCTTGCCGTTGTCGCGCCACTCGCGCAGCTTCTTCGCAAGCTCCGGCACCGGCAGCAGCGCGCCATCGAGGTTGGCCTGGAGCATCTGCAGGCCGCCCTTCACGGTATGGCTGTGGGAGTCGATGAAGCCGGGCATCAGCACCTTGCCCTGTAGGTCGATGACGCGGGTGCCGGCGGCCTTCAGGCGCAGCACCTCGGCGTCGCTGCCCACGGCGAGGATCTTGCCGTTCTCGATGGCCACCGCCTGTTGCAGGCCCTGGCCGGGCTCGGCGGTGTAGACCTTGCCGCCGTGGAAGATCAGCTCGGCGGCGGCCATCGTTTCCGCTGAGGAAAAAGCGCAAGCCATGGACAGCAGCGCTGGAATCAGTATTTTCATGGGTTCGCCCCGATTCTTGTTGTGTGGGAAGCAGGGTACCCAATGCCCGACGGCGCTTTAACGCCGATTTCTTGCACAACTTCTGTGCCTGACAGGAATAGATCAATGGACAAGATGACCGCCCTGACCATGTTCGTCGCCAGCGCCGACCATGGCGGCTTCAGCCGCGCCGCCGAGCACCTGGGCAAGACCCCGTCGGCGGTGACCAAGGGCGTGGCGCAGCTGGAAGAGGAACTCGGCGCCCGGCTGTTCGAACGCACCACCCGGCGCATGGCGCTGACCGAGGCCGGGCAGATCTACCTGGAAGGCGCGCGCCAGGCGCTGCTGCACCTGCAGGCGGCGGGCGCCGAGGTGGAGCAGTTGCAGAAGGAGCTGCGCGGCACCCTGCGCATCGCCGCCCCGCCCTCCTTCGCCCCGGCCTTCCTCGGCCAGGTGTGCCGCGCCTTCCTCGACGAACACCCGCAGGTGCGCCTGGAGGTGGACCTGCAGGACGAGTTCGCCGACCTGATGGAGGGCCGCTACGACCTGGCCCTGCGCGACGGCCCGGTGGACCTGCCGGGGGTGATCGCCCAGCCGCTGCTGGAGAACCACCTGCTGCTCTGCGCCAGCCCGGCGTACCTCGCGCGCAAGGGCATGGACGTGACCCTGGAGAACTACGCCGAGCACGACTGGCTGATCTTCCAGCACCCGCTGCTGAACCGGAATTTCTGGTGGGTGAACCGCGACGGCGAGCGCATCCGCCTGAAGCAGCCGGTGCCGCGCCTGGCCAGCGACAACTACGACTTCCTGCTCGCCTGCCTGCTGGCCGGCCAGGGCGTGCAATTCCTCCCGCAATGGAGCGCCCGCGCCTACCTGGAGCGCGGCGAGCTGGTGGAACAGCTACCGGACTGCTGGCGCGACCAGAGCGCCTTCGGCCCGACCATCCACGTGCTGTTCCTGCCGCACCGGCGCAATACGCGCAAGGTGCGGGTGTTCATCGAGATGCTCAGGGCGCATCTGCGGGAGAAGGGGCTGGGGTGAAGCCTTCGGCGGAGTGACAAAGGCACGGGTTCCCCGCGTTCTCGGGGATGACGAGGTGGAGAATGGTGCGTCGCTGATCCGTCACCCCCGCGAACGCGGGGCCCAGTGACGTTGGCCCGGCTCAACCCATCCTGCAAAAAACCAGGCCAGTGCTCTGTGTGGGGGCCGTCAGCGCCCCAGGTAGCGCGCGAGGATCGCCTGGTACTCGCCGGACTGCACCATCCCGCGCACGGTGTCGGCGTAGCGCTCGACGAACGCCGGGGAGTTGTTCAGCTTGCTGAAGGCGGTTTCCGCCGCGTCGCTGGAGACCACCACGGCGGTCGGCCCGATGCGTTCGCTCAGGCCGAGCTGGCGCAACTCGTAGAGACCGCTGTTCTCGTCGGCGATGATGCCGTCGAGGCGGTCCTTGTCGATCATGTGCCAGAGGTTGATGCGGCTGGGGTTGAAGTACATCCGGCTGGCGAATTCATCGTCGCCGAGCAGTTCCTGGTACGACTGGCCATAGCTCACGCCCATCTGCGCACCCAGGCGGAAGGAGGTGCCGAGCAGGTCCAGCAGGTCGTGCAGGGAGGCGCGCGCGGGGTCGCCCCGGCGCATGAACAGGATGTTCCGCGAGGGCTGCAGGATCGCCCCGGAGAAGTAGGCGTAGAGTTCGCGCTCGGGCTTGCGGAAGGCGCCGGGGAGCACGTCCAGGCGGCCGTTTTCCAGTTCCTTCAGGGCCCGCGCCCATGGCAGCTTGACCAGCCGTACCTGGCAGCCCAGGCGTTCCAGGGCCAGGCGGTTGAGTTCGACGTAGATGCCGCCCACCGCGCCGTCGGCCAGCTGCATGCTGAATGGCGGGTCGTCGTCCCAGCGCAGGGTCTTCTCGCAGGCGGCCGACACACCGGGCCAGAGGGCGAAAAGACAGGCGAGGACAGGCAGGAAGTGCGCTAGCGGTAAGGATCTTGTTACTGCACTGGACAAGGTCGCGACTCGTAGCGATCGGGGCTACGGGGCAGTCTAGAGGGTCGACGGGGGCCGCGGCTAGAGCGACATACGACCATTTCGCCAGCAATCATGACCGCTCGGTCTATTCGCGGCGCGCCGCCTGCACCAGCGCCCGCAGCGCCCAGCGGGTCACCCGTTCGGCCTCGGCGTCGTCCAGTTGCAGCACGTCCTTCTGCACCACCAGGCCTTCGATGCCCAGCAGCATGGCCAGGGCCTTGCCGAGGGTGTCCAGGGCGCCGGGCGCGAACTGCTCGCGGGCCGGCTCCAGGGCCGCTTCGATCAGCGCGCTGCGGCGATTCTGCCGCACCGGCGCCCCCTGCCCCTCGGCGCCGGCCTGGCGCAGGGAGTTGAGCAGCATCATCCGTAGCGGTTTCTCGTTGGCCAGCAGCATGCCGTGGAAGACCTCGTGCAGGCGCTCGACGCGCGCCAACGGGTCGTCCGGCGCGCCGGCGAACAGCGCCTGCGGCTCGGGCAGCGCCAGGTCCAGCGAGGCTTCCAGCAGCAGCGCCTCGACGCCGGGGAAGTAGCGGTAGGCGGTGGCGCGGGACACCAGCGCCGCCTCCGCCACTTCCTCCAGGCTCGGGTCGCGGCCTTCGCGCAGCAGGCGGCCGGCGGCCAGCAGCAGGTCCTTGCGGGTGCGGCGCTTCTGGTTGGCGCGGGCGTCGTCCATGCTCAGTCCTGGGGTAGCTGGCGGAGGATGGCGGCGAGGTCGAGCCAGACGTTCTCGCGGCGGATGGCGCCGCCGGCGTTGAATTCCACCACGTGCAGCAAGCGGAACTGCAACGGCCGGCCACGGCCTTCGAGGCCGAACGGCTGGCCCGGCGCGGTGCCGCTCCACAGCGACTCGTCCACCAGGAAGTCCGCGCCGTACAGGCGCCGCAGGCTTTCCACGCGGCTTTCGGCGAGGTCGGCGAACAGCCCGCTGTAGAACCGGCGCGCCGCCTCGCGGCCGTGCACCGGGCCGGACGGGTTGCCGATGACGTGGTGCTCCACCTCGTCGGCCAGGGTGGCGAGGACGCCGTCGACGTCGTCCTCGGCTTCGAAACGGAAGTGCTCGTCGACCTTGCGGTCCATTTGCTCGCGGGTGAGTGCCATGGCCGGAACCTCCGGGCGGGGATGAGCCTCCAGCATAATGAGACTTAAATCTCACCAAAAGACAATTGTCTCAATCGAACCCCCGCCGGCCCATCGACATTCGCCTATGGGTCGAGGCCGGCCGGTGCACGCCCTGCGAACAGCGCCATGCGCGAGGCTCCCGAGGATGGCTATCGCTTCGCTCACTCCATCCCGCTCACCCATCCCACGTAGACGCTTCGCATGCCCGGATGTTGCCGCGCAGATTCCCAATCCGAATAACCGCGCGGTTTTCATAGAAAAGCGTTTCATCGCCCGCCGGAGCCGCGTGCTAAGCCATTAGCGTCCCCTTCCCTTCGAGCGCCGTCACCCAACCCCAGAGCCCGAAGTAGAACCCCGCAGTCGCCGTCACTTGCCCGTCAGGCTCGCCACCGTTCGGCCACCCGCCGAACCCGTTCAGGAGGAACCTGGCAATGGCCACCATCATCGACGTATCCAGCGCGTGCGGCGGCAAGGCGTCCGCGCTCGCCGCGGCGGGCGTGCGGACGATCATCCGCTACTACTCCCGCGACACCATCCGCGCCTCCAAGCGCCTGGGCGCGGACGAGGCGCGCCAGCTGCTGGCCGCCGGCCTGCGCATCGGCATCGTTCACGAGGGGCGCTTCGGCGACAAGTTGGAAAACTTCGACCATGCCAGCGGCCTGGCCGACGCCGCCTACGCGCGCACCTACGCGGCGGCGAGCATCGGCCAGCCCGGCGGCTCGGCGATCTACTTCGCGGTGGACTTCGACGCCCGCCCCGCGCAGATCCGCGAGCAGATCATTCCCTACTTCCAGGGCGTGGCCGACGCCCTGGCGCAGGCCACCGGCGAGCCGGACTACAACGTCGGCGTGTACGGCAGCGGCGCCACCTGCAAGGCGGTGCTCGACGCCGGGCTCGCCCGCTGTGCCTGGCTGGCGCAATCCACCGGCTGGGCCGGCTTCACGGCCTTTTCCAAGGACCCACGGCTGACCCTGAAGCAGGGCATGCCGGTGAAGATCGCCGGGGTCGACTGCGACCCGGACAGCAGCACCGACAGCGCCGTCATCGGCGACTTCGTCCTCGCCCAGGCCGCCGCGCCGGCGCCCGCCGCCGTTGCGCAGGCGCTGCTCGGCGGCGACGGCCCGCGCCAGCGGATCAACGCCCGCAGTGGCCTGCGCCTGCGTTCCGGGCCCGGCGTGGAGTTCGACTATTCCAGGGTGCTGCCCTGCAACACGCTGGTGTTCCCGCTGAAGCGGGTGGGTGGCTGGACCGGGATCGACCTGCAGGGCGACGGGGTCATGGACGGCTTCGTCAGCAGCGCCTACCTGAGCGACGACAGCGCCCCCGCCGCCACGCCGGCCGCGCCCGCCCCGGCGGCGACGCCCTCGACACGCGCCGACGCCGCCTTCGTGCCGGAGCTGATCCGCCAGGGCAGCACCCCGGCCGGGCTCAAGGCGGCGCGGGTGACGGCGGCCAACTCGCTGCCCGGCTACCCCACCAACGGCTGCGCGGCGCACCTGAGCGCGCTGCTGCAGCACGCCGGGATCGACATCCCGATGACCTGGGGCGCCGGCAAGCTCGCGCACCTGCTGGAAAGCCGGGACTGGACGCGGATCAAGGTCGGCGCGCAGATCGCCGGGGACGTCGGCGTGTGCTTCGACAACGACCCGACCCCGGCCGGGGCCGACCATATCTACCTGGTGATCAGCACCTCCGGGGCCGACAAGATGCTGATCGCCGACAACCAGCGCACGGAAGACGCCCCGCACATCCGCTTCGCCAGCGGCCAGGGCAAGACCCCCACCGAATACTTCCTGCGCGCC
>NZ_JARJLT010000030.1 GCF_029335315.1 Pseudomonas citronellolis
ACGCAGACGCGTAAGAACCATGACCGAGTCCGTCCTCGATTACATGAGCCGCCTGGGCCGCGCCGCCCGTGAAGCCTCGCGCGTCCTCGCGCGCGCCTCCACCGCGCAGAAGAATGCCGCCCTGCTGGCCGCCGCCGACGCCCTGGACGCTGCCCGCGAGCAGCTCGCCCACGCCAACGAGCAGGACCTGGCCGCCGGCCGCGCCAATGGCCTCGAGCCAGCCATGCTCGACCGCCTGGCGCTGAACCCGGCGCGCATCGACGACATGATCGAGGGCCTGCGCCAGGTGGCCAAGCTGCCGGACCCGATCGGCGAGATCCGCGACATGCGCTTCGTCCCCTCGGGCATCCAGATCGGCAAGATGCGCGTGCCGCTGGGCGTGGTCGGGATCATCTACGAGTCGCGGCCGAACGTGACCATCGACGCCGCCAGCCTGTGCCTGAAGTCGGGCAACGCGACCATCCTGCGCGGCGGCTCCGAAGCCATCCACTCGAACCAGGCGATCGCCAGGTGCATCCAGCACGGCCTGGCCCAGGCCGGCCTGCCGGCGGCCGCCGTGCAGGTGGTGGAAACCACCGACCGCGCCGCCGTCGGCGCGCTGATCAGCATGCCCGAATACGTCGACGTGATCGTTCCGCGCGGCGGCAAGGGCCTGATCGAGCGCATCAGCCGCGACGCCAAGGTGCCGGTGATCAAGCACCTGGACGGCATCTGCCACGTATTCATCGACGAGTCGGCCGACCTCGACAAGGCCATCCGCATCGCCGACAACGCCAAGACCCAGCGCTACGCGCCGTGCAACACCATGGAAACCCTGCTGGTGCACGCCGCCATCGCCGAGCGCGTACTGCCGCCGCTGGCCGCGATCTACCGCGACAAGGGCGTGGAGCTGCGCGGCGACGCCGCCACCCGCGCGCTGCTGGGCGCCGACGTGCTGGAAGCCACCGAGGAAGACTGGCGCACCGAGTACAACGCGCCGATCCTGTCGATCCGCATCGTCGACGGCCTGGACAGCGCCATCGAGCACATCAACACCTACGGCTCGCAGCACACCGACGCCATCGTCAGCGAGAACTTCAGCAACGCCCGGCGCTTCCTCGCCGAAGTGGATTCCGCCTCGGTCATGGTCAACGCCTCGACGCGCTTCGCCGATGGCTTCGAATACGGCCTGGGCGCGGAGATCGGCATCTCCACCGACAAGCTGCACGCCCGCGGCCCGGTCGGCCTGGAAGGCCTGACCAGCGAGAAGTACGTGGTATTCGGCGACGGGCACGTGCGCACCTGATGAGCAAACGACCCCCGCGGCGGATCGGCCTCTTCGGCGGCACCTTCGATCCGGTGCACATCGGTCACCTGCGCAGCGCGCTGGAGACCGCCGAGCTGCTGCGGCTGGACGAGCTGCGCCTGTTGCCGGCGGCGCGTCCGCCGCACCGCGAGACGCCGCAGGTGTCCGCGCAGCAGCGCCTGGCGATGGTCGAACTGGCCGTGGCCGGGGTCGAGCCGCTACGGGTGGATGCGCGCGAACTGGCGCGGGACAAGCCGTCGTACACCATCGACACCCTGGAATCGCTGCGCGCGGAACTGGGGGACGAAGACCCGCTGTTCCTGATGCTGGGTTGGGACGCGTTCTGCGGCCTGCCCACCTGGCACCGCTGGGAAGAACTGCTGCGGCACTGCCACCTGGTGGTACTGCAGCGTCCGGACGCCGACATGGAGGCCCCGGAAGACCTGCGCGACCTGCTCGCAGCGCGCAACGTGGCCGATCCCAACGCCCTGTGCGGCGCCGGCGGGCAGGTCACTTTCGTCTGGCAGACCCCGCTCGCGGTGTCGGCCACGCAGATCCGCGCCCTCCTGGCGCAGGGGCGCTCGCCGCGCTTCCTGGTGCCGGACGCGGTATTGAACTACATCGAGGCGCACGGACTGTACCGCGCGCCCCTGGCAAACTAGAGAGTCATTCATGCAAACCGAACAACTGGTCGAGCTGGCCATCGCCGCTCTTGAAGATATGAAAGCGCAGGACATCACCGTCCTCGACGTGCGCGACAAGACCAGCATCACCGATGTCATGGTCATCGCCACCGGCGCCTCCAGCCGTCAGGTCAAGTCGCTGGCCGACAACGTCCTGGAAAAGGTCAAGGAACAGGGCGTCAAGCCGATCGGCAGCGAAGGCCAGGAAGGCGGCGAGTGGGTCCTGATCGACCTCGCCAACGTCGTGGTCCACGTCATGCAGCCGGCCACCCGCCAGTTCTACGACCTGGAGCGCCTGTGGCGTGGCGCCGAGCAGAGCCGCGCCCAGCACGGCGGCGAGCACGGCGGCGAGTAAGCGGCGTTGCGCCTGCGTCTGATCGCGGTCGGCTCGCGCATGCCGCGCTGGGTCGAGGAAGGCTGGCAGGAGTACGTCAAGCGCCTGCCCTCCGAGCTGTCCCTGGAACTGGTGGAAATCCCGTTGAACACGCGCGGCAAGAACGCCGACGTGGCGCGGCTGATCCGCCAGGAAGGCGAGGCCATGCTAGCCAAGGTCCAGCCCGGTGAACGGGTGGTGACCCTGGAGGTCGAAGGCAAGCCCTGGAGCACCCCGCAGCTGGCGGCCGAACTCGATCGCTGGCGCCTCGACGCGCGCACCGTGAACCTCATGGTCGGCGGCCCGGAAGGGTTGGCGCCGGAGGTCTGCGCGCGCAGCGAACAGCGCTGGTCGCTGTCGCCGCTGACCCTGCCGCACCCGCTGGTGCGCATCCTCGTGGGTGAGCAGATCTACCGGGCCTGGACCGTGCTGTCCGGGCACCCATACCACAAGTAGGCGTAGCCGTACCCGATGCCGCAGCCGATTCAACTCAAAGACCACGAGAAGGATGCGCGCCTGGTGCGCCGCCGGGTCATCGTCGGCGCGGTGGCGGTGTTTCTCCTGGCCCTGGTGCTGGTGGCGCGCATGTACCACCTGCAGGTCACCCAGTACGAGTACCACTCGACGCTGTCGGAGAACAACCGCGTCCACGTCCAGCCGATTCCGCCGAACCGCGGCCTGATCTACGACCGCAACGGCGTGCTGATCGCCGACAACCGGCCCAGCTTCAGCCTCACGGTGACCCGCGAGCGCACCGAAAACCTCAAGCAGGAAATGGACGCGCTGGTGGATATCCTCGGCCTGACCGAGGAGGACAAGGCGATCTTCGAGAAGCGCATGAAGCAGGGCCGGCGGCCGTTCGAGCCGGTGCCGATCATGTTCGAGCTGTCCGAGGAGCAGATCGCCCGCATCGCCGTGAACCAGTACCGCCTGCCGGGCATCGACGTCACCGCGCAGTTCGTCCGCCATTACCCGCTGGGCGAGCACTTCGCCCATTCGGTGGGCTACGTCGGGCGGATCAACGAACCCGAGCTGAAGGTCCTCGACCCGGTCAACTACGCCGGCACCCACCACATCGGCAAGACCGGCGTGGAGAAGTTCTACGAGGCCGACCTGCACGGCACCGTGGGCTACGAGGAAGTCGAGACCAACGCCCGTGGCCGCGTGCTGCGCGTGCTCAAGCGCACCGACCCGATTCCCGGCAAGGACATCGTGCTGAGCATCGACAGCAAGCTGCAGGCCAAGGCCGAGGAAGCCCTGGGCGGCCGTCGTGGCGCCATCGTGGCGATCCAGCCGAGCACCGGCGAGGTGCTGGCGATGGTCAGCCAGCCGAGCTACGACCCCAACCTGTTCGTCACCGGGATCAGCTTCAAGGACTACTCGGCGCTGCGCGACTCCCTCGACCGTCCGCTGTACAACCGCGTGCTGCGCGGGCTGTACCCGCCGGGCTCGACGGTGAAGCCGGCGGTGGCCATCGCCGGCCTCGATGCCGGGGCCACGACCCCGAGTTCGCGGGTATTCGACCCCGGTTACTACCAGTTGCCCAACTACGACCACAAGTACCGCAACTGGAACCATTCCGGCGAGGGCTGGGTGAACCTGGAAACCGCGATCATGCGTTCCAACGACACCTACTTCTACGACCTCGCCCACAAGCTCGGCATCGACCGCCTGCACGACTACATGAGCCGCTTCGGCTTCGGCCAGCGCGTGTCGCTGGACATGTACGGCGAGGCGCCGGGCCTGATGCCGTCGCGCGAGTGGAAGCGCGCCACCCGGCGCCAGGTCTGGTTCCCCGGCGAGACGCTGATCCTCGGCATCGGCCAGGGCTACATGCAGGCCACGCCGCTGCAGTTGGCGCAGATGACCGCGCTGATCGCCAACCACGGCAAGTGGATCCGCCCGCACCTGGCGCGCACCATCGACGGCCAGAAGCCGGTGGACCCGGAACCGATGCCGGACATCGACCTGCGCGAGCCGGGCAACTGGGAAATGATCGACTCGGACATGCAGCAGGTGGTGCACAATGCCCGCGGTACCGCGCACAAGGTCGGCGCCGCCTCGGTCTATCGCATCGCCGGCAAGTCCGGTACCGCGCAGGTGGTCGCGATCAAGCAGAACGAGAAGTACGACCGTTCCAAGCTCAACGAGCGCAACCGCGACCACGCCCTGTTCGTCGGCTTCGCCCCGGCGGACAACCCGCAGATCGCCATTTCGGTGATGGTCGAGAACGGCGAGTCCGGTTCCGGCGTCGCCGCACCCGTGCTCAAGCAGGTCATGGACGCCTGGCTGCTCGACGAGAACGGCAAGCTCAAGCCCGAGTACGCTCCACAGGTGGCCGAGGCGCCGAAGCCATGAGCATGAACATGAACCCCAATTTCGACCGCACGCTGTCCAACGAGGACGTGATGAAGCGGCGCGCCAGCCTGCTGCAGCGCCTGCACATCGACGGCCTGTTGCTGCTGCTGTTGCTGATCCTCGGCGCGGCCGGCCTGTTCGTCCTCTATTCGGCCAGCGGCAAGAGCTGGGACCTGCTGCTCAAGCAGGCCTCGTCCTTCGGCCTGGGCCTGGTGATGATGTTCGTCATCGCCCAGATCGAGCCGCGCTTCCTGGCCCGCTGGGTGCCGCTGGGCTACCTGATCGGGGTGCTGCTGCTGGTGGTGGTGGACGTCATGGGCCACAACGCCATGGGCGCCACGCGCTGGATCAACATCCCCGGGGTGATCCGCTTCCAGCCCGCCGAGTTCATGAAGCTGTTCATGCCCATGACCCTGGCCTGGTACCTGTCCAAGCGCAACCTGCCACCGAACCTCAAGCACCTGATCATCAGCCTGGCGCTGATCGGCGTGCCCTTCGTGCTGATCCTCAAGCAGCCGGACCTCGGCACCGCCATGCTGGTGCTCGCCTCCGGCGCCTTCGTGCTGTTCGTCGGCGGCCTGCAGTGGCGCTGGATTCTCGGCGCGGTGACGGCGGCGGTGCCGGTGGCGGTGGGCATGTGGTACTTCGTCATGCACGACTATCAGAAACAACGTGTATTGACTTTCCTCGACCCTGAAAGCGACCCGCTGGGCACCGGGTGGAATATCATCCAGTCAAAAGCGGCCATCGGTTCCGGCGGGGTGTTCGGCAAAGGTTGGCTGCTGGGCACCCAGTCGCACCTGGATTTTTTGCCGGAAAGCCATACGGACTTTATCATTGCCGTGCTCGGCGAAGAGTTCGGGCTGGTGGGTGTGTGCCTGCTGCTGGCCCTGTACCTGATGGTGATCTACCGCGGCCTGGTGATCACGGCGCAGGCGCAGACGCTGTACGGCAAGCTGCTGGCCGGCAGCATCACCATGACCTTTTTCGTGTACGTCTTCGTCAACATTGGTATGGTCAGCGGATTGCTGCCGGTCGTGGGGGTACCGCTTCCTTTCATCAGCTACGGCGGAACTTCGCTGGTCACGCTGATGTCAGGGTTCGGGGTTTTGATGTCGATTCATACGCACCGGAAATGGATCGCCCAGGTTTGAAGAACAAGCGTTGAGACCAGAGTGAAGAAAGGAATGCAGATACTGCGTGAGTGGGCAGTCAGGGGTGTCCATTGGGTGGGGCTGGCGGGGGCCATCGGCTTCGGCGGCGGCGCCCAGGCGGGCGACTATGACGGTTCGCCGCAGGTCACCCAGTTCGTCGGCGAGATGACCCGCGACTATGGCTTCGCCGATGAACAGCTGGTCTCGCTGTTCCACGATGTCGAGCGCAAGCAGTCGATCCTCGATGCCATCTCGCGGCCCGCCGAGCGGGTCAAGCCGTGGAAGGACTACCGCCCGATCTTCCTCACCGACGCGCGCATCAAGCGCGGCGTGGAATTCTGGAACCAGAACGCCGAGGCCCTGGCCCGCGCCGAGCAGCAGTACGGCGTGCCCGCCCAGTACATCGTGGCGATCATCGGCGTCGAGACCTTCTTCGGCCGCAACACCGGCAACTACCGGGTGATGGACGCGCTGTCCACCCTGGCCTTCGACTACCCGCCGCGCGCCGACTTCTTCCGCAAGGAGCTCAAGCAGTTCCTCCTGCTGGCCCGCGAACAGCAGGTCGACCCGCTCGGCCTGAACGGTTCCTACGCCGGCGCCATGGGCCTGCCGCAGTTCATGCCGAGCAGTTTCCGCGCCTACGCGGTGGACTTCGACGGCGACGGCCACATCAACATCTGGAACGACCCGACCGACGCCATCGGCAGTGTCGCCAGCTACTTCAAGCAGCACGGCTGGCAAGCCGGCGAGCCGGTCACCTCGCAAGCCGAGCTGAGCGTCGACAGCGCCCAGGACGCGGTCACCCAGGGCCTGGAGCCGCAACTGACCCTCGGCCAGCTGCGCGCCCAGGGCTGGCGCACCCATGACGTGCTGCGCGACGACCTCAAGGTCACCGCCATCCGCTTCGACGGCGCCGAGGGCCCCGAATACTGGGTCGGCCTGCCGAACTTCTACGTGATCACCCGCTACAACCGCAGCGCCATGTACGCCATGGCGGTCCACCAGCTGGCCGGCGAAATCGTCCGCGCGCGAGGTGTCCAGTGAATCAGCGACTGAAGCGTCCCGGCCTCTGGTCGGCGGCCGTCTGCGTCGGCCTCGGCGCCGTCCTGCTCGCCAGCTGCACCAGCTCCCGCGCGCCGCAACCGGCGGCGTCCGGCGGCATGTCCGGGCCGATCGACTACAGCCGCCCGCACCGCGACGGCGCGCCCTGGTGGGACGTCGACGTGTCGCGCATCCCCGACGCGGTGCCGATGCCGCACAACGGGCCGATCAAGAACAACCCCTACACGGTGCTGGGCAAGACCTATTACCCGCTGAACGACGCGCGCACTTACGCCGTCACCGGCACGGCGTCCTGGTACGGCACCAAGTTCCACGGCCAGGCCACCGCCAACGGCGAGATGTACGACCTGTACGGCATGACCGCGGCGCACAAGACGCTGCCGCTGCCCAGCTACGTGCGGGTGACCAACCTGGACAACGGCAAGAGCGTGATCGTGCGGGTCAACGACCGCGGTCCGTTCTACTCCGACCGGGTCATCGACCTGTCCTTCGCCGCCGCCAAGAAGCTCGGCTACGCCGAGACCGGCACCGCGCGGGTCAAGGTCGAGGGCATCGACCCGGTACGCTGGTGGGCCGCCCAGGGCCGCCCGGTGCCGATGGTACTGGCGCAGCCGAAGATGGCGCCGCTGCAGCCGGCCCCGGTGGCCAGCGCCCAGGCGCAACCGCAGGCGGTGGCCAGCGCCCAGCCGATCGAGGTCTACACCCCGCCGCCGGCGCAGCACGCCGCGCCCGTGGCGCCGGTGCAGGTCGACTCAAAAAAAAACGCTTCGTTACCAGTCGCTGGCCTGTATCTCCAGGTGGCTGCCTTCGCCAACCCGGACGCTGCGGAACTGCTCCGGGACAAGATCAGCGGCATGACCTCGGCCCAGGTCTTTATCAGCTCGGTCGTGGTCAACAAACAGACGTTGCACCGGGTGCGCCTGGGGCCGATCGGAACGCAGGATGAAGCGTCGCGGATGCAGGACAGCATCCGCCTGGCCAACCTGGGCCAACCCAAACTGGTGCGCCCGGACTGACACCGCGGCGCCCGAGCAGCGGCACGGCAGATGCCGCCAAAGGAATTCCCCCAAGGGATTGTTTGACCATTAGCGAAACCCAGAGAGACGGATGAACATCACCACCATTGCAAAACGCCTGTCCATGCTCGTGTTGCTCAGCGCCCCCGTGGCCAGCTGGGCCGCCGAGTCCGTTGTTCCTGCCGCGCCGCAACTGGCCGCCAAGGCCTGGGTGCTGATGGACGGCGCCAGCGGCCAGGTACTGGTGGAGAACAACGCCGACGAGCGCCTGCCACCGGCCAGCCTGACCAAGCTGATGACCGCCTACATCGCCACCAAGGAGATCGAAGGCGGCCGCATCAAGGAAGAGGACCTGGTCACCGTCAGCGAGCACGCCTGGCGCACCGGCGGTTCGCGGATGTTCATCAAGCTCGGCTCGCAGGTGACCGTCAGCGACCTGCTGCACGGCATCATCATCCAGTCCGGCAACGACGCCTCGGTGGCCCTGGCCGAGCACATCGCCGGCAGCGAAGACGCCTTCGCCGACATGATGAACACCACCGCGCAGAAGCTGGGCATGAGCAACTCCCACTTCATGGACGCCACCGGCCTGCCGAACCCGGAGCACTACTCCTCGGCCCACGACATGGCGCTGCTGGCCCGCGCGATCATCTACGGCGAGCCGACCCACTACGCGATCTACGCGCAGAAAGAGTTCCTCTGGAACAACATCAAGCAGCCCAACCGCAACCTGCTGCTGTGGCGTGACAAGACCGTCGACGGCCTGAAGACCGGCCACACCGACGAAGCCGGCTACTGCCTGGTGGCCTCCGCCGTGCGCGACGGCCAGCGCATGATCGCCGTGGTGTTCGGCACCAACAGCGAGCAGGCCCGCGCCGCCGAGACCCAGAAGCTGCTGACCTACGGCTTCCGCTTCTTCGAATCGCAGACCTTCTACAAGAAGGGCGCCGAGCTGACCAAGGCCCTGGTCTGGAAGGGCGCCGAGCATGAAGTGAAGGCCGGCCTGTCCGAAGACCTGACCATGACCGTGCCGCGCGGCCAGCTGAAGCAGCTGCAGGCCAACATGGTGCTGCAACCGCAACTGATGGCGCCGATCCAGCAGGGCCAGGTCATCGGCAAGGTGGAAGTGAAACTGGGTGACAAGGTGGTGCGCACCTCCGACCTGGTGGCCCTCAACGGCGTGGAGGAAGGTGGTATCTTCCGTCGCCTGTGGGATAGCATCCGCCTGTTCTTCTACGGCCTGTTCAACTGACCGACGGTTCCCGGGCTCGTACTTTTGTATACAAGCCCGGGAATTCCCGCCCAAGGGCGCGCAATCCTCAGGTAAAATGCGCGCCTGCGACTGATCGACACGCCGCCGTGGCGTCGGCAGCCGACAGGTCCGATCCATCCGGAACCTCCCGACCCGGGAGCTTCGTACGGAGGCGGGCTATCCGCCCGCGACAGCCATGACTGAAACCACTGATACCGCAACTCCACCCGCGCCGAAGATCGAGTTCCCCTGCGAACGCTACCCGATCAAGGTGATCGGCGACGCCGGCGACGGTTTCGCCGACCTGGTCGTGGAGATCATCCAGCGCCACGCGCCCGATTTCGACGTCACCACCCTGGTGACCCGCGACAGCCGCAACGGTCGCTTCCTCTCGGTGCAGGTGCTGATCACCGCCACCGGCGTCGACCAGCTGCAGAACATCCACAGCGACCTGCGCGCCAGCGGCCGCGTGCACATGGTGCTCTGATGCCCGAGGCCGCTGCCGCAGCCCTGGGCTTCCGCGAACTCGGCGTGCTGCCCTACGAGCCGACCTGGCACGCGATGCAGCGCTTCACCCGCGAGCGCGACGAAGCCACGCCCGACGAAGTCTGGCTGCTGGAGCACGAGCGGGTGTTCACCCAGGGCCAGGCCGGCAAGGCCGAGCATGTACTGATGCCCGGCGACATTCCGGTGGTCCAGGTGGACCGCGGCGGCCAGGTCACCTACCACGGCCCCGGCCAACTGGTGGCCTACCTGCTGCTCGACGTGCGCCGCTCGCACCTGGGCGTGCGCGAACTGGTCAGCCGCATCGAGCAGAGCCTGATCGGCCTGCTCGAAGGCTTCGGCGTCAGCGCTGTGTCCAAACCCGACGCCCCGGGCGTCTATGTGGACGGCGCGAAGATCGCCTCGCTCGGCCTGCGCATCCGCAACGGCCGGTCCTTCCATGGCTTGGCGCTGAACGTCGACATGGACCTGGAGCCCTTCCGTCGTATCAATCCCTGCGGCTACGCAGGCATGGCCATGACCCAGCTGCGCGAGCTGGCCGGCCCCATCACCCTGGCCGAGGTGCGCGAACGCCTGCGCGGCGAACTCACCGAGCGACTTGGCTACGCTGAACAGAAGACCCTAACGGGCGGGATCGAACTGAGATGAGCACTGTTGTGGAGACCCCGGGCCAAGGCAAGCCGGGCAAGGTGGAAGTCGGCGTGAAACTGCGTGGCGCCGAGAAGGTGGCACGCATCCCGGTGAAGATCATTCCCACCGAGGAATTGCCGAAGAAACCCGACTGGATCCGCGTGCGCATCCCGGTCTCGCCCGAGGTCGACCGCATCAAGCAACTGCTGCGCAAGCACAAGCTGCACAGCGTCTGCGAAGAGGCTTCCTGCCCGAACCTGGGCGAGTGCTTCTCCGGTGGCACCGCGACCTTCATGATCATGGGCGACATCTGCACCCGCCGCTGCCCGTTCTGCGACGTCGGCCACGGCCGGCCGAAACCGCTGGACGTCGACGAGCCGACCAACCTGGCCATCGCCATCGCCGACCTGCGCCTGAAGTACGTGGTGATCACCTCGGTGGACCGCGACGACCTGCGCGACGGCGGCGCCCAGCACTTCGCCGACTGCCTGCGCGAGATTCGCAAGCTGTCCCCCGGCGTGCAGCTGGAAACCCTGGTTCCGGACTACCGCGGGCGCATGGACATCGCGCTGGAAATCACCGCCAACGAGCCGCCGGACGTGTTCAACCACAACCTGGAAACCGTGCCGCGGCTGTACAAGTCCTCGCGCCCCGGCTCGGACTTCGAGTGGTCGCTGGACCTGCTGCAGAAGTTCAAGCAACTGGTTCCGCACGTGCCGACCAAGTCCGGCCTGATGCTCGGCCTGGGCGAGACCGACGAGGAAGTCATCGAAGTCATGCAGCGCATGCGCGAGCACGACATCGACATGCTGACCCTCGGCCAGTACCTGCAGCCCTCGCGCAACCACCTGCCGGTGCAGCGCTTCGTCCACCCGGACACCTTCGCCTGGTTCGCCGAGGAAGGCGCCAAGCTGGGCTTCAAGAACGTGGCGTCCGGCCCGCTGGTGCGTTCCTCGTACCACGCCGACCAGCAGGCCCACGGCGGCAAGATCGGCTGATCCCCGCCATGCGACCGGCGCCGTCCTGGCGCCGGTCGTCGCTCCATCCCTGCGTTTCCCTTCCCGTTGCCTCTTTACCCCGCCGGCTTGCCGTGCCGGGCAGGTTCCCGCGCGCCCGGACTTTTCAGGGGCGCACGGCTGGCGCCGCCGTCGAATCGTTTCAATTGAAATCAATTCGCCTCCCAGTGCGAGGGGGCGCCCGATACCCGCTGCAGCGGTTTTCCCGCGGAGTGGCCAACAGGCAACGCTGCCATAGATGGTCATCGATATCTGTGACGGAGAGACAAACCGGAAGATTGGTTAGTCATCAAAATAAATCTAGGGATGCTTCCTACATTTCAGGGGGATCGTTCACCTTTTAACCATTTCCATGTTTGTTCGACTATTCGCACGGGCCGATGCATGTCGGCCGGCGGCCGCGCAATCGCGCTCGGTCGCGGCGAATTTCTTTCACAGCATGGAGTTTTCTCGATGAACAAGACACTTGCGGCAGCCTTGGCCTGCGCGGCCGGCCTGGGACTGTGCGCCAGCGCGCAGGCCGCCGACGGCACCCTGACCTTCGAAGGCGTGATCAACGCCAGGACCTGCACCCTCGACCCGGCCACCTCGAACCAGACCATCAGCCTGAGCGGGGTGAACACCACCGATTTCACCGGGGTTGGTACCTATGCCGGCTCACAGCCCTTCACCCTGAAGGTGTCCGGTTGCGACACCGACGCGGTGGTCGCGGCGCTGTTCGCCACCGGCGGCAGCGTCGACCCCACCAACGGCAACCTCAACAACGCCATCGCCGACGGCACCGACGCGCAGATCGCCCTGTTCCGCGCCGATACCGACGCGAAGATCGACCTGGCCAGCTATGGCAGCTCCGCCGAGTACACCGCCACCACCGACGCCAATGGCGATGCTTCGCTGGCCTTCATCGCCCGCTATGCGGCGAAGACCGCCACGGTGAAGCCGGGCCAGCTGCGGACCCAGCTGCAGTACACGATGAGCTACCAGTAACCCGTCCGTCCCCGGGGGCCCACCCCCGGGGTATTCCCTCGAGGTTCCCATGTGCCACTCCCCACGAGCCGTCGTACGCCTGGTGGCCGGGCTCGCCATTGCCGCCAGCCTGGTGGCGCCGGCCAAAGCCGCCGTCACCATCATGGGGACGCGCCTGGTCTACCCGGCCGGCGAGCGTGAAATCAGCGTGCGTTTCAGCAACGATGGCGAGCAGCCGGCGCTGATGCAGATCTGGGTCGATCGCGGCGACCCAAAGGTACAGGCGCAGGACGCCGACGCGCCCTTCGTCAGCACGCCGCCGATCTTCCGCCTCGACCCGCGCAAGGGGCAGACCGTGCGCCTGGCCTTCGTTGGCGAGAAACTGCCGGGTGATCGCGAGACGCTGTTCTGGTTCAACGCCCTGGAAATCCCGCCGATGCCGGCGCTGGCCGAGCGCAGCTACCTGCAGGTCGCCGTGCGTTCGCGCCTCAAGCTGTTCTACCGGCCCGCCGGCCTTCCGGGCGCGGCGGCCAGCGCCGCGACGCAGTTGCGCTGGGGCCTGGTCGACGAAGGAGGGCTGCGTCACCTGCGGGTCGTCAATCCGACGCCTTATCACGTCTCCCTCAGTGCTCTGCGGCTGAGCCAGGGCGGCCGTGACCATGAGTTGCGAGCGCAGATGATCGCCCCCTTCGCCCAGCGCGACTTCGACCTGTCGAGCAGGGTCCGTCGTGGTCCCGCGCGCCTGAGTTTCCGCTGGATCAGCGACTTCGGCGCGGCCACTGACGAACACGTGCAATTACCATGAACCGGCGCGCAAGATCCGGGGCCGACGCCACACGGCAAGTGGCGCGCAGGCAGGGCGGCGGTTGGCGGCCACTGACGATCAGCCGCTCCGGGATGTTGCCGCCGCTGTTGGCGAGCATGGTCAGCGGCGCCGTCGCGGCGGACCAGGTGGCCGCGGTGCGCTTCGACACCGACTTCCTGCGCAACGACGCCACGCAGCCAGTGGACATCAGTCGCTTCGAGCGTGGCAATGCGGTGGACCCGGGGCACTACACCCTCGATCTCTACGTCAACCGGCGCTGGCTCGGCCGCCAGGCCGTCGAAGTCCGTCCCGGCCCGGCCTACTGTTTTCGCCGCGAACAGCTGGACGGCCTGGGGATCGCCGTCGAACGCCTGCCGGACAACGCCAGCACCGCGCTGGCGATGGCCGACGGCAGTTGCGTACAACTCACCCGCCTGGTGCCGCAGAGCCACGCCGATTTCGACCTGGCGGACCTGCGCGCCGACCTGAGCGTTCCCCAGGCCTACCTGGCGCGCGGCGACACGGGCTACGTGCCGCCGAGCGAGTGGGATCGCGGAGTGTCGGCGGCCTTCATCGACTACAACGCCAATGCCTACCGCAGCGAAACCGGCGGCAACAGTCGCACCCAGTACTACGCCGGGCTCAACGGCGGGGTGAACCTGGGCGACTGGCGCCTGCGCCACAATGGCAGCTACAGCCGCGACCCCGACGGCGACTCGGACTACAACGCGGTCAGCAGCTACCTCCAGCGCGACCTCACCGGCCTCAAGTCCCAGCTGACCCTGGGCGAGTACTACACCCCCGCCGACCTGTTCGACAGCGTGCCCTACAGCGGCGTCCAGCTGGCCTCGGACGAGCGCATGCTGCCGGACTCGCAGCGCGGCTTCGCCCCGGCCATCCGCGGCGTGGCGCAGAGCAACGCGCGGGTCACGGTGCGCCAGGGCGGCAATATCCTCTACGAGACCAGCGTGGCGCCGGGGCCCTTCGTCATCGATGAGCTCTACGGCGCCGGCTACGCCGGCGACCTGGAGGTCACCGTCAGCGAGGCCGATGGCCGCGAACAGCGCTTCACCGTGCCCTTCGCCAGTGTGGCGCAGCTGCTGCGTCCCGGCGTGTCGCGCTACAGCGTCACCGCCGGCGAGTACCGCGACCAGCGCCTGGCGCGCACCCCGCAGTTCGCCCAGGCCACCTACCAGCGCGGGTTGTCCGACCGCTGGACCGGTTACACCGGTAGTTTCATCGCCGAAAACTACCTTGCCGTGCAGGTTGGCGCGGCCACCAGCAGCCGCTTCGGCGCCGTCGCCCTGGACATCACCCAGTCGCGCGCCAACGGCCTGGAACCCCGCGAGGGGCTGGGCCGCAGCGCCAGCGGGCAGAGCTACCGGCTCAGCTACAGCAAGCTGCTGGAGCCCACCAGGACCAACCTCGCGGTGGCCGCCTACCGCTTTTCCAGTGAAGGCTACCTGGGTTTCGCCGATTTCGCCGGGATGCTCGACGGCAACGGTGGCGCCTGGCGCTACCGGCAGCGCAACCGGGTGCAGGTCAACCTCAGCCAGTCGCTGGGCGGCAATCGCGGCAGCTTCTACCTCAGCGGCTCGGCGCAGAACTACTGGAACCGCGACGTCGGCGGCGACATGAGCTACCAGGCCGGCTACAGCAACAGCTGGCGCTGGGTCAGCCTGAACCTGTCGGCCAGTCGCACCCGCGACGCCGGTGGCGACAACCAGACGCGCTACCTGCTGAGTCTGTCCATGCCGCTTGGCCGGGCGCCGCGCGCGCCCTACCTGAGCAGTTCGGTGGGGCGCGGCAGCGACGGCAGCCAGGACCTGCAGTTGGGCCTGTCCGGTTCGCTCGGCGAGCGCAACGCGCTGAACTACAGCCTGTACAGCTCGCGTAATCGCCAGGACGGGCGCAGTAGCGGCAACAGCGGTGCCAATGTGCAGTATCGCAGCCGCCTGGCCAGCGTCTCGGCCAACGTCAGCGATGGCGACGACTACCGTCAGCTCGGCCTGGGCCTGAGCGGCAGCCTGTTGGCCCATCGCGGTGGGCTGAACCTGAGCCCGGACCAGGGCGAGACCAAGGTCCTGGTCGAGGCCAAGGGGGCTAGCGGTGCGGCCCTGGAGAACAACCCGGGGGCGGCGATCGGCGCCAACGGCTATGCCTTCGCCGCCGGCCTGACGCCCTACCGGCGCAACCGTGTGGCGCTCGATCCGCGTGGCCTTGGCCAGGACGTCGAACTGGAAGTGAGCGAGCAGCAGGTGGTGCCGCGCTTCGGTTCGGTGGTGCTGCTGCGTTACCCGACCCGCAGCGGCCGGCCCCTGCTGCTCGAGCTGCGCGATGAACAGGGCGGCCGCCTTCCGGTGGGCGCCGAAGTGCTGGACGGCGACGCCGGCGTCAGCCTGACCCTGGTAGGGCAGGGGAGCCGGGTGTTCCTGCGCGCCGAGCGGAGCGAGGGCGAGTTGCTGGTGCGCTGGGGCGAGGGGCCCGATCGCCAGTGCCGGGTGGCCTACCGGGTGCCGCCGAAAGAGGCGGAACAGCAGCCGCTGTTCCACCTGCGCGCGGTGTGCCAAAGCCAGGTGACCCGATGACTGTCCTGAGGAAAACACGATGAAATTGCGCGCATTGCGCCACCTCTGGTTGCTGGCGTGTTGGCTCGCGGCACCTTCCGCCTGGGCGGCCTGCTCCTTCGACGGCGGCTACATGACGTCGCAGTTCAGTATTTCCCTGGACCAGTCGCTGAGCGCCGCCAGGGATGCTCCGGCGGGAACCGAGCTGTTCAGCAGCACCTGGCGCCCGGCCACGGGGGTGAACATCCGCTGCAACAGCAACGGCAAGGTCGCCGGGGTGCTGGAGGGGGATTTCGGCGGCGTGCTGACGGGCGTACCCGGGCACAACAACGGCTCGGTGTTCGCCACTACGGTGCCGGGCGTCGGCATCCAGGTGTTCTGGTGCAACCAGCAGAACTGCAACCCCGACTACAACAACGTGACCCCGGTGCCCGCGCTCAACTGGTCTGTCAACGCCACCGCCTATCATCTGCGCAACAGTTGGTGGGTGCGACTGGTCAAGACCGGGCAGGTCGCCACGGGCTTGCACGCCTTCAGTGGCACGGCGCGGATCCGCTACGACGGCCTGGAAGTGGCGCGCCTGAGTGTCCAGGGTGTGGTCGAGGTCGCGGCCCGGGGCTGCCGCCTCGACCCCGCCAGCAGCGCCCAGGTGGTGCGCCTGCCGCCGGTGCCGGCGGACGCCTTCCAGAACATCGGCGAGTTGCCGGACGAGTGGCTGGGGCGGCCTTTCGATTTCCGCCTGAACTGCGACCCGGGCATTCGCCTGAGCCTGCGCATCGATCCCTTGTACCCCAGCAGCATCCCCGACGTATTGGCCAACCGGTCGGCGCCGGGAATGGCGACGAACGTCGGCGTGCGGCTCTATCGGGATGTGGGCGGCAGGCCGCAGGTCATGCCGACGTTCACTCCCGTACTGATGAGCATGTTCACTGTCGGCGGGGCTCTGCGCCTGCCCATGGCCGTTCGTTACTACCAGGTGGGAAGCATGGTTTCGCCGGGGGCCTTCAGCACGTCGGCGACCTTCACCCTGTACTACGAGTGAGGCGAGCCCGCCTTCGCTCGTCGCGTCCCCTGTGCCCTCCTGCCAGAGAGCGCCGGGTTGTCTTTGAGGTGCTCCCTATTTTTCTCGTTTCAGAATTTTCCGTAAGACGGCTGGAAGTTGCCCTAGGGGCGGCGGAGGGCGCGTTTGTCAGACTTCTCAGGGTCGGCAGCAGTCGACGAAAAACCCGGAAGATGCCTCGATGCGAGGCGCGAAGTTTCCGGATCAAAGGAGTGCTTTCTGGTCTCGCCCCATCCGAGTTTTCCGCATCCGCGAGGGGGACCAGACGCACTGAAAGCCGATTACGGAGCCATTCGATGAAAACCAACCTGTTTGTCGCCACCCTCTCACTGGCCACCCTCGGCGCCTCGGCCGGCGCTTTCGCCGCCGATGGCACCCTGACCTTCGAAGGCGTCGTCAGCGCCAAGACCTGCACCCTCGACGCCGCGTCCGCCAACCAGACCGTGGTGCTGCCGTCGGTGACCACCAGCGACTTCGCCGGCGCCGGCAGCGTCGCCGCCGCCCAGCCCTTCAGCCTGCGCGCTACCGGCTGCGATGCCGGCGCCGTTGCCGCGGCGGTCTTCGCCACCGGCAACAACGTCGACCCGGCCACCGGCAACCTGATGAACACCGTCGCCGGCGGCACCGACGCGCAGATCGGCATCTTCCAGCAGGATGGCAGCACCCGGATCAACCTGGCCAACTTCGGCGACTCGGCCTCCTATACCGCCGTCGCCGATGGCAGCAACAACGTGGTGCTGGATTTCGTCGCCAAGTACGTGGCGAAGAACGCCGACACCACCGCTGGCCAGCTGCGCACCTCGATCCAGTACACCATGAGCTACCAGTAACTCCCCTGTGTCCTTCCCGGGGGCGACCCCGGGATACCCACCGAGGTCCGCCATGAAACTTCCCTTCCACGCCTGGCTGCTGGCCGGCGCGTTCACTGCCCTGTGTTCGCCGTTGGTCCAGGCCGGCGTCACTATCGATGGTACGCGGGTGATCTACCCGGCCGGCGAGCGCGAAGTCACGGTCAAGCTGAACAATGAAGGCCGTACGCCTTCGCTCATGCAGGTCTGGGTCGACCGTGGCGACATCCAGAGCCAGCCGCAGGACGCCGATGCGCCTTTCCTGCTCACCCCGCCGATCTTTCGTATCGACCCGAACAAGTCGCAGAGCGTGCGCCTGACCTTCACCGGCGCCGCGCTGCCGAAGGATCGCGAGTCGCTGTTCTGGCTCAACGCCCTGGAAATCCCGCCGCTGCCCAAGGCCGACGGGCGCAGCTTCATGCAGGTGGCGGTGCGTACGCGGCTGAAGCTTTTCTATCGCCCGGCAGGCCTGGCGGGCGATCTCCCCAGCGCCGTCAAGCAGGTGGACTGGCAAGTGGTGGCGGTGGCCGGCGGCTACGCCCTGCGCGGCAAGAACGCCAGCCCATATCACGTTTCCTATAGCGCCCTGAGCCTGGAGCAGGGTGGCCGCCGCTACGACGCCGGCCAGGGCATGATCGCGCCCTTCTCGAGCCATGACTTCCCCCTCAGGGGCCTTGCCGGCAAAGCCTCCGGTGGCCAGTTGCATTACCGCTGGATGAGCGACTACGGCGTGGGCGCGGAGCAACGGGCCGCCGTGCATTGAGCCGCGAGCGCATGGCGTGGGTGGCGGGTTCCTGACGTGAAGAGGGCGAGAAGGTGATGCTGGGCGCTGCTGTGGGTTCTAGCCGGGGTTTGCCGTTCATCGGGTACGCCGTATTCGCCGGCTTCGGCGTGCTGTTCGGCGCCATCGCCGAAGCGGCCGAAGGTGAGTCGGAAGGCTACGCGCAGTTCAACCAGGATTTCCTGCGCGGCGCCGATGGCAAGCCGGTCGACCTGTCGCGTTTCGAGCAGGGCAATCCGCCGGCTTCCGGCAGCTACCGGGTCGACGTGTACGTCAACCGGAACTGGGTCGGCCGCCAGGAGCTCAGCGTTCGCGCCGAGACCCAGGGCGCCGCGCCGCGCTACTGCTTCAAGCGCAGCCAGCTCGCCGGGCTGGGCCTGAACACCGGGAAGTTGCCGGACCCGAAGGCTGCCAAGCGCCTGCTGGAAGACGCCGACTGCGTCGAACTGGACAAGCTGGTGCCCGAAGCCAGGGTGGACTTCGACCTCGCCGAACTGCGCGCCGACCTGAGCATCCCCCAGGCCTACCTGAGCAGGGCCGAGCGCGGCTACGTAGACCCGCAGGACTGGGATCGCGGCATCACCGCCGGTTTCGTCGACTACAACACCAACGCCTTCCGCACCGACGTCGCTGGCAACGTGCGCAACCAGTACTACGCCGGCTTCAACGGCGGCCTGAACCTGGGTGACTGGCGCCTGCGCCACAACGGCAGCTACAGCCGCAGCAGCGGCGATGGCGGCCCCGCCACCAGCCAGTACGACGCGATCAGCAGCTACGCCCAGCGCGACGTTACCGCCTTGAAATCGCAGCTGACCCTGGGCGAGTACTACACCCCGTCGGACCTGTTCGACAGTGTGCCCTACACCGGCGTCCAGCTCGCTTCCGACGAGCGCATGCTGCCCGATTCGCAGCGTGGCTTCGCCCCGGCGATCCGCGGCACGGCGGAGACCAATGCGCGGGTCACGGTGCGCCAGGCCGGCAACCTGCTCTACGAAACCACGGTGGCGCCGGGACCTTTCGTCATCGACGATCTGCATGGCACCGGCTACGCCGGCGACCTCGAGGTCACCGTCAGCGAGTCCGACGGGCGGGTGAAGAGCTTTACCGTGCCCTTCGCCAACGTCGCTCAATTGCTGCGCCCCGGTACCTCGCGCTACAACGTGGTGGCGGGCCGGTACCGCGACGAGCAGCTTTCCAGCCAGCCGCACTTCGTCCAGGGCACCTACCAGCGCGGCATGTCCAACCTCTGGACCGGCTACGGCGGCAGCATAGTGGCGGAGAACTACCTGGCCGTGCAGGGCGGGCTGGCGCTGAGCACCTCGGTGGGCGCCTTCGCCTTCGACGTCACCCATTCCCGGGCCAAGGGGCTGCCCGAGACGCAGGAGCTCGCCGGCGCCTCCAGCGGCCAGAGCTACCGGATCAGCTACAGCAAGCTGCTGGAATCCACCCGAACCAACTTCGTCGTGGCCGGCTACCGCTTCTCCAGCGACGGCTACCTCGGCTTCGGCGACTACGTCCAGGCGCTGGACGACAGCCATGGCTCACGAGCCTTCCGCCAGCGCAGCCGGGTCCAGGCGAACATCAACCAGCCCCTCGGCGACAGCCTGGGCAGTTTCTATCTCAGCGGCTCGACACAGAACTACTGGAACACCGGCAAGAGTGGCGACAGCAGTTTCCAGGCCGGCTATTCCAACAGCTTCAACTGGGGCAGTTTCAACCTGTCGGCCGGGCGTACCCGTTCGCCGGGCGGCGAGTCCGATACCCAGTACATGCTGACGGTTTCGATACCGCTGGGCAGTTCCCCTCGGGCGCCCTACCTGAGCAGCTCGGTGAGCCGCGGCGGCAATGGCGACCTGAGCTCCCAGGTCGGTGTCAGTGGCTCCCTGGGCGAGCGTAGCCAGTTCGGCTACAGCGTCCACGGTTCGCGCAGCAGCGGCAACGGTGCGACCAGCACCAGCACCGGCGCCAACGCGCAGTACCGGGCGTCGAAAACCTCGCTGTCGGCCAGTGTCAGCAATGGCGAGGACTCCCGCCAGCTCGGCGCCGGCATGAGTGGCAGCGTGCTGGTGCATGGCGGCGGGGTGAACTTCAGCCAGGACCAGGGCGAGACCAAGGCCCTGGTCGAGGCCGCGGGCGCCGAGGGGGCGGCGGTGCTCAACAGCAATGGTGGCAAGGTCGGCGGCAATGGCTATGCCGTGGTCACCGGTCTGACGCCTTATCGTCACAACGCCGTGGCGCTCGACCCCAAGGGCATGTCCGAAGAGGTCGAGCTGCAACTGACCGAACAGAGTGTGGCGCCGCGGCATGGCTCGGTGGTGTTGCTCAAGTACCCGACCGTGACCGGCAAACCCGTGCTGCTGACGTTGCGCGACGAGCAGGGGCAGGCCCTGCCGGTTGGCGCCGAGGTACTGGACGCCAAGGGCGGCAGCCTGACCCTGGTCGGTCAGGGGAGCCGGGTGTTCCTGCGCAGCGAGGCGCAGCGCGGGCGCATCCTGGTGCGCTGGGGCGAGGGCGCTGCACGCGAGTGCCAGGCCGACTATCAGTTGCCCGCCGCCAGGTCCGACTCGACGGCGCCCTTCCTGCAGGCTGAGGCGCTCTGTGTGAAACGAGAGGTGGCCCGGCGCTGAGCTCGCCGGTGCCACAAGCGCGATGCGAGGGTATCGCTAAACTGGGAGGGAGCGGCTGGTGTCGATGGGTTTCGAGCGGTATCGGTGTGGTCACGGACAACCGAGCGAGGTGGCAATGAAACAACTGGGGGCGCTGGTCGCGTTGAGCCTGGCGCTGCTTTGCCCGGCGCTGGCGCGGGCCGACTGCTCGTGGGGCAACGGCGGCTCGGGGTATGCCGGCCCGGGCATCCTCAGCCTGACCCTGCCGGCGGCGCTGTCGGTTCCCCGGGACACGCCGGTGGGGGCGCCGCTGTGGAGCTCGGGCTGGACCTGGGCGGCCACCGGCAAGCTCAATAGCTGCTCGGCCGGCCGCGTCAGCGGGCGCCTCGCCAGCGGCATCGGCCAGGCCACCGGCAAGCCGACCGTGCATGCCACCAACGTGCCCGGCATCGGCGTCGCGGTGTTCTGGTGCAACGTCGGCATGAGTTCCTGCGTGTCCGATCCGCTATCGGCCGGGGTCACCAACAACCTCAACTGGTCGGAGGTCTCGGCGCTGAACTGGAGTTATTCGGCCGGCACCTACGACCCTTTCACGCAGTTCTGGGCGTACCTGGTGAAGACCGGCGATGTCAGCCCCGGCGTCGTGCAGATCGGCGGCCAGTCGCAGGTGTTCTACAACGCCATCGAGGTGTCGCGGCTGACCCTGGCTGGGCAGACCACCATCAGCGCGCCGTCCTGCCAGATCACCTCGGGCACCGACGTGCATGTGCGCATGCCAAGGGTGACGCTCGCGGACTTCCCGGCGGGCACCGGGGTGATGAGCAACAACGCCAAGGCCGTTGGGTTCAGCATCGCCCTGCTGTGCAGCGGCAACTTCAAGGTCAGCTACAAGATCGACCCGGTGAGCGGCACGAGTGTCACCAATGTCCTGAACAATGCCGTCGGCCCGGGTTTCGCGACCGGCGTGGGCATCCAGCTGTTCCAGGGAGACACCTCCAGCACCACGGTGCTGCCGCTGTCCACCAAGTTGGCCCGGACTACCGTCTCGGGCACCAACCTGCCGGTTTCGATTCCTCTGGCGGCCAAGTACTACAAGACTTCCACCGGCATCACCGGGGGCGCCGTGCGCGCCTCGGCGATGTTCACGTTGTTCTATGAATGAAGCGAGCGGACCGATGAAGAGAGGCGCTGTATTCGCCTTCGCCCTGGCCCTGGTCGCGCCCTGGGCCCAGGCCAGCGTGGTGCTCGGTGGCACGCGGCTGGTCTACCCGGCAGGTGAGCGCGAGGTCACGCTGCAGTTGCAGAACCCCGAGCGCGTGCCTCGCCTGGTCCAGGCCTGGGTCGATGGCGGCGATCCGGAGTCGCGGCCGGACAACGCCGATGCACCGTTCCTAGTAACGCCGCCGATCCTGCGCATGGACGCGGGCAAGGGCGTCGCCCTGCGGGTGATGTTCACCCACCAGGCCGTACTGCCGCAGGACCGCGAGTCGCTGTTCTGGCTCAATGTCATGGACATTCCGCCGCAGCCCCAGGCGGGCGAGAGCAATTACCTGCAACTGGCCTATCGCAGCCGGATCAAGCTGCTGTTCCGGCCGCCGGGGTTGTCGGGCAGCCCGGCAGGTGCGGCCGAGTCGCTGTCCTGGCGCCTGCTGCCGGATGGGCGCGGCGGGGCGCTGTTGCGGGCGAGCAACCTCAGTGCCTACCACGTCTCGCTGGACCAGATGCTGCTGCAGGATGGCGGGCGTCGCGGGGTGGCCGACGGGGGCATGGTCGCGCCCGGCGCCAGCACCGACTTTCCCTTGCAGGGCATGGGCGCGCAGGCGTCCGCCAGCGCTCGGGTGCGCTACCGCTGGATCGACGATTACGGCGCCCTGCGCGAGCGCGAGGTGCCGCTGGGGCGCTGAACCCGGGGCGGGCCGTGGTGCCGGCCCGCCGCTGGCATCAATCGGCTTGCTGCAGGCGAGTCAGCAGCGCCGGGGTGGGGTAGCCGTCGGCGGGCAGCCCCTGGCTCTGCTGGAAGGCGCGGATGGCGGTGCGAGTGTTGGCGCCGATGATGCCGTCCGGGTTGCCCGGCTGGTAACCGCGGGCGGCCAGGTTCTGCTGCAGGGCGATGCGTTCGCTGCGGCTGAGCGGGCGGTCCTGCAGCGGCCAGCTGGCCTCGATGCGCCCCAGGCCCTTGAAGCTGTCGGCCAGCAGGCCCACGGCCAGGGCGTAGGAGGTCGAGTTGTTGTAGCGCAGGATGGCGCGGAAGTTGTCCAGCACCAGGAACGCCGGGCCACGGTAGCCGGCCGGCAGCAGTAGCGTGGCGCTGGCCTGCGGGCTGCTGGGCAGCATGCCGCTGGCCGGTTGCACGCCCAGGCGCAGCCATTCGCTGATCGGCTTGCGGATGGACATGTCGGCCAGGGCGTAGTCGAAGCCCTGGCTCAGGCGCACCTCGAAGCCCCAGCTTTGCCCTGGCTTCCAGCCCGAGGCCTGGAGGTAGTTGGCGGTGGAGGCCAGGGCGTCGGCGGAGGAACCCCAGATGTCGCGCCGGCCGTCGCCGTCGAAGTCCACCGCGTACTGGTTGTAGGTAGTCGGGACGAACTGTGTCTGGCCCATGGCGCCGGCCCAGGAACCGACCATGTAGCGCGGCGGCACGTCGCCGTGCTGGAGAATCTGCAGGGCGGCGAGCAACTGTGCCTGGGCGAAGTCCGGGCGGCGCCCTTCGTAGGCCAGGGTGGCGAGGGAGCGGATGACGTTGCGCTCGCCCATGTTGCTGCCGAAGTTGCTTTCCATGCCCCAGATCGCCACCACCGCTTCGGCGTCGACCGTGTAGCGGCTGTCGATGCGTTGCAGCAGCTCTGAGTTCTGCGCGAGCTTGCCCTGGCCGTTGCGGATGCGCGCCGGGGACACGGCGCCGGCCAGGTACTCCCAGACCGGTCGGGTGAACTCCGGCTGGCTGCGGTCGGCGGTGATCACCGCGGGGTCGGGTTCGACGCCGGCGAAGGCCTGGTCGAAGGTCTGCGCGCTGATGCCGCCGGCCAGCGCCTGCTGGCGGAAGCCATCGCGCCAGGTCTCGAAGCTGACGCTTGGCAGCGGTTGGCCGTCGAGGCTCTGCAGGGCGCTGGCGGCGCTCGCCGGGGCGTTCGCCGCAGGGGCGTCGGCGCAGGCGGAGAGGACGCAGGCGCTGAGAAGGGTCAGGCAGAAGGGGAACAGGCGGAGGGGTGAAGCGGGTGTGCGCATTGCGCTCCTCGGGGGCATTCGTCAGGCAGCGGCCACCTTAGCATGCGGACGCCGGAGCGTCTGCCGCCGGGCCTGGCGCGGCGATGACAGGCTGTTACGGACTCAGGGCTTGGACTTGGCCTTGGCGGCGCTCTGCTCCAGCTCCTTGAGCATCTGGTCGTAGGCCGCGCAATCGTCGGGGCGCTCGTTGCTCGAGCGGCTCTTCTGCATGGCGGCGAGTTGCTGGTTCAGGCGCTTGGCCGTCTGCGGGTCGCGGTCGGTGATGGCGGCGACCTTGTCGGCGACCTGGCGGGCCTTGGCCAGGGCTTCCTGGTCGGAGCAGAAGGCCCAGGCCGAGCCGGCCATGGGCAGCAACGCCAGGGTCAGGGCGGAGGCGAGCAATCTGGTGTGCATGGGGGGCTCCCGGAAATGCGCTTATTCCATGGAGGGCGAAACCGGGGCGGGAGTTCCG
>NZ_JARJLT010000310.1 GCF_029335315.1 Pseudomonas citronellolis
GGGCTCTCAGGGCGCGGGGTTCGGCTGGTCCTTGTGGATCGCCTCGATGCCGGCCAGGACCTCATCGGACAACTGCAGCTGGAAGCTGGCGAGGTTGCTCTCCAGTTGCTCCAGCGAGGTCGCGCCGATGATGTTGCTGGTCACGAACGGCTGGCGGGTGACGAAGGCCAGGGCCATCTGCGCCGGGTCCAGGCCGTGCTCGCGGGCCAGCGCCACGTAGCGGGCACAGGCGCGCTCGCTCTGCGGGTTGGTATAGCGGGTGAAGCGGCTGAACAGGGTGATCCGCGCGTTGGCCGGGCGTGCGCCGTTGTCGTACTTGCCCGAGAGCATGCCGAAGGCCAGCGGCGAGTAGGCCAGCAGGCCGCACTGTTCGCGAATGGCGATTTCCGCCAGGCCCACCTCGAAGCTGCGGTTGAGCAGGTTGTAGGGGTTCTGGATCGACACCGCGCGCGGCCAGCCGCGCTGTTCGGCCAGTTGCAGGAAGCGCATGGTGCCCCAGGGCGTCTCGTTGGACAGGCCGATGTGGCGGATCTTGCCGGCGCGCACCTGCTCGTCGAGCACTTCCAGGGTTTCCTCCAGCGGCGTGAAGTCCTGCTCCTTGTGCTGGTAGCCCAGCTGGCCGAAGAAGTTGGTGCTGCGCTCGGGCCAGTGCAGTTGGTAGAGGTCGATCCAGTCGGTCTGCAGGCGCTTCAGGCTGGCGTCGAGGGCGGCCACGATGTTTTTGCGGTCGTGCCTGAGCTGGCCGTCGCGGATGTGCGCGATGCCGTTGCCGGGGCCGGCGACCTTGCTGGCGAGAATCCAGTCGGCGCGGTCGCCGCGCTGGCGGAACCAGTTGCCGATGATCTGTTCGGTGCGCGAGTAGGTTTCGGCCCTCGGCGGCACCGGGTACATCTCGGCGGTATCGATGAAGTTGAGGCCGGCGGCCTTGGCCAGGTCGATTTGCGCGAAGGCCTGGCTCTCGGTGTTCTGCTCGCCCCAGGTCATGGTCCCCAGGCACAGTGCGCTGACGTTCAGTCCGGTGCGGCCGAGCGGGCGGTACTCCATGGCGTCTCCTCGTGAAATCAAATGGTTAACAAGGTTGTAAATTCTGCCGGAATCTGCATAATTCGCCAGCCTTTCATCGGTGGGGGATGCCACGCCTGCCGATTGATACATCTAGTCGTTACGGACGCACACTGACCCGAGCCCCAAATCGTGTCTGTTTCTGGCTGTCCTTGACTTGTCAAGGCAACCACTGTCCAGTAAGATTCGCCGTCTTATTTTCAGGCGGCCCCTGAGGCTATAACGAATGAAAACTTTCACCGCGAAACCAGAAACTGTTAAGCGCGACTGGTTCGTCGTCGACGCTGCTGGCCTGACCCTGGGTCGTCTGGCTACCGAAATCGCTACCCGCCTGCGCGGCAAGCACAAGCCGGAATACACCCCGCACGTTGACACCGGCGACTACATCGTCGTCATCAACGCCGAACAGGTTCGTGTCACCGGCGCCAAAGCCACCGACAAGATGTACTACCATCACTCGGGCTTCCCGGGCGGTATCAAGTCGATCAACTTCGAGAAGCTGATTGCCAAGGCTCCCGAGCGCGTCATCGAGATCGCCGTCAAAGGCATGCTGCCGAAGAACCCGCTGGGTCGCGACATGTACCGCAAGCTGAAAGTGTACAAGGGTGCCAACCACCCGCACACCGCTCAGCAGCCTCAAGAACTGAAGATTTAACGGGATAGCACATCATGTCGGCGACTCAAAATTACGGCACTGGCCGTCGTAAGACCGCTACCGCACGCGTATTCCTGCGTCCGGGTACCGGCAATATCTCCATCAACAACCGCAGCCTGGACGTGTTCTTCGGCCGCGAGACCGCTCGCATGGTCGTTCGTCAGCCGCTCGAGCTGACCGAGAACACCGAGAAGTTCGACATCTACGTCACCGTCGTCGGTGGTGGTGTCAGCGGCCAGGCCGGCGCGATCCGTCACGGTATCACCCGTGCCCTGATCGAGTACGACGAAACCCTGCGCAGCGCCCTGCGCAAAGCCGGCTACGTCACCCGCGATGCTCGTGAGGTTGAACGTAAGAAAGTTGGTCTGCGTAAAGCGCGTAAGCGTCCGCAGTACTCCAAGCGTTAATACGACGCTTCGAAAAAAACGCCCAGCGCCGAGAGGACTGGGCGTTTTTTTATGCCTAGGATTAAGAGGGTCGGCAATTTATGCGGCAAGGTGTCGCACGCTTGAAAGCCGCGTGGTGCAAGGGCTCCAGCTTTTGCTTGAAAGGTAATTACCTTGTCAGCTACAGGGCTTTTATTTAACATTTGGCGAATTTTTCTGCGGCACAACTTTTACTCAAAGGCCCGAGAAGATAACGGGCTAAATGCTGATGGGAGACGACTGAATGAGTAATGACGGCGTGAATGCAGGCCGGCGCCGCTTCCTCGTCGCGGCCACTTCGGTGGTCGGCGCCGCGGGAGCTGTCGGAGCTGCGGTCCCGTTCGTGGGGTCATGGTTCCCCAGTGCCAAGGCCAAGGCGGCTGGCGCACCGGTGAAGGTGAACGTCGGCAAGATCGAGCCAGGCCAGCAGGTCATCGCTGAATGGCGCGGCAAGCCGGTGTTCCTGGTGCACCGAACCAAGGAAATGCTCGACGCACTGCCCACCCTGGATGGCCAACTGGCCGACCCGGAGTCGAAGGCCTCCGACCAGCCCACCTACGTCGATCCCAAGCTGCGCTCCATCAAGCCCGAGCTCGCCGTCATCGTCGGTATCTGCACCCACCTGGGCTGCTCGCCGACCTTCCGCCCGGAAGTCGCTCCCGCCGACCTCGGCCCGGACTGGAAGGGTGGCTACTTCTGCCCCTGCCACGGCTCCCACTACGATCTGGCCGGTCGCGTCTACAAGGGCCAGCCCGCGCCCCTGAACCTGCCGATTCCGCCCTATAGCCTCGATGGTGATGTGCTGACCATCGGCGTGGACCAGGAGAAAGCCTGATGAACAAGTTCATGGCTTGGGTCGATGCCCGCTTCCCCGCTACCAAGATGTGGGAAGACCATCTGAGCAAGTATTACGCGCCGAAGAACTTCAACTTCTGGTACTTCTTCGGGTCCCTGGCGCTGCTGGTGCTGGTCAACCAGATCCTCACCGGCATCTGGCTGACCATGAGCTTCACGCCGTCCTCGGAAGAAGCCTTCGCCTCCGTGGAATACATCATGCGCGATGTGGACTACGGCTGGATCATCCGCTACATGCACTCCACCGGTGCCTCGGCGTTCTTCGTCGTGGTCTACCTGCACATGTTCCGCGGCCTGCTCTACGGCTCCTACCAGAAGCCGCGCGAGCTGGTGTGGCTGTTCGGCATGTTGATCTACCTCGCCTTGATGGCCGAGGCCTTCATGGGCTACCTGCTGCCCTGGGGCCAGATGTCCTACTGGGGTGCCCAGGTGATCATCTCGCTGTTCGGTGCCATCCCGGTGGTCGGCGAGGCCCTGGCGCAGTGGATTCGCGGTGACTTCCTGATTTCCGGCATCACCCTGAACCGCTTCTTCGCCCTGCACGTGATCGCCCTGCCGATCGTCCTGCTCGGCCTGGTCGTGCTGCACATCCTGGCGCTGCACGAAGTCGGCTCGAACAACCCCGACGGCGTGGACATCAAGAAGAAGAAGGACGAGAACGGCATTCCGCTGGACGGCATCCCGTTCCACCCGTACTACACCGTCAAGGACATCGTCGGCGTAGTGGTCTTCCTGTTCGTCTTCTGCACCGTGATCTTCTTCTTCCCGGAAATGGGCGGGTTCTTCCTCGAGAAGCCCAACTTCGAGATGGCGAACCAGTTCAAGACCCCGGAACACATCGCCCCGGTGTGGTACTTCACCCCGTTCTACGCGATCCTGCGCGCCGTTCCGGACAAGCTGATGGGCGTCATCGCCATGGGCGCCGCCATCGCCGTGCTGTTCGTGCTGCCCTGGCTGGACCGTAGCCCGGTGCGTTCGATGCGTTACAAGGGCTGGCTGAGCAAGATCTGGCTGGTGGTCTTCGCGGTGTCGTTCGTCATCCTCGGCTACTACGGCTCGCAAGCTCCGTCGCCGCTGGGCACCACGCTGTCGCGTCTGTGCACCATCCTGTACTTCGCCTTCTTCATCCTGATGCCGTTCTACACCCGGATGGAGAAAACCAAACCGGTTCCGGAAAGGGTGACTGGCTGATGAAAAAGCAATTCGCAGCATTGATTCTGGCCCTGGTGCCCCTCTTCGGCTTCGCCGCCGAAGGCCACGGACCGGCCCTCGATCACGTCGACATCGACCTGACCGACAAAGCCGCCATGCAGGATGGCGCACGTACCTTCGCCAACTACTGCATGGGTTGCCACAGCGCCAAGTTCCAGCGTTACGAGCGTGTCGCCAGGGATCTCGGGATTCCCGAGGAGCTGATGCTCAGCCACATCGCCTTTACCGGGGCGAAGATTGGCGACCACATGGAAATCGGCATGAAACCGGCCGACGCCAAGGTGTGGTTCGGCGCCGCGCCGCCGGACCTGACCCTGGTCGCCCGCGTACGCGGCGCCGACTGGCTGTACAGCTACCTGCGTTCGTTCTACGAGGACCCCAAGCGTCCCTGGGGTGTGAACAACAAGGTGTTCCCCAACGTCGGCATGCCCAACGTGCTGGGTAGCGTGCAGGGTCGCCAGGTTATCGGTTGCAAGCAGATCCAGGTCGTGGAGAATGGCAAGAAGCAGTTCGATCCGCTGACCGGCACGCCGCTGACCCACGAGGCCTGTGACCAGCTCACCATCGTGCCGAAGACCGGCCAGCTGACCGAAGCGCAGTTCGACGAGAAGGTGAAGAACCTGGTGACCTTCCTGGCTTACTCGGCAGACCCGAACAAGCTGGAGTCCCACCGCATCGGCACCTACGTCCTGCTGTTCCTGGCCTTCTTCTTCGTGTTCGCCTACCTGCTCAAGCGCGAATACTGGAAGGACGTGCACTAAAAGCACAGCCAGCTCC
>NZ_JARJLT010000311.1 GCF_029335315.1 Pseudomonas citronellolis
GGGGAAACTCCGCACTCGACCCTGTCATTCCCGCGAACGCGGGATGACGGATTAGCGTGGGTGCGCAAGAGATCCCGCCTTCGACAATCTGTCCGAAACTCCGAAGTCCTTGGCCGATGCCGGCGCGGTCGCGCGCCTAGACTGCAGGCATTCCACCGAACGCCCCGGACGCCCCCATGAACTACCTGATCTCACTGGCCATCGGCGTCGCCGTCGGTGTGCTCTACAACCTGCTCGACTTCCGGTCGCCGGCGCCGCCGCTGGTGGCCCTGGTCGGCCTGCTCGGCATGCAGCTGGGCGAGAGCCTGCTGCCGGTCGGGCGCGAGCTGTTGTTGCGCTGGTTCCACTGAATCCCCCACTGACGGAGACTGCCATGCAAGCCCTGCAATTCGCCCGTACCGGCGACCTCGACGCCCTGCAACTGGTCGAGCTGCCCACCCCCGTGCCCGCCGCCGGCGAGGTGCTGGTGGAGGTGCGCGCCGCCGGCCTCAACCCCAGCGACGTGAAGAACGTCCTCGGCCGCTTCCCCTACACCACCCTGCCCCGCGTGCCCGGCCGCGATTTCGCCGGCGTGGTGGTGCAAGGTCCGGCCGACCTGCTCGGCAAGTCCGTGTGGGGCACCGGCAAGGGGCCGGGGTTCCTGCGCGACGGCAGCCACGCCGGCATGCTCACCCTGCCGGCCGGCGGCGTGGCGCTGATGCCGCAGTCGCTGAGCTTCGCCCAGGCCGCCAGCTGCGGGGTGCCTTACACCACCGCCTGGGACGCCCTGGAGCGCAGCGACGTGCGCGCCGGCACCCGCCTGCTGGTGATCGGCGCCGGCGCCGTGGGCGCCGCCGCGCTGGACCTGGCCCGCGCCCGTGGCGCCGAGGTGCTGGCCGGGGTACGGCGCAGCGAGCAGGTGGCCGAGCTGCAGGCCCGCGGCATCCCCAGCTTGCTGCTGGAGCAGCCGGAACGCCTGGCCGAACAGGTCAACGCGGTGTTCCCCGGCGGCGCCGAGGTGATCTTCGATACCACCGGCTTCTGGCTGCCGGCGGCGGTGCCGGCGCTGGCCACCTTCGGCCGCATCGCCATCATCGCCGCGCCGGTGGACGGCCAGGTGCAGCTGCCAGCGCTGGCGCTGTACCGCCGCGGCGGCGTACTGGTGGGGGTGAATTCGCTGCTGTACGACACAGTGGCCTGCGCGCGCATGCTCGAACAGTTCGGCCAGTGGTTCGACGAAGGCCGCCTGCCGCGCCCCGAGGGGCTGCGCGAGTCGCCGCTGAGCGAGGGCCTGTTGCGCTATCGCGAAGTGAACGAGGGCAGCAGCGACAAGAACATCCTGCTGCCCTGACGGCGGCGCTAGCCGGCCACGCGCACCTGTGGCCGGCGCACGCTGCCGCTGAGTTCCTGGGCCAGGCAATGGTCGAGGAACAGTTCCATGTAGCGGAAGCTCTTGCAGATGGCCGCGCGCAGCTCGTCCCAGCGCTCCGCGGAAGGCCCCTCGCCGCACAGGGTGCAGATGATTTCCAGGGCTTCCCAGGGATGCTCGTCGTCATAGTGGGCGTGCAGCCGCAGCCACTTCATCGCGCCCTTGCGCTGCTCGGCCGGCAGGGTCTGCTCGTAGGCGTCGGTGGAGCAGACCAGCGCCGACCAGTCCCCGGTCACCCCTTCCACCGCGTAGTTGGTGGCGGCCATGGCCACCGCCAGGTCGTCCGCGGCGCTGGTGTGCCAGCACCAGTGGCCGAGGGCGTGCAGCGGCTCCGGCACGTCCTGCGCGCGCAGCGCCGCCAGGCCCACGCCGTAGGCCTCGGCCCAGCGCAGCCAGTGGTCGGCGTGGTTGAGTTCGACGCGGATGTTGCGCATCAGCCAGCGCCGCGCCATGTCTTCGCCGGGCGAGCGGCCGAAGCGGGTCTTCAGCAGGTTCTGCGACATGTACAGGGGGAACTGCTCGACCACCGGCCAGCCGCCGATGAGGTAGGTGCGCATGGTCTGCGCCGACACCTGGCCGTCGCGCATGCGCTGGTAGAACGCGTGGCCGGACACCGCGCAGCGCGCCGGCTGGCAGGCGCTGACCAGGTCCTGCGCCCACTGCGGGTAGCTGTCCAGGTCCTTCAAGGGTCCGACGCGGAGGAAAGTCTCGTTCATGCTGGCCATCCCTGTGCACACAAGTGACATCGGCCACCAGACTAGATGACGGCCAACCGGCTGTCACCGTCCGGAGGTTGTGTCCGGTTCCGCCACCGCCGGCTCGGCCTGGCTCGAGTAGTGCCGGCCGAACGGCTGCGGCCGGCCGAGCGCATAGCCCTGGGCGTAGTCGATGCCGATCTCGCGCAGCGCCTCGAGGATTTCCACCGACTCGACGAACTCGGCCACGGTGCGCTTGCCCATCACGTGGCCGATCTGGTTGATCACCTGGACCATGGCGCGGTCGATCGGGTCCTCGAGCATGTCCTTGATGAAGCTGCCGTCGATCTTCAGGTAATCCACCGGCAGGTGCTTGAGGTAGACGAAGGAGGACATGCCGGCGCAGAAGTCGTCCAGCGAGAAGCGGTAGCCCATGCCCTTGAGGTCGTGGATGAACTGGGTGGCGCTGACCAGGTTGGCGATGGCGCTGGTCTCGGTGACCTCGAAGCAGATGCTTTCCGCCGCCAGCCCGTAGGCCGGCTGCAGCTCGCGGAGCATCTCGATGAAGGCGGCGTCGCCGATGGTCGCTCCGGACAGGTTGATCGCGCAGGTGGCGATCGGCTCGCAGCCGGCCTCGCGGCGCTGCGCCAGCAGGTCGAAGGCGCGCTTGACCACCCAGCGGTCGATCTGCGGCATCAGGCCGTAGCGCTCGGCGGCCGGAATGAAGTTGTTCGGCGGCACCAGGCGGCCGTTCTCGTCCAGCAGGCGCAGCAGCAACTCGACGTGCAGGCCCTCGTCGCTGTTCGGGTCGACCGCCTGGATGCGCTGGGCGTAGAGGCAGAAGCGGTCCTCCTCCAGGGCCTGGCGGATGCGTTGCACCCAGGCCATCTCGCCGAAGCGCAGCGACAGTTCGCTATCGTCCGGGCTGAACACCTGGGCGCGGTTGCGGCCCTTTTCCTTGGCCAGGTAGCAGGCCATGTCGGCGCAGCGCAGGGCTTCCTCCACCGACACCAGCATGGCCGAGACGTGCACCACGCCGATGCTGACGGTAATGTTGAAGGGCCGCCGGTCCCAGACGAAGTGCAGGTTCTCCACGGTCTGCCGCAGGCTCTCGGCGATCTGCACGGCGACCTCCGGCGGGCAGCTCTGCAGCAGCACGCCGAATTCGTCGCCGCCCAGGCGGGCCAGGGTGTCGCCCTCGCGCAGGCAGCCTTCGAGCAGGCTGCAGACCTGGCGCAGCAGTTCGTCGCCGGCGGCGTGCCCGCAGGTGTCGTTGACCAGCTTGAACTGGTCCAGGTCCAGGTACATCAGGCTGTGGCGGTCGCTCCGGTGGGCGCTGCGCTCCAGCGCCTGCTGCAGGCGGAATTCGAATTCGCGGCGGTTGCTCAGGCCGGTCAGGGCGTCGTGGGTGGCCTGCCAGGACAGGCTTTCCATGTACTGCCGCTCGCGGGTCATGTCGTGCAGCACCAGGGCCGCGCCGACGATGCGCCCCTCGACGCGGATCGGCGTGCCCACCAGGGTCACCACCACGCCGCTGCCGTCCAGGCGCTGCAGCAGCTTGCTGGTCTCGCTGCCGGCCTCCACCTCGCCGCGCAGGATCTGCCCGATCAGCGCCAGGTCTTCTTCCTCCGAACCTTCGTCGAGCATACGCAGCAGCGACTTCAGCGGCAGCCCCACGGCCATCTCGCTCTCCCAGCCGATCATGCGTTCGGCGGCCGGGTTGAGGTAGGCGATGCAGGCGTTTTCGTCGATGGTGATCACGGCGTCGCCGATCGCCGCCAGGGTCGTCTGCGCGCGCTCGCGTTCACTGCCCAGGGCGCTTTCGAAGGCGCGCTGGGCCAGCAGCGATTTGCGCGTGCGCCAGACCGCCAGGAGGATCAGGGTCAGGCCGCTGACGATGTTGGCCACCAGCAGCAGGCGCATCACCGCCCGCGAGCCTTCGGCCAGGGCGGCGCTGAAGGCCATCGAGGCCGGGGTCACACCCTCGTTGATCGCCTGGATGCGCTGGTCCCAGTAGGCCAGGTCACCGGGGCCGACCTGGTTGCTCTGGATGCGCTGGTGCATTTCCGCGGCGATGCCGCTGAGTTGGTCGAGGAAGCGGTCGCCTTCCTTCCAGAAGCGCACCGCGTCGTGGAAGTAGCTGAAGTCGTGGAAGTAGCGGTAGAGCCAGATGATGGCGTCGACGTCGTCGCGATGGTTGCCGCCGGCGAGGATGCCCTTGCGCGCCAGCTCGTAGTCCGGCTGCGGGCTGTCCAGCGCGGTGCGCAGCAGGCGGTCGCCGAGGGGAATGGCGATGGCCTGCTGGTAGCGCCGGTAGTCCTCGGCGTCGCGGGTCTCGCCGTAGCGCTGCAGGTAGTGGATGGCGTCTTTCTGGCCCTTGGACCAGAGGCTTTCGCCGCCGACGTAGGCGCGCACACCGGAGATCAGATAAAGGCTGCCCACGCCGAGCAGCCCTTGCAGGAGGACCACGAGGATGAACGGCCATACCAGCTTCAACAGCCGGGAGTCATGGCGAATACGGCTCTGCCCAGATGCACCCATGGATTGTATCGGATTCCTTTCGTTGCCCCGCCCCATACAGCATGGCGGCAAGCCCTTTCACGCCAGGCAGGCGCGTCTCTTGTTCCCTAACTCATAGCGCCATGGTAGCGATTCCTCAAGCCCGGGAAAGCGCGCTGTCACCCAAAGCGCATGGACGAAAGCCCGTGGGCCCCGCTGGCACCGCGCCCCGAGCCGCGCCGCAGACGCTCCGCGCCACCCGACCGGTGGCAGAGGCGACGATCGTCGGATGGCGCCTTGCCAGCCTGCCGGCCATATGCCATACCTCTGCTCGATCCGACTCTCCCGCCAGGAGGCACAGGTGCGTCAGCAGGACCTCGAAGAGCGCTACGACCACCTGATCGGGCTCAGCTACGACTGCGTGCTGGAGCCGGAGTCCTGGCGCCCGTTGCTCGCCTCGCTGGTCGAGCACAGCGGCCGCCAGCAGGGCGCGCTGCTGTTCTGGGACCAGAGCGAGAGCGGCGCCCACGCCAGCGAGATCCACCTCTGCGACCCGGCCGCCATCGCCGCCTACAACCGCGAGTTCTGCCACATCGACCCGTCGCGGCGGTTCATGCTCGACCGCGCGGTCGGCGACTGGTACCACGACGTGCGCGACTTCGGCCTGCCGCACATCGGCCGCGACCCCTTCTACCAGGAATTCCACCGGCCCAACGGGATGCTCCACGTGTCCTGCCTGAAGCTGCATGAACAGGCCACCTCGGGCATCTACCTGTCGGTGCTGACCAGCGTCGGCGCGCGCTTTCCCAACCAGGGCGAGCAGCGCCTGCTCCAGCGCCTGAGCCCGCACCTGCTGCGCGCCGCGCGGATGTTCGAGCAGGTCAACGACCTGCGCGCCGAACTGGCCAAGCGCGACCTGCTGCTGGACCGCCATCCCAACCCGCTGTGGCTGCTCGACGTGGACGGCCGCGTGCTCTATTGCAACCAGGCCGCGCAGCGCTGCCTGGCGCGCCGCGACAGCCCGTTCCTGTCGCGTTTCGGGCGCCTCGCCGCGCGCCAGCAGGACGTGCGCCTGCAAGCCCTGCTGCGCCAGGCCGGCGGCCGCTCGGGACGCCGCCGCGCCGGCTGGCTGCGCCTGCCCGGCGGCGACGGCGCCGAGTTGCTGGCCACTCCGGTGGCCGCCGAGGCGCGCTTCAACCAGCCGTTCCAGAAGCCGCTGGTGCTGCTCACCCTGCTCGAACAGGCGGCCCAGGGCGCCATGCTCGCCGACCTGTTCGACTTCACCGCCGCCGAGCAGCGCCTCGCCACGCTGCTGGTCCAGGGCCTGACGCCCGAGCAGTGCGCCAGCCACGCGGGGGTTTCCATCAACACCGTGCGCAGCCAGCTGCGCGCGCTGTTCCGCAAGACCGACACCGGCCGCCAGGCCGAGCTGGTGCACCTGCTGGCGCGCCTGGCCAAACCCTGAATCGCGCCCCTTCATTCGTTTGAATGATGGCCGGCGACGCGCCGGCGGATAGCGTTGTCCGCGCAACGTGTGTGCCTTGGGAGGGGCGGCGCATGGACAACGAAAGAGTTCCGCAAGACCTGGAACAGCTGGACCGGGCCATCGGCCAGCTGGAAGACGCCCTGCGCCGCCTGCACGACCGCGACAGCGGCTTCGCGGCGCAGGAGGCGCCGAACCCGATCCTGGCGTTCCCCCGGCCGTGCCCGGCGCAGGCCCGCGAGCGCTTCGGCAACGCCGTGCTGCTCGACTACCTGTACGGCATCGACGGCCACGCGGCGCACCTGGCCGCCTGCGCCGGCGACGCCGAACTGCAGCGCTACGCCCGCGAGGCGCCGGCCGCGCGCGCCCTGCGCCTGCGCCGGCAGTTGCTGGCACGGGAAATCGACCAGGCCTGCGCACGCCACGCCGGGCAGGCGCGCATCCTCTGCGTGGGCGCCGGGCACCTGCGCGAACTGGACCTGGCGCGCAACGTGCGACCGGGGCGCCTGCAGCAGCTGATCGCCGTCGACGGCAACCCCCAGCACCTGCAAGTGATCGAACGCTGCTACGCATGGATGGGCGTGAAGGCGCGGCCGGGCGGGCTGCCGCAGTTGCTCGGCGGCCTGACCGAGCTGGTCGGCTTCGACCTGATCTACGCCGCCGACGCCCTCGAACAGCTGGACGACGCCAGCGCCGCGCAGCTGCTGCGCAACCTGTTCGGCCGCCTGGCCGTCGGCGGGCGCCTGCTGCTGTGCAACTTCCAGCCGGGGGTGAGCGGTATCGCCTATCTGGAAGGCTTGCTCGACTGGCACCCGCGCTACCGCAGCGACGCGGCCCTGCTCGACCTGCTGCGCGGCATTCCGGCACGGGCGCTGGGCAGCGCCGGGGTGCGCCATGACCTGGGGGCTTGCGTGGGCTTCCTGGAGGTGCAGCGATTGGCCTGAGAGTGGCCCGTTCAGGCCTGGCGGCCGCGCTCCAGCCAGCGTTCGAGCATCGGCGCCAGCTCTTCCAGCGGCTGGTAGCCGTTGGTCAGCAGGGCCAGTTGGCCGTCGCGCTCGGCCAGCAGTGTGGGGAAACCGGCGATGCCCAGGTCGCGCGCCCAGGAGAAGTCGGCCTGGGTCGCCTGGTGGCTGTCGGCGCTGTCGAACAGCTCGGCGAATTCGATGCGCGGCAGGCCCACCGACTCGGCCAGCTGCGCCAGGGTGGCGGCGCTGGTGGTGTCGCGGCCCTCGGCGTAGAAGGCCTGCTGGATGGCCTTGACCAGTGCCCAGGCGGCCGCCTCGTCGAGGCGCCGCGCGGCGACCACCGCGCGGCAGGCCGGCTCGGTGTCGTAGACGAAGTCGTCGGGCAGCGCGCCCTCGAAGCGGAACGGCTGGCCGGTGGCCTGCTGCACCGCGTGCCAGTGCTCGAGGATGTAGCGCCGGGTGGTCGGCTCCAGCGCCGCGCCATGGCCGGTGCGCAGCCCGCCCATGACCAGCGCCAGCGGCACGCCGCCGGCCTCGGCCTGCTCGGCCAGCGCCTGCGCCACCGGCGCGAAGCCCCAGCACCAGGAGCACATCGGGTCCATCACATAGAGCAGGCGGGTCTTGGCCACGCGTCAGTCCTCCAGGGCGACCTGCCGCGGATCGCGGCCGATGGGGTGCGGCTGGTTGCGCGCCTTCGCCAGCTCGATCTGTTTCTGCCGCTCGCGGGCACTCGCGCGGGTCTTCTCGCTCAGCGTATCCCAGCAGTGCGGGCAGCTGATGCCCGGCGCGTAGTGTTCGGAGGCGCGGTCCAGGGCGGAGATCGGGTTGCGGCAGGCGTGGCACTGGTCGTAGTCGCCCTCGGAGAGGTCGTGACGCACGGTCACCCGGTTGTCGAACACGAAGCAGTCGCCGCGCCACAGGCTGTCGGCCTCGGGCACTTCCTCCAGGTACTTGAGGATGCCGCCCTTGAGGTGGAAGACCTCTTCGAAACCTTCGCCGAGCATGTAGCTGGAGGCCTTCTCGCAGCGGATGCCGCCGGTGCAGAACATGGCGACCTTCTTGTGCTTCGCCGGGTCGTAGTGGGCCTTCACGTACTCGGGGAACTCGCGGAACGACTTGGTGCGCGGGTCGACGGCGCCGGCGAAGGTGCCGATGGCCACTTCGTAGTCGTTGCGGGTATCGATCAGCAGCACTTCCGGGTCGCTGATCAGCGCGTTCCAGTCCTGCGGCTCGACGTAGGTGCCGACGCGGCGGTTGGGATCGACGCCGGGCACGCCCAGGGTGACGATCTCTTTCTTCAGCTTGACCTTGGTGCGGTAGAACGGCTGCTCGTCGCAGTACGACTCCTTGTGGTCGACATCGGCCAGGCGCGGGTCCAGGCGCATCCAGGCGAGCAGGCCGTCGATGCCTTCGCGGGTGCCGGACACGGTGCCGTTGATGCCTTCCTCGGCGAGCAGCAGGGTGCCCTTCACGCCGTTGTCGAGCAGGGTCTGCAGCAGGGGTTCGCGCAGCGCGACGTAGTCCGGCAGGGAGACGAACTTGTACAGCGCCGCCACGACGATGGAGCGGGTCATGGGGTACATCCTCCAGTGGTCGCCCGCGTAAAGGGCGGACCGGGTCATAGCCTATCTACGATCGGCTGCGCGTCGGCATAACTGCGTTGAAAACAGGCGAGTAATGCTCATTTAGCTATCTAAACTCGATCGCGAGCCCGGTGCTTTCCTCGCCTGTTTGACTCGCTGCGCTCGCCCTTCGGGCCAGCCTTCGGCTGTTACTCCCGTTGGTCGTTGCGCCTTGTTCTGCTCTAGCTCGCGAGATCGTAAACAGACTCTCGGAAAAGACAACGCCGGCAATCGGTGCCGGCGTTGGCGCATTCTACCGCAAGACCCGGGCAGCGTCAGTGGTCGTGCTTGCTGCCGCCGCGGCAGGTCGGCGAATCCGGCGCCGCGCCCTGCTCGGCCCACTCCTCGGGGGTGTAGGTGTGCAGCGCGAGGGCGTGGAACTGGCCCATCAGCTCGCCGAGGGTGGCGTAGACCTTCTGGTGCCGCT